>DNDO01000177.1:12739-14173 GCA_003484265.1 Anaerolineae bacterium
CTGGAGGTGCCGGTCGGGGCGGGAATCACGGTCAGATGCGCGGGGACAAACCCAACGTCGGATGTTTGAGGCGGGGTTGTCCATCCAATGGAGATGGCAGTGATGAGGATTAATAGTCCCGCGAGGAGCAGTGCACCCGCGATCACCCATTTGTTGAAAAGTTGACGAACGTTCATTTGTATCCTTTGGGCGGGATAAACCGCGCCTACGAATGTTTCAATAATTCCATGCCGCGCGGGGGCATGAGCATCTTCAATGCTCGCGATTGGATCTTGATCTCCACGTTTTGCGCGGAGCCGCGCGGCTCGCCGTCGGTCTGGATCCAAAACGGCGTTTCGCTTTCGATGCGCAGGTCACTGAATGTAATCCGGCGCGCGTCGTTGGATGTGATGTGGTTGCCGCGCCACATGTCATAGGCATGACGCAATGCGTCTCCCAGATTGTTCCCGCTGAAAAGCCAGATATCGAGCAAGCCGTCATCGATATAGGCATCCGGCGAAAGGTTGGAATGACCTCCAAGGTAATGGCGAATGTTGGTGGCCACTGCCAGGATGTAATTCCCTTCCACCTCATTGCCGTCCGCCCATAAACGCAATTTCACGCCGCTCCATTGCGCCGCCTGCCAGATGGTGCGTGCCGCGTATTCAGGCATCGCAAAAAATTTCTCGAACCGAATGCGCGGCTCAAGGGAATGAATGGTCATCGCGTCCAACCCGATACCTGCCCACATCATGAACGAATACTGATTGCACGTCCCCACATCCACCGAATAACATGGCGCGTTGGCAAGGATGGACGCATTCTTCCGTAACACCCAAGGGCGGGTCCATGCGAACGGACGCAGTCCCAACTCGATGCTCCACACGTTCGCCGTCCCCGAGGGCAGGACGCCGAGCGCGGTCTCTGTGCCTATCAAACCGTTGACGACGTTGCCGATCGTGCCATCGCCTCCGACGGCAAAGACCGCGTCTTTTTTCTCCGCCGATGCCTGCTTCGCCAGCTCGATGGTGTGAGCGCCGCTCCTGGTTGCCTCCGCGTCCACTTTCCACCCAGCGGACTCCAACTCTTTGACAGCCGATCTGATAAATGGTTTTACGTTGTATCGTCCCGCCATCGGGTTGTAGATAATGACCGCGCTTCGCATGGGAGGGATTATAACCGCCGACCACCCTCCGCCGCTATCGCGTCAGGGAGGGGGTATAATCCTCCTCACCATGGAAGAAGGCATCGTCCTCAACAACCGTTATCAATTACTCGAGCGCATCGGCAGGGGCGGCATGTCGGATGTATTCCGCGCGCGCGACCTGATGCTCGAACGTTCGGTTGCGATTAAAGTCCTTCACGAAAAATACTCGAACGACAAAGCCTTCCAGGACCGCTTTAGGGCGGAAGCGCGCGCCGCAGCAAACCTCTCGCATCCCAACATCGTCACGG
>DNDO01000177.1:14478-14800 GCA_003484265.1 Anaerolineae bacterium
CATGGAGCACATCCCCGGCAAAGATCTAAAAACCATCCTGCGCCAGCGCGGACGCTACTCCATCGACGATGCCATCCCGTTGATCGTACAGGCCTGCGCGGGTGTCGGCTACGCTCACCGCGCTGGGCTTGTCCACTGCGATATCAAACCTCACAACTTCATCGTCACACCAGACAACCGTCTCAAGGTCACAGACTTCGGCATCGCACGCGCCCTATCCACCATCCAACCAGATGAACGCGCAGATGTGGTCTGGGGCTCGCCGCAATACTTCTCGCCCGAGCAGGCTGTCGGCGAAGCGCCAGGCGTGCAAGTTCTTCGC
>DNDO01000243.1:0-6634 GCA_003484265.1 Anaerolineae bacterium
TCGCAGTTATTCAGCGGTAAAACAAGCGCGCCGTCATTGGAGCCGTAGACAGGCATTTCGCCAGTTTGGGGATCAATGAGGCGGGAGAGGCAGGTGATAGAGTTCGCAACTGATCGTTTGAGTTCTGTAGAAAGTGGAATGTGGTTTATATCGCCGATGCGAATCGCATAGAGATAAATATGAAGGATGAATCGATGGTAGTTGAGGGAGTACATGGAGTAACTGCCATCGTGGAGGATTTGATTGGCAGCCTCCTCTTCGAGAATTCGTTTTCCTAATGATAAATATTTTTCGCCGTGATTGAGTTCGGGAAAGAGCAATCCGACCACCCATAAGCCGAAAGCCTCGCTGATGGTGTGATTGCTTCTTGTGGAAATGGCGTAACCAATGTTCTTATATATCCGATCTGCTTGAGCAGCGATATAAAGAGTGAATTGTTCTATTCGTTCAGGAGTTGAAGAGGGAGAGTCAACAAAGTGTCTGTAGCCGAACGTCCATGCCATGAGGCGCAGGGCGATCTCCTGTCCGTCCATCCAATTGGGACCAGTGTTGGGAGGGTTGTGTTTTGCCCAATCTTCGACGAGGGTCCAAAAGGCTTCGGGATATTTTTCGTCCTGGGAGGAGACGTAGGCGCGGACGAGGGTGTAGACGAAGGCGAAACGGTTGGGTTCCCAGATGAATTTGATATCGGCAGAGGAATCATGAGGGATTTGAGACCAATGCTTATACGGATCGAGATTTGAGTCAGTGACATAATCATGGTGCCAAATGGGAGGAAAGCTTGTTTGGATGAATTGGTGGGAGAAGTATTTTATTTCGCCTTTGAGAAGGCGGTCTGCTTCGTCGATGGCGGTTTGGGGATTCCAAGGGGCGTTGATTAGGTGTGGTTTCGATCCGAGCGGGAAAAACGCCCGCTCCATTCGACTCCCTGGGTTACCAGTTATGTATTTTTTATAATCTTTCCACTCACCCTTCGGCATTTGCAAACGGATGATGCCTGTGCGGAGTCGGAAGGAGTAGGCAAGGCGAAAGAGCGTCCAACGCGGACCAAGTTCTCGGAAGAGGGAGGCGAATGCTCGGAGTCTAGATAACATTTTGGGAGGAGGCAATCCAAATCATAGTTTGTCATTTCGAAGGAGCGACAGCGACTGAGAATTCTTTATATGCAACAAAAGATTTCTCCTCGTTTCACTCGTCGAAATGACATAGGATGTTGGGGTTGTATTACGACTTCAACGGTCTAAACCCTTCACCCAACGCTTCATGTGCATACCCAATCACCATGAACGCGCGCGGATCCACTTCATTGACGATGGCTTTCAGCCTCGATACCTCTGCGCGTGTGATGACAACATATAATACGGGGCGGTCTGCGCCTGTGAACGCGCCCGTCCCTTCGAGGACGGTGACGCCGCGTATCAGTCCCTCGAGAATGCGTTCTGATACTTCTTCGGGTTTGCCTGTGACGATCATCGCCGTGCGGACGGTCCCGCCGCCTTCGAGCGTGGTCTCCGCGACAAGTCCGCTGACGTAGAGGGCGATCATCGCGTAGAGCGCTTCCTTCCAACCGAAGACAAATCCCGCGCCGAGGATGACGGCAGTATCCACCATGAGATAACTTTGAGTCATCGAAATGCCTCGCCAGTTATTGAGGATGCGTGCAAGGATGTCCGATCCGCCGCTGGTGCCGCGCGCGCGATAGACCAGTCCATAGCCGATCCCGCTGACGATGGCTCCATACAACGAGTTGAGGAAGATGTCACCCTGCAGGTCGGCGATGAGCGCGGTCCCTGCACCGTCCGCGGCGAAGAGCGGAGTTCTCAATAATAGGTCTGTCAATATCGAATACGTGACAATGGAGGTCGCTGTCCGCAAGGCGAAGTGATATCCGCCGAGGAAGCGCCAGCCGAGAGCGAACAACGGACCGTTGCCGATCAAAATCATCAAGCCGATGGGCCAGTCCGTGTAAAAGTTGATCAACTGTGCGATGCCGCTCACGCCTCCCGAGGCGAGGTTGGCAGGGACGAAGAACAGGCGCAGGGATATTGCCTGTATAGATGCGGCGATAATGATCAATGCATAATCGCGGATGGTGGGGAAGTAATTTTTCATATTTTTATCTATTTGGTGGTTTCCATACGCCTTCGGCCACTCAACCACCGAATTATTTATGGGATTTCCACTCCCGACAATTTCTCGATCACACCCACGACCGCAGAGTTATCCAATTCGCCCATGCCGGTGTCGATCATTTGCTGGAAGAGTTTCGTGTTTTCGGTCGTGCTCGATATGGGAATGTCGTATTCCTTCGCGGTATCCAGGACGATACCCAAATCCTTTAATTGCATATAGGCTTTGAAACCGGGGCTGCGATTGCCGTCGAACAAGCGCGGCGGTTTGACATCCAACGTCCAGCACTGCGCAGCGCCGGCTTTGATGGCTTCGACAACCTTGCGCGGATCGACTCCCGCCTTCTTCGAGAAGACGAGCAGTTCACCCATCGCCACCATCTGCGCGGCGACCATGATCTGGTTCGCGGCTTTCGCAACCTGTCCTGCCCCCGCATCGCCGACGTGCGTGATCGTTTTGCCCATTGCCTGAAAGACCGGCATTGCCTTTTCCAGCGCGGATGCATCACCGCCGACCATGATTGTCAACGTTCCGTTCTTCGCGCCAATGTCCCCGCCCGAAACCGGCGCATCCAAGGCAAACACATCCTGCGCTGACAATTTTTCGGCGATCATGCGCGCCGAAGCTGGTTTGATCGTGGAATTGTCCACGTAAACGAGACCGTGATGTGCACCCTCGATAATTCCCTTTTCGCCAAGCACAACCTTTTCCACGTCCGGTGTATCGGGGAGGTTGGTGAAGATGATGTCCACTTGCGCGGCGACGCCAGCCGGCGTGGATGCGGCGATCGCACCTTCCGCAACGAGTTCGTCCACTGCGGCGCGCGAGCGGTTATGAATGAAAAGAGGAAAGCCTGCCTTGAGAATATTGCGCGCAATTGATTTGCCCATTAATCCCAGACCGATGTATCCGACTTTGAGCATGGTGTCTCCTAACTGTAAATGAATTTGGAGATTATAACCGCCCCTTCCGCGGCTAAAGCGGCACCTCCCCCAAATACGACAGATGTTCGTCGTATTTGGGGGAGGTTGCTGGGGGGCAAAGAACCTGCTCCTTGTTCAGAAGCAGGTTCAAATTAAGTCAGACGCGCGGCGGGTTACTTGATCTCGTATGTAACACTGACGGTTACAGTGAAGGTCAACTGTCCCGGTTGGATCGGCACAGCCGCTTCTGCCGCTGCTCCGCCGCCACCGCCTTTGCCGTCAAACATCGGGTAGGGCTGGTTGTCGTAAAAGGCGATGCCGTGAATTTCACCGAGTTCCACGCCGGCGGCATCGGCGAGTTCCTGTGCCTTGACCTTTGCATCCTTCACAGCATCGGCGCGGGCGCTCTCGAGAGCCTTATCCTTGTCCGCAACATCGAATTGGATGCTGTTGACGGTGTTGGCTCCCGCCGCGATGACGGTATCGAGCAGTTCGCCGAGCTTGTCCAGATCGCGCACGGTAACATATACGGTGTTATCCACCACATAGGTCTTCTCGCCGGTGGGTGTGCCGGTGAGCGGGTCGTAACGCTCCTGGGGCCAGATGCTGAAGTTGGTCGTGCGGATGTCCTTGGCATCAATGCCGAAGTCGCGCAGCGCCTCGATCATGGTCTGGACTTGAACGTTGTTCTCTTCCACAGCCTCCGCAGCCGAAGGCTTTTGGGTGTTCACGCCCAGATAGATGTAGGCGATGTCCGGTACCAGGTTGGCCGTCCCTGCGCCCGAAACATTGATGGTGCGGACGGGGAGGGGTGCCGCCTGATTGACGGTCGTAGGTCCGCAGGCGCTCACGAGAAGAGCGGCCAGGGCTACTATTGAAACGATCAATACTTTTTTATTCATGGTTATATACTCCTTTTGATGATGAACCTCGCAGATAAGACGCCGCCCATTTCCAAAAGTTCCTCATTTCTTCTTGAATTTTGGGCAGTTTGCCTGTACAATTCTGGCACATTTGTTCTAATGGGAAGCCATGCCAATAGACTATCAGCAAATCTACGAAAAGATACAAGAGATCGGCAAAGGCGCGCGCGAACGAAAGAAGACTTTGGAAGAGAGACGAACCAAAGCGCGCGAATTGCTGAATACCTACGCGTCTGAACTGGATGCGCTGCGTTCCAAAGTGGATTCTGCCAAAGCGGTTGACCAAAACATCCGCTGTGCACTCCCGCTCGATGAGCCGCTCGCTTCCTCCTACCCCCCGCCTGATTCAGTTATCCAAGCCACCCTGATCGCCGCTGACGGTTCGCAGATCAACCCAGACCGTCACGGAGCGATACAGTTTTCTCTGGTTAATGTCGGCGCGATCATCATGAGGCTTAACTCCGGCGAAGCGCCTAAAATCTCCACAGAGAGCGAACTCCTCTACGGCGAAGAGCTTCTACCCAACGGGATACCGCTTTCAGACGGCATGGTCGCTCTCAAAAGGGATGTCGCCGAGCGCACCAAATTGGATGAGTTATCCAAGGGCATCAAGGGTCCCATCGTTTCGTTTACAGATGGTCCCATCGAGTTATGGGGTGCGAAGGGTGAAGATGCTAAATCTTATGAAGAATACACAAAAAAATATATGGGTGTTCTTTCACGTTTGCAATCACGCGGAGTCATTACCGCAGGTTATGTAGATAAACCATCCGCCGACCTGGTTCTTCGTCTATTGGAAATCATGATGGCGGACAACGACCAACTCCAAAAACTGCGGGAATTCCATCCATTGCGCGGCGTAAGTGACCGCTGGCTCTATGGCGAAAGGGAAAATCCGCTATTGCCGCCCGGGCATCGTTCGGCGGTTTTCCATATCCAATCAAGCTCAGAGAAGAACTATAAGGGTGTCCTGTCATTACATTTCTTCTATCTAAACGTCGGCACGGAGGGACATCCCTGGCCCGTGCGAGTCGAAGTCCCCAGGTGGGTCGTGGATGATAAGGGGAAGTTGGATTTGTTACACGGAGTTCTTGTCGAGCAATGCCGCATGATGGGAGGAAAGCCTTATCCCTATTTACTTAATCGCGCTCATGAAATTGCTGTAGTCAAGCATGAAGAGAAACAACAAATAGAGAAAATGCTTGCGATGGAAATCAGAAAACAAGGCGAAGATCTTGATGATTTATCCAATAAACAAGTAGGTAAAGATTCTCTTGCAGGTGGCAGAAAGAGGTATTAATTATGACAACTTATGAAATTGGTCGTCTTTTACGAGCTGGCACTACTGGCTTTGTTGCTGGCTGTCGTGTATCGCAACTATCTATTCCTTCATTTGGCTCACTTGTAGTCGCTGAACCTGAGGGGAATGAGAACTACAAAATTTACGGTCTTATCCATGATATTCATATTGATGACGACGGGCTTGTACGTCAATTAGTGACATCAGAAAATGTTTCAGATGCGGTGATGAATGATAATCGCGTAAACCGCATCGTGCCTGTCGAGATGTCCGTGCTGGCGGTGGGGTACGAACAGGATGGGAAGATATTTCATCTGCTTCCCCCGCGTCCGCCGTTGAGTTTGGATGTGATCTACAAGTGTGATGAGAAGGATATTGCACGCTTCACGGAGAGGTTCGGGTATTTCCGTCACATTTTGAACGCGAAGGATGCACCGATCGGTGATGTGATGGCGGCGCACATCCTGCAGGCGCAGTCCGCGCACAAGGATAAGGGCTGGCAGGAGCGAGCGACGCAGGAAGTGATCACGCTGCTGCGGGATGATTACCCGACATTGATGGCGGTGTTGGGGGCGTTGAGCGATGTTAGTGTGTAATTTTTACCACGAAGGGTCACAAAGGAGCACGAAGGAAAACCAATAGATCTTAAAATCTTTGTGACCCTTTGTCTCCTTTGTGGTTGATTAAAGAGGAAATTATGCAAAAGAGAATCTATGCTCCTGTTCCTCCAGATGTGGAAAAAGTTGGCAAGGCGGTGTTGGATGCGGCGTTCAAGGTTCATACTGCTCTTGGACCTGGGTTGCTTGAATCCGTTTATGAGACGTGTACAAAATTCGAGTTAACCGAAAGCGGATTAAGCGCACCGACTCAGGTCGGATTGCCAGTTACGTATCGCGGTATCAAAATGGACGCTGGACTCAAGCCCGACATGATCGTGAACGATTGCGTCATTGTAGAGTTTAAGTCTGTGGAAACGATGCATCCTATTTTCGATGCGCAGTTGATTACATATTTGAAGTTGACGGGAATTCGATTGGGGTTCTTGATCAACTTTAACGTTGTGCATTTGAAAGACGGGATTAAGCGGATGGTTGTGTGAAGATTCAACCACTAAGTGTCACGAAGGGGCACAAAGGAAAAGCTTAAAGTTCTTAAACCTTCGTGTACCTTGGTGACCCTTTGTGGTAGAGAAGAGGAATCATGGATAGAACAAAAATCGGATATTTGGTTGGCGGCGGATTAAAGGAAAACTTTAGAGTACGCCTCATCGTCTCCCCGCAGGAGATTCAGGAGGGGGCGTTCGTGGTGATCCAGAGCGGTGAGTGGAATTATTACGGCATCGTCACGGACATCGTCCT
>DNDO01000243.1:6907-7246 GCA_003484265.1 Anaerolineae bacterium
GGTGCGACGGACCCGCGCTTCGCGGATGAGCAAATGGACGGACGCTTCCCCGCGCACATCGCTCAGGCGCTGCATGGACAGACCTTATACGCCAACCTCGAGGTGCTGCCGAATCTGATGCTGGAGGTCGGTCCTGAGTTGGGGACGCCTGCGTATAAGGATTGGCAGGGCAAGATCGCGGCAGGCTTGAAGGACGAGCCGGGCATCCGCCCCGTGAAGAATATGCCGCCGCATCACGCGCAGGTGTATATGGCGAACGAAGGCGACATCGCCGAGATCTTCGGTGACCCGAGCGAGAAGGGCAACTTCATCATCGGGTAACTTGCCCGTGCCTGTCGC
>DNDO01000126.1:0-10584 GCA_003484265.1 Anaerolineae bacterium
GTTCCCTCTTCCCACGAATTGAGATAGTGAGTCTGCTCGGGGGTCAGAATGTCGATCTTGGTGCCCATCGCTTCTAGTTTGAGGCGGGCGATCTCGTTGTCGATGTCTGCGGGGACTGAGTAGACCTTCTTCTCCAATTTGTCGGCGTTCTTCGCCATATATTCGGCGGATAATGCCTGGTTGGCGAAAGACATGTCCATAACGGAGGCAGGATGCCCCTCAGCAGAGGCGAGGTTGATCAAGCGCCCTTCGCCGAGGATGTTGATCTTGCGTCCGTCCTTCGTCTCATACTGGTGTACAAACTCGCGCACATGTTTCGGCTCACCCTTGCTCATCTTTTCCAGCGCAGGGATGTTGATCTCAACATTAAAGTGACCGGAATTCGCAACGATCGCGCCGTCTTTCATCGCTTCAAAGTGATGACCATCCAATACATTGATGTCGCCGGTCACGGTGCAGAAGATATCGCCGATCTTCACGGCGTCGATCATCGGCATCACCTGGTAACCGTCCATGACAGCTTCGAGCGCCTTCATCGGATCGGTTTCGGTAACGATGACCTGCGCGCCCATGCCGCGGGCGCGGGATGCGAGACCGCGTCCGCACCAGCCGTAGCCTGCTACGACAAAATTCTTGCCCGCCAGCAGGACGTTGGTGGCGCGAATGATGCCGTCCACAGTGGACTGACCCGTACCGTATCGATTATCGAAAAGGTGTTTGGTGAGCGCATCGTTCACCGCGATGACGGGGAACTTCAAAACCTTATCCGCTTCCATCGCCTTCAAACGGATGACACCTGTCGTGGTCTCTTCGGTGCCGCCGATGACGTTCGAGAGCATCTTCTTGCGTTCTTCTTCGCTCAGGCTTTTTGCCCATGTGGCAAGGGATGGTTCCAGCTTCTCGAAACGTCCCATCTCGATGAAGAAAAGGGACGACACGAGGTCTGCGCCGTCGTCCTGCGTCATGTGAGGCATGTGCTCCAACGCGGCACGGATATGCTTGAAGTAAGTGACCTTATCTTCGCCCTTGATCGCAAACACTGGAATTTCAAAGTGGCTCACCAATGCGGCGGCAACATCGTCCTGAGTGGAGAGCGGGTTGGAGGCAGTAAGGACAATGTCCGCACCGCCATCCTGCAAGGTGACCATCAGGTTGGCGGTTTCCGTTGTCACATGCAGACAACAGGAGAGACGCAGTCCCTTAAGTGGTTTTTCTTTTTTGAAGCGCTCACGAATGGAACGCAGGACGGGCATTTCGCGCTCTGCCCAATCCATGCGGCGGCGTCCGCCTTCTGCCTGGTTGATGTCTTTGATATCGTAGTTGTTCATTTAATGCTCCTTCTAAATTATTCGGTGGTTCAGTAGTCCCGCCGCGCCAAGCGAATCCGAATCGTGCGCGGGGCGTATCGAAACCACCAGTTACTAAAATTATTTTTCCTATTGGCAGTCTTGATCGAGGCTATCGACCTACTCGACCACCAGATTCAACTAATTACAACAATTCATCTAACTTACCACCATCGTCAAAATGCATTCGAAAGCGTTCGACGAATTCCTGCCTCGTGTAGCTGTGGCTTTGGGTCCCTTTTTGTTCGAGACAATACACCGCCGCAAGGGAACCGATCTCGCCGCATAATTTCCAGTCGAAGCCGTGAGAGTAACCAGATAAAAACCCGCCGCGGAAGGCGTCGCCAACGCCGGTGGGATCAACGATCTCATCCTCAGGAACAGTTGGGATGTGCACCGCATCGCCTCCGACGTAAAGGTCTGCTCCGTCCTTGCCTCGTGTTATGACCAACACCTTGATGTGCTCAAGGATTTGATCGAGACTCCAGCCCGTCTTTTTGGAGATCAACCCGAACTCATAGTCATTGCAGAACAGGAATTGCGCGCCTTCCATATCGCGCGACAATTCGCTCCCTTCGAGACGAAGGACCTGCTGGCTTGGGTCATACAGATACGGGATCCCCAACTCGCGGCTTTCCATCGGGAACTTCATCATTGCGTCAGGCGCGCTGGGCGAAACTATGACGAGATCAGGTTTCTTGTCCAATTCCTTCAACGATTGAACGGCTGAATACCCCATGGCTCCAGGGTAGAAAGATGCAATTTGGGCAGAATCCCGGTCAGTCGTCGCAAAGAAAGAGGCGGTGAACTCGCCGGGGATCACTTTCATCAATGAAGTGTCCACTCCTTTGGATTCAAGCCATTCACGATAATCTGAAAAATCCTCGCCGACGGTCGCCATCACGCGCGGACGTTCGCCAAGCATTGCCATGTTGTATGCAATGTTCGGTGCAATGCCGCCTCGATATTTTGACATGCCATCCACAAGAAATGAAAGACTGATCGACCCCAAAAGTTCAGGAAGGATTTGCTCTTTGAAATGACCGGGAAAGGTCATCAGATAATCGTATGCTACAGATCCAGTAAGAAGAATGTCCATTTCACCTCATATGCTCAGAGCGCCGTCCTCGGCGTTCAATTCGCAACAAAAGACGTGGCGCACTTGCGCCACGCCAGTCAATGCGGTCAAAAGTTTATCATGTGATGCCAGCATTGTCTAGAAAATGAGCGTTGATAATTCATTTTCTCACGTCCAATCAAAAACGGCCGCTTAATGCCTGATAACTTTGAAATGCCAATAATCCGAATAGGAACGCCATATAAAAACTGCCAAGCAAAACGAACGCCGCAACTGCAACGACACCGCCGGTGATCGTCGATAACCAAAGAGACTTGCGTGCGCCGTCCAATGGATCAAGTTGGATAAGAAAATTCCGAGCCACCTGTCCGCCATCCAACGGGAAGACCGGCAGTAGGTTGATCAACCCCCAGAAGACATTGACCCACAACAGCATCACGATCAATACCTGCACTGCATTATTACCAAAGGGAAGAAAAGTCAGTTGAGGGATGGGGATGATGCCGAACAACAGGTTGACGGCGATCTCTCCACCCGAGAATATGACGCCGCCCACTACCAGCCCGGCAAGAACAAACCCCGCAAACGGACCAGCTAGTGAAATGAATATCTGTTGATTGGCAGAGAGTGAAACACTCGCATAACCGCCTCCCCAGCGTAGTGACTCGGGGATGGTAAGCCCGCCTGCAAAGTGGAGAACGATGTGTGAATCCTGACCGTAGCGGCGGAACGCGAGCGCGTGTCCCATTTCATGGATGAGGATCGAGAAGAAGACAACGAACACCCAGATCAGTACCTGACCGGAACCAAATCCAAGCAAAGCGGCTAAAAACCAAAACATTGGATGAACGCGCACGGGAATCTCGAAAAGGCTAAAGTTGAGGTCAAAGCGGGTCGGAGGCGGTGATTGAAATAAAAACATTTATTCTCCCAAAACGGCTTTCTTCAAATTTACATCGAACGGCGGATAGACAACCCCGTTTTCTGTGACAATACCAGTGACCAGACGATTGGGCGTCACATCAAACGCGATGTTGCGGGCTTTGGCGTTCTCAGGCGCGACACGCTCGCCCATGAACTCCAAGCCAAGCACTTCGCTGGGATCCCGCTCTTCGATCGGAATCAGGTCTCCGTGAGAAAGAGCGAGGTCAACAGTCGAAGTAGGGACAACGGGATAGAACGGTACTCCGTTATCATGGGCGGCAAGCGCGAGCATGTACGTCCCGATCTTGTTCGCCACATCACCGTTTGCGGCGGTGCGGTCTGAGCCGACAAAGCATTTCTGCACTTTGCCCGCTTTCAGGAAATACCCTGCTGTGTTGTCGCTGATTATTTCATAAGGGATGCCGTATTGCTCCAACTCCCACGCAGTCAGCCGCGCACCCTGCAAACGCGGACGGGTCTCATCGACCAACACATGGATATTTTTTCCCTGCTCATGTGCAGTATGTATGACGCCGAGCGCGGTGCCCCAATCGACCGTTGCCAACGCGCCCGTGTTGCAGTGATGGATGACCGTATCGCCATCGTTGATGAGCGCCGCGCCATGTTCTGCCATGCGTTTATTGATCTCGACATCTTCGTCGGCAATGCGTTGAGCTTCGTCGAGTACGATTTGGCGGAGGGAGTCAGCTCCATCCAGAGAGTTGAGATCGGATGTTTTGTTGAGTATGCGGTCAATCGCCCATGCCAAGTTGACCGCCGTTGGACGTGCGGCTTTCAAGGTGACCGATGCAGAACGCAGATCGTTCATCAATTCGGCGCTCGTCTTCGCCGCGGACTCATAGCCTGCCAACGCCAGCCCAAACGCGGCAGCGGCGCCGATGGCAGGCGCGCCACGCACGACCATGTCCGTGATGTCGCGCGCCACGGACTTGTGATCCTTGTACGCAATTACTTCAAAACGACCGGGCAAAATGCGCTGGTCGATCATCTTCAGTTGGTTATCTTCCCAGAATACGGTTCGCATGGAAATATTGTACACTGGAAACACAAATCGTAAAATCATACTGACCATATAATGAAGAAAATGGCTTACACGAAACTAAATCCGCGTTTTACGCCCGGCTCACGAGTCAAACTAATTTCAGGCGAATCATCGCATTTCCTTTTATCCATTCCATCTGGAAAGGCTGACAAATACCGCCTCGCTCAACTTGATGACTACGCGATACTTCCAAGATGGAAATTTGCGCATCGGACATTGACGTTGAGTCTGTCTGCTCGAACCTCCAGCAATTCAATTCCCGGTACTTGGGGATTTGGGTTATGGAATGATCCGTTCGGGATGTCGCTTGGGTTCGGAGGCAGACCGTTTCGAGTTCCTGCATTGCCGAATGCGTTGTGGTTTTTTGGTTCGTCCAAAGAAAACTATCTTTCATTTCGTAATCCCATCCTTCCCGAGCGGAGCGAAGCGCAGAGGAAGGGCGCTTCGACTTCGGGAGGAGCAACGGACGATCCGCCCTCCGCTCAGCGAAGAGGTGCCGTTAATGGTTTCATCGCACAATCATTTCGTGCGCCAAAGTTTCATCCGTTATTGATCCTTGCGGGACTGACGCTGCCCTTCTCGAGGAAGCTGACGCGGCAGTTGATGGGTCGAGTCATTGCTGAAGATGGGGTAAATCTCAGTGTAGACGCGACCCAATGGCACAAATACAAGTTCGAGTGGAGAGAGGAGCGAGTGGTCTTTGAGGTGGATGATGCTCACCTTATTGAGTCGCGAGTTAGTCCAAATCCCCCGTTGGGACTGGTCATCTGGATCGACAATCAATACGCGGCGTTCACGCCAGAGGGGAGAATTGGGTTCGGCGTTTTGGAAAATCCCGAGCCTGCGTGGCTGGAGGTGAAAGACATTTCTGTCGAAAATTGAACCCACCTTGTGAAATCTGATACAATATGTCTGAATAATTTTCTGGAGACCGTTCTTATGAGTGAAAGACAGCAAGAGTATATTCCCGCGTTGAGTTTCAGGTTCCTGACCCCATTCTTTGACTTCATCCAAAAATACATCGTGCGCGATGTGCGATATAAATCCTTGCTGATCGATCAGGCGAATATTCAACCCGGGTATAAAGTGTTGGACCTTGGATGCGGCACCGGCACGCTTGCCATGATGGCGAAGGAGGCACAACCGGAAGCTGATGTGACCGGGCTGGACGCAGACCCTGAGATGCTCGAAATGGCGGTTGAAAAATCCGCCTCTCAAAATATTGACGTGAAGTTTGATACCGGTTTTACGGACAAACTCCCCTACCCCGACGCATCGTTCGACCGCGTACTGTCGAGCATTATGATCCATCATTTGAAGACAACTGAAAAAGAAGCGACCGCGCGCGAAGTATTCCGTGTGTTGAAACCGGGCGGCGAATTGCATATCATTGATTTCGGAAAGCCGGTCTCATTGTATGGGAAACTGCTCGGTCCATTTTTGCACGGATTCGAAGAAGCGAACGACAATATCGACGGGAAACTCCCTGATATGTTCGGCGCGCCGGGCTTGAAGACAGCGATCAGCGGTCATTTTTATACCTTCTTCGGAGACCTGGCATTTATCAAAGGAATAAAATAATACAACCGCGCTCCGCGTATCTCGTATTCTGGAGTATCGAAAATGACAAAACTAAGTTACAGCACATTCGGCTTGACCAACCTCGATTTTATGGACGCGATCGATGTGGTTGACCAGGCTGGATACCCCGGCATCGAGGTTTCTTTCCATCGAGACCAGTTCAATCCCTTCAACATCACGGACGAATATCTCTCTGCGATCAAAAAGAAATTCAATAAAACCCGTGTGCGTCCCGCGTGCGTTGCGACGGCTTCACATTTCTTCACCCCATCCCGTCCGCATGAGCCTTCTGTGATGACCGTCGATACTGCAGGAAGAAAACGCCGCATCAATCTGATCAAACGCGGAATCGAGGTCGCCAGAAAACTGGATGTGGACCTCGTTACGTTTGGAAGCGGGTTCATCCGCGATGACCATGTGGAAAATCCTTCAATAGACCCAAACGAACTTTTGGTTGACAGCATCAATCAATGTTTAAAAGCAATTCATGATGATGAAGATATAACCTTATTGATCGAACCTGAACCCGGCATGTACATCGAAACACTTGAGCAGGGATTGAAACTTGTGGACGAAGTCAACTCCCCAAAATTCAAACTGCACCTTGATCTATGCCACAACTATTGCGGAGAGAAGGATTACATTGGGGCGCTTGCCCTCGCGGCACCTCACGCAAGATACCTGCACGTTTCAGATGCCCGCGAGGGCTATAATTTGAAGATTGTCAAAATGGCTGATTCTTTGATATTCGACCTAAGCTTCGCTTCGTATCTGGTCTATTTCCCTGAGACGGCAGATTTCCTTTTACTCGACCGCACCCACCCAATTTACTTTTATGACGATGCTCCGACCACTCTTCAAAAGAAAACAGCAGACGAACTTGCAGGTAAAGCGAGCATCTCCGCGCCTGTTGCGTATGTCGATTACAACAGCCTGTACGCTGGTCAGACCCTGTTGGAACCTGAAATATTCACCTATTTGATCTCGGTCCCCAAATTGAGTTTTGATGTATTGGAAAGAGCGAGACCAATTTTGATGTATTTGCGCAGTACAAAAAATGCAGATGGGAAATTATTAATGGACAAAATGGTGGCAAATACACTAACTGGAATCGCCCATTTTCACGAAATTCCCGGCGAAGGGACTTTGGATTTTGCGGCTAGCTTCAAAGCCCTGAACGATAATGGCTTTAGCGGGTATGCGACAGTGGAACTGTATCACCATGTGGCATCGTGGGAAAGAGCGCTGGCCGACAGCTACGACCACCTTTCTCAATTTGTGGATGTCACACTATGACATCGCAGGAGGCAACCATGATCGACCTCGAACAACTCGGATGGGAAACACATACCATCGGGGAACTGGACCACCAAAAATTGAAGGCGCCTCACGTCAAACTGCGCGCGCTGACCAAGGGCGAGAACGGCGACGGCGTATTCTCCGTGGATCTACGCATCAATCGTCCGAATAACGACGAGTACCTATCCACGACGGAGCTTCATTCTTTCGAACATTTTTTACTGTACGGCTTCAAAAAATATATGCAACGAAACTTCATCAGCGTTGCCCCAATGGGATGTCAGACCGGCTTTTACCTGATCCTGCTCAATGAAGGTGATGCAGAAAAGATCTGCGGTGTTTACGAGAATATCCTCAAAGAAATATTAATCGCAAAAGAAGTGCCCTACGCAAATATCAGAGAATGCGGTCATTACGAAAACCACAATCTCGAACAGGCGCAGGCTGTTGCCCGAAAACTTTTAAAGGCAAGGTCCGAATGGCGGAATGTAGTATGACCGACAATGCCAGCGTCTGGCGCGTGCGTTATCAAAGGCCCATCGAATACGAAGTTGCCAATTGCGAGAACATCTTCTCCTTGGAGAATGAAGCTCTCCGTTCGATAGGCAAGCGGAGGGATACGCGCCGCTTCATCATCGTCGATGAGAATGTCAACCAGCATTTTTCGAAACAGATCGCGGATTACTTCGAGCACCACGGGATTAATGCGCGCGTACTCGTCTTCCCTTCCGGAGAGAAGAACAAAACGGTTGATAATTATCTCTGGGTCCTGCGAGAATTGGATAAATTCCCGATCAACCGCAGAGACGAACCGATCATCGCCATCGGCGGCGGGGTGCTCACTGACATCGCTGGGTTTGTTGCAGGCAGTTACCGGCGTGGCATCCCGCACGTCAAAGTGCCGACCACCCTGATGGGTTATGTGGACGCGTCCATCGGTATCAAAGCCGGCATCAATTTCAATAACAACAAGAATCGCCTGGGAGCCTTCGAGCCTCCGAAAAAAGTTTTTCTGGATCGAAATTTCCTGAAGACCCTTCCCCCACGGCACATCCTAAACGGTATGTGCGAGATGATCAAACTGGCTGTGATAAAGGACTATGAACTTTTCGAGTTGCTCGAATCACACGGGACATCCAGCATCGAATCCAGATTCCAGGACGAAACGAGCGCATCGATTCTGGACCGATCCGTTGGCGGTATGCTCGAAGAGCTTCAGCCTAATCTCTTTGAGGACGAACTGGCGCGTAAAGTGGATTTTGGTCACACCTTCA
The DNA here is from genome assembly GCA_003484265.1 of Anaerolineae bacterium. GTDB lineage: Bacteria > Chloroflexota > Anaerolineae > Anaerolineales > Villigracilaceae > Defluviilinea. The sequence continues at coordinate 8,566 of DNDO01000126.1, forward strand.
GTTACGGACTGGAAACTCATCCAGAAACAGACCTTCTCCACGGAGAGGCTGTCCTGATCGACATCTTGATCTCCTCTCTACTTGCTTTTGCAAGAGACCTCGTAGCGGAACAGGAATTGAACAGGCTTTTCGACCTCGTTTCCAAATTTGGGATCGCTCTCAACGACACCCTTGTAACACCACAATTATTATGGGAGACCCTCGAAGAACGCACCTATCACAGGAACGGACTCCAAAGAGTCCCGCTTCCGAAGGGATTGGGCGGGTGCGCCTTCGTGAACGACGTCAAATTCGAAGAGGTCGAATCTGCATGCAAAATCTACGAGGAACGGAAAAAGAGTAATGAGCCAATTTATCAATACTGATACCGACGAAATAAAAAAATTCGACAAAGTTGCCCAGACCTGGTGGGATCTCAAGGGCGAGATGGGGACGCTCCACACGATCAACCCACTGCGATTGAAGTTCATTACGGACGGGCTTGACATCTCCGATCGCAAAGTTCTGGATGTGGGATGCGGCGGCGGTATTTTGACCGAAGCACTGGCGAAAAGCGGGGCGCGCGCAACCGGCATCGACCTCTCGAACGACTCGATCGAAGCCGCGAAGATCCATGCGAGGCAGGAGGGCGTGGATGTCGAATACAGGTATGAGAATATCGAAGAAACAGCATCGAAATTTGAAGGACAGTTCGATGCGATTACCTGTATGGAAATGCTGGAACACGTTCCGGAACCCGGCAAGATCATCGCCGCCTGTTCAAAACTTTTGAGGCCGGGCGGTCACGCATTCTTTTCCACGATCAATCGCACACCAAAGGCGTTCATCATGGTGATCTTCGGCGGCGAATATATCCTACGGCTGCTACCGAAGGGAACTCATACCTACAAAAAATTGATCCGCCCAAATGAATTGAAACATTGGGCTCAGCAAAGCGGACTTGAATTCCTCCGTCTTGCAAGCTTGATCTACAATCCATTTACCGGTATATTCAAAGTTGTTGAAAAGGAAGATAACAACTACATGGCGCATTTCGTCAAAACAAATTCATAACACAAGGTAAACCATGAATCGATTCTTCGCTCTCTCTCGAACATCGCACGGCATTCTCGACCTCGCCACACCAGCTTTCGTGGCATTGCTATGGCTTGGCGCCTTCCCGGATTGGACCGTGACCGCCCTCTCAATTTTTACCGCATTCGCCGGGTATACGGCCATTTACGCGCTTAACGATCTGGTCGGTATTGCCGTAGACAAGGAAAAATTCTCGGTCAGCGGGATTAACGAGGGTTATTCGGTCGAGGCATCAGAAATGCGTTACCCGCTGGCGAGAAATATTTTGCCCTACAATAAGGGGTTGGCTTGGATGTTAACCTGGTTCATCCTCGCATTAATCGGCTCCTACCTGCTGAATCCTGTCATCGTATTTATCCTGACTGGCGCGGCGATTCTGGAAATCGTCTATGTCAAGTTGCTAAAGGTCACCTATCTTAGAACGTTCGTCAGCGGACTGGTCAAAGCAAGCGGTCCCATTGCCGCCGTTTTTGTTGTGGATCCGAACCCATCGCCCGCATCATTATTAATTCTGCTTGTCTGGCTGTTCTTTTGGGAGATCGGCGGTCAAAATGTACCCGCCGATTGGAACGACACTGCTGAAGACAAACAAGTGAACGCGAAAACAATACCGATCCATTTTGGCGTGGAAATGGCTGGGATCATCGTCATCGTTGCATTGGCAGTAACTGTAATTACGAGCGTCTTTTTGCCATCCATCTCGCCCATTAACCTTGGAATTCCATTTATCTCCCTGAGCCTTGTCATTGGATATGTCTTTCTTTTACAGCCTGGTTATCAACTCAGCAAAAACAGAGGCGGGCGCGATGCTGCAAAGCTATTCGACCGGGCAAGTTTCTACCCGGTCGCGCAATTTCTGCTTATATCCGTGTTTGTAATCTACAATACGTTTATAAATTAATTGAGAAACCTGGATCGGAGATTAAAATTAAAGAGGAGCAGGCT
>DNDO01000126.1:10846-12933 GCA_003484265.1 Anaerolineae bacterium
ATTTTACTTGGTCATCCCCAATAATTCTTCACAAGTTCCGCAGTGACTGGAATGACCCTCAAAAGAACGTCAACCAATAATCCTACCATGAACAAGGAACCAAACCTGCGATTATGTACAAAAGCATATCCGACAAAATATAGGGGCCAGCCGGTCTGTCCCTCAGGTTTTGTTTGTGGTTTGGGTTTCTGAAAAACAGGATAGACCAATTTGAGAGTGGGGAGCGCTAGAAAGACGATCAACATCACAGGCGTAAAGAACTTTGTCGCGATCAAGTATAACGTGAACAGATACGATGCCACCATCATCGCCAAAACAGCATAACGTGATGCCCTTTCACCAATGACAACAGGCAAGGTGTGGATTTTCTTTGCAACATCCATATCAAGCTTGTCAATGTGTTTGCCAAAGATGACGGTTGTAACGCCCAATACGTAGGGCAGGCTGGCGATGACAACATTCCAATTCCATGCTTGAGCCAGGACAAAATATCCGCCGCCGATCATTAATGGACCCCACACAATGAGCACGGCTATCTCACCGAGAGCCAGTCCCTTGAGAGGCCATGTGTAAAACAAGAGGAAGAAAGCTCCGAGACCCAGCAAAATCCAGGCGGTGGCGTTAAAGTCCGTATAAGACATCAGATAGATACCCAGGGCAAGTGCCATCAAAGCGGTCACTGCAAAATACGTGAGATGCTGACGCTGAGTCATCAGTCCGCTGGCGATGGGCTGTGCGCCGTATATGTTGCGGTAGTAGTTATCCTTATCCACGCCGCGGATGTAGTCGGTATAGTCGTTGAAGATGTTGTTGCTGGCATGGGCGAGAATCAAGCCGAAAGTGAGGGCAATCCATGGCAGGAAACTGAATGAGCTGTCGCGCCATGCGAAAAGTCCCGCAAGAGCCGCAGAGATAAAAGTCATGATGAGTACCGCCGCACGAGTCGATATCAGCCACTTGGAAATAACATCCAATTCATCCCATTCGGATTTCGAAACATCGGGAATTACGTTGAGCGCTTTTCGCCACATGGCAAAATTCATAATAAAACTCCATATTTGATCATGGAAAAAGTATACCGGTTCGCTCCGAATTATGGATTTGACGATTGTCAGGGATATTCTTGTAATTTATCACAAATTCGGTTTCCGTGCGGGCAAAGTAAAGTAGAATGCCGCGCCTTTCCCCGCTTCACTCTCGACCCAGATCCTGCCGCCGTGAAACTCGACGATCCTCTTCGCAAGGGCAAGCCCTATGCCTGTGCCTTCGGATTGGGGGTCCAATTTGTTGAATAAATCAAAGACTCGGTCATGGAATTCGGGAGCAATACCGAGACCATTATCGCGGACAAAAAAGATGGGCATCCTATCTTCGAATCTTTTTGAACCAATTTCGATCAGTGGCTCATGCTGGTCTCCCATATATTTCGCTGCGTTGTCGATCAGGTTTTGAACGAGTTCAAGCAGTCTCAGTCGGTCGCCATGGACCGATGGAAGGTCGGGATCGATATGGACGCTGACATTCCGCTCTTGTAACCGACCATGCGTCAGCTCTAGGGCTTCATCGACGAGTTCAGAAAATGCAACGACTTCCGGCTCATTCATCAGTCTGCCGATACGAGAGAGTTCCAGCAGGTTTTTCATCAGATTCTGCATTTTGAATGTGGCTTGATAGACCCTGTCCATATCCTTGCGGAAGGCTTCCAAGTTCCCCGTTTTGACGTCGTCTTCAATAAAGCCCAGAAACCCGACAATGGTGACGATGGGCGACTTCAAGTCATGCGACACAGTGTATACAAATCGTTCCATTTCAGCGTTTTTTGATTCCAGTTCAAGTATCAATCCTTCATGCTTCAATTGAGTTTGTTTTTTTTCAGTAATGTCAATGATCACCCCGTGGATCCATTTAGGGCTGCCTTGTGAATCAAGCAGAGCGATCGCTTTGTCGTGCACCCATATTGTCTGCCCGCCTCGCACGACCATACGATATTCCATGTCAAATGGAACACCCGTTTCTGTGCTCTTAACATATGCAATGCGCGCAGCATCCCGATCGTCGGGATGAACCAGATCAAGCCAATAGTGCAT
>DNDO01000019.1:0-175 GCA_003484265.1 Anaerolineae bacterium
GTTGTCATTGCGAGCCACGAAGGGGCGAAGCAATCTGATGCTGTTTCAACCCACTCAGTGATTGTTTCGTCGCGGCACAAAACCCCACTCCTCGAAATGACATTCGATGAGTGGGGGAGGCTTGACAAAGGCGTCAAATCCTTTTACAATACTATTGCTTTCGATAAGTATTATT
>DNDO01000019.1:404-4256 GCA_003484265.1 Anaerolineae bacterium
GTAGCGTATAGCATATGACCGAACAGACCATATCCCAATCCATTTCAGCCTATCTTGCCAGTGTTGCCGAGGCGCGCAAGGAACATACAGCACGCACCTATGCAAACGCGCTCAACGTCTTCTCCGCTGTGTTAAAGGAACGCTGGCTCGACCCTGAAACAACCCCTGCTGAAAAGCTCACAGAGGATGCCGTCACATGGCTGGCATCGCATCTCAAGGCTTACTCGTCTGCCACAGAGCGCCTCTACATCACCGCTGTGGCGGGCTTCTACAAATACCTTGCCGCCGAGCGCATCGCCGATGTGAACCTGCCGCGCCTTGATCTGCTGATAAAACAGCGCACCCGCAAGCCTGGCATACGCCTGCCTCAGTTCCCTGCAGACGATATCGAGCGCCTGCTCAACCACATCAGCGATCCCGCCACCCTGCCTGTCTATACAGGTGACGATTCCGAGAATCTACGGTTACGCGAAATGCGCGACCGCGCCTTTATCCTCACCCTGGCAGACACGGGACTGCGCGTCCATGAGGCTTGTGCCTTACGCCGCGGCGATATCGATTGGAATGAAGGACGCGGCGTCATCATAGGCAAGGGCGACAAGCAAGCCGTGGTGCGATTCTCCACGCGCTGCATGACGGCTCTCAAAGACTACCTCTCGCTTCGCTCCTCCCTCGACGGCGGGTTCGGTCGTCCGCTGGCATCGCTACCGCTGTTCGCGCGTCACGACAAAGGCGCCGGCAAAAAGGTCAAACCGGTCACCACCACAACGGGACGCAACATCGTCACAGACCGAGTGCGGGAAATTCTCGGCGAGGAGTCTGTCGGCAAGATCACGCCACACTCGTTCAGGCATTACTTCGTCACCACCATCCTGCGCGGCTCAGGCAACCTCAAACTTGCCCAGGAACTTGCAAGGCACAGCAACATCCAGGTCACACAGCGCTATGCACATCTCAGCGACGATGAACTCGATAAGGGTTATTACGAGATATTCGAGAAAAAGGATTAACGGTCCCCCTCTTGAGACTTACCGGGGCGGATCAGACATCAGCCCCGGTGACCTATCCTCAACTATGGTATCGCCTGCGGCTCCCCAAAAATAAAGTTATCCATCACCGCCACATCCACCCCCCCTGCCCCATCGTCCGGACCGAGCGAACCGGTCCCATATCTCACCTCCACACGGAAGACGATTGCCTCCTCGAAAACAACGCCCAGGAAGGACAGTCCGTTGTCGGCGACCGGAGTCTGGAACTGCCCGAGCGAGTTGCCATCCTTGTCGAAGTATTCGAATGCGGTGTGGTCCGTGTCCACGTCCGTGTAAACGGCGCCGAACCCGCGTACAGCCGCAGGCGTGCTGGTGCCCGGCACGAAAAAGGTAATGACGACCAGATTGCTGCCGATCGGCGAGAACAGTTTTTCCTCGCTGAACGTGGTGAAAATATCCGTGTATTGCGGATTGATATTCCCAAAACGAACGGGCGTATTGTATGGCGTCTCGCTGTCAGCGCTGACCATAAGGCCCTCACCCGGCGTGTTCAATACGATGCCGCGTGCGCGGGGCGCTTCGGGCGCATTGAAAAAATCCGGCACATAAAAATTGGGGGCGGAGAATTCATCCGGGATGCTGTCCCAGTTCAACTCCCGATATCCTGTCGGCCCTTTCGTGCCGGGGTCGCCGCCGTTATTTTCACCCAGCAGGTCACGGTACTGCTCCACGGCAGCCGTGATGTCGCCTGCCGCAGTGACCACCTGGGGCTCGGACGGACCGCAGGCTGTCAGAAGCAGGGTCAAAACGATGAGGATCGATCCTTTGTTAATCATGATGGAAACATCTCCTAAGGGGAATGGACTTACGCATCCCATCATACAATTTCGGGTCCATTTCGTCACCACTCTTTTGTAGGGAAAAGTTTTGTCACCTAGAAAATGAAGAGCGGGTTGTCTCAGTGGACAACCCGCTCTTCATTGTTGGATTTCATGGTGATTTTGAACGTCTAGCACCCGCCTGAGATCACCGTCAACATCTCTGACGCCCCATCCTTATTGATCGCTTCAAGGCCATATGTCACGCCCTTGTCATAGGCGACTGTATCCACATAGACCGCGATATCACTGCCGACCGATGCGATCAGCGTCGAGTCGCGATAGATGCGGAAGCCAGTCGCCCCCGGCACGCCCGGCCAATTCAATTTGACATCGCGGGTGTTATTGTTTTGGTTGCAGGCTGGTGAATCATCCAGCCAGGCAGGCGCATCGGGAAGAACCGGTGCAGGCTGGACCGGCAGCAGTTCCATGTTCACGACCGGTTCAAATGCGATGCTGGACACCCAACAGTGGTCGCTGCCATTCGGAAGCAATACCCACCACCAGCGCGGATCGGAATCGTTTCGTCCCTCAACCTGTGCCTGGTCGCCCGGTTTGAAACTGCCCACATCGAAGTAGCGTGTTCCGGGTCCCTTGCGGCAGAACGCATTGACAATAAATGTCACCCTGATCGGCTCCGGCGTGGAAGTGAAAATAGTCGCCACATCAGGGGTGGCGGCTGTCAGGGCAAAAGAGGCCTGCTCATAAGCGCCTATGTCGCAAGTAGCGCCCGCTGGACGGGACACGCCGCGTTGGTCCACGCTTGGGCAGGTAGCCACGGGTCCACCCGCGTCGATCAAAGGACTGCCATCCTGAAGCGGATAGACCCATGTTCCGCCAATTTCACTTAACGCGCCAAGTTTAAGCACTGCGGCTGTCATGCTGTCGTTACAGGTGTAAGTCCCTGGTGTGCCATAGGAGGCAGATATTCTCGAGTCAACAAGACATTCCGTATCGCTGTTCAAAGCGATCACTGAACGGCGTACCGTAATGACGCCGCTATCGGAACTTCCGTGAATTCCATAGCCAGTGTTGTATACAAGTGTTGAATCGAGAAGAAAAACATCTCCTCCGTAGGCCCATATCCCGCCCCCGCCGGACGATGTAGCCGTATTTCCGCTGATCGTGTCGTTTTGCAAATGCGCTTCCCCACTGTCTATTCGGATGCCGGCAGAGTAATTCCGCAAGATCGCTGATTGGCTCAGTCTGAACATTCCCGCATCTGCTACATCGCTGCGACCGCCTACATTTACCCCGTAACCGCCATTGTCGGCGATGATAAGCGATTGGCCGGTGAAGGCTCCCTGCTGCTGCCATATACCCATGTTGCCGTTATTGCTGAGGTTTCCGCCGTTGTAAGTGACAGTCCCGCCGTCGATGATCAAGCCATATACAGCATTATCAACAATATCCACCGAACGAAAAGACAACTGTCCATTATTGCTCACTGCAGCTGTTCCTGCACCCGATGTTGTGCTGAAAAATCCATTACCCCGAAAATCTGTATCAGACACATTGGCCACACCGCCATTGAGAAAGGCTATCGTGTTTGCAGTGAATATCGTATTTGTAACTGTAAGATCCCCACGGTTATGAATGCCATCTCTATTTCGTTCAATAACACAATCGTTGATATTAAGGCTGGTGCCCTCCCATACCGATATTCCATGGACAAGATCAGAGACGCGGCAATCCTGCATCGTAACCATGGCTCCTGGTGGGCGGACCTCCAGCCCCCAGGTATCGGTCGCGCCTTCGCGGGCTCGTCCGATCGTCAGCGCCTCGATCGTAACCCGTAGAGGCAGTGTGATACGAATTATTGCGGTCGTGCGGTCAGACATCAATGTCGTCGCATCCCTGCCGGCTCCGCGGAGGGTCACATCGTAACCCGGCTGAAAGGCGACGCCTGTCGTGAAGAACTGCCCCGGCCCGATACTGATCACAGCAGGCGAGGTCATCTTTCGCAACGCGCCCCAGACTGTGGC
>DNDO01000019.1:4526-18271 GCA_003484265.1 Anaerolineae bacterium
ACAAACAGATCCATGAGCACGGGTGGTTCGCCGATTTCGGGCGCCGGGGTCGGCGTTTCCGTAGCTGGCAGAGTGCATGCCTGCAATCCAATTAACAATAGTACAAATACCGAAAGTGTTTTTTTCGCCATGGCTGTCTCCTGTGAGCAATGATGTATTCGATTGCATTAAGAGTACTGGATGGCTGGTTATAAATCAAGGCAAAGGAAAGGAATTTGCCTGACACATAGGTCATATATTTGAAATGATCTGCACCGCCTTATCGGGGCATAAACGATTGGAAAATGGTATTATCATCTTGTTCGCATCCAAATACTGACGAAAGAAAGAATGCCCATGGCAACCAACAAAACATCCGAGTCAAAATCCAAAAAAAAGACTACAAAAAAAACGGAGACTCCCGAAGAACCTGTTTGGACCTACCGCGGGTATAAACTCCAGACCAGCGAGTTCGTCACAGCCATGGTGCACTTCTTCCGTGCGGAGGTCAACCGCGCGAACGTTTGGCGTCAACGGCTGGACACGACCACGAATTGGGCGGTGGTGTCCACAGGCGCGACATTATCCATAGCATTCAGCCAGCCAACCATTCATCACGGCATCATTATTCTCAATACGCTTCTCGTGATCTGGTTTTTGTTCATCGAGGGACGCCGCTATCGATACTACGAATTATGGAGCTATCGCGTGCGACTGATGGAAACCGATTTCTATGCGGCGATGCTAGTCCCGCCTTTCCACCCATCGCCCGAATGGGCGGAGAGTCTGGCTGAGAATTTACTCTCCCCCAGCTTTCCGATCTCCCTGTTGGAAGCTTTGGGGCGGCGCTTGCGAAGAAACTATTTCTGGATCTTTCTCATCCTTTATGCGTCATGGGTGGCGAAAATATGGTTATTCCCCATCCCCGCAACCGGGATGACTGAATTTATCAACCGTGCAGCAGTCGGCCCTGTCTCCGGGCAGGTGATGATTTTGTTGGGGCTGATATTTTACTTGTCCCTTACCATTGTCGCCGTTGCAACGGTCACAATGACGCGCGCCACGGGCGAGATCCTTCCGCGGTTTGGCGCTGACTCTCCAACAATTTCTGTGTCGGATATCGATAAGCCGAAGGGCTTGCGGTCATGGTTTACCCATCGCCGCCGCAGACGTCAACTGCTTGCGCTCATCATCACAGGGAACGTTGATGCGGTTTCGAAACGCATCCTCGCCGACCTGGGCCGCGGGGTCACCGCCCTTGAAGGCAAGGGAATGTATACAGGTACAAGCCGCACCGTTTTGATCTGCGCGCTTACCATGACCGAAGCGCATAACCTCAAAAACGCTGTGGCAAAGGAAGACCCTCAAGCCTTTGTCATCGTTTCACCTGCACAGGAGATCCTCGGTCGCGGATTTAATCCACTCGATGAAGATGGAGAATAAATATCTGGCTTTCAGACCAGAACTTGAACGATAAGAGAGACGACGGTCGCGTTTTAATGGCCGTCGTCTCTCTTATTGCTTATATTCTGCTTTGCGCCAGCAAGAAATTTATTTTTCGCCAAATCTGATGACGAAGTTGAAATATCCCAGCAGATACTCACCGCGATCTTCAATCGTTAGAGTCAAATCATTTACGGGCTGCTCGGGAAAATACAGTTGAGTGGTGAGTATATCGCCATCGGTCGGCTGAACCTTGACATGGATATGCCGGATGGGTCGTGACGAATAAACTCCAGGCAGCACCGTTTCAAGATAGTAGCGTCCTTTATTATCGGTGAATTGGTGCCCGCGAAACGAGTATCCTTCGTTATCGTAATTCCCCTCTGCATCGGTCTGCCAAAAATCCAATCGAACATTCGGAATGGGGAGACAGCCTTCGCCGAGCACTTGTCCTGCCAGAATTAGGCGCGTTCCCTGCATTCCGTCCGTGAACAGGTTTGCTGTCTCCGGCGAACCTTCCTTGTAATAGGGACCTGCCGGCTCTGCCGGTGTCAAACCAGAGTCGCAGGTTGCCGCGGGGAGGTTGGCCAGGATGTCCACGTTTGATTCAACTTCATTTGTCAGAGCGGACACGCCGGTTGGATTTTCAGTTGAGACCTGCGTTGCCTCGATCGGACTTGTCAGCTCGCTCGTTTCAGGCGTCCCGGTCGTCGCCGAACAAGCCGTTAACAAGGTTGCCAGTAATAGTACAACGATAAATTTTCTCATTGACTTTCTCCTTTCATGGTTATGAGATGAAAATTGACACACATGTCTTACTCCCGCGTATAATGACGGACTTCTGGAGGCATGTGTCGGTTTTCAAAAAAGTTTCTGATTATTACAGCGACCCTGAATATTTTTTGGAACTCCGCAGGATCGCTGTTCCAATAATCGTTCAGCAGTTCATGTTCTCGGCTTTGAATATGCTTGGCGTCCTGCTTGTGGGACAAAAAGGCGATAACGCCGTTGCGGCGGTCGGCCTGGCAGGACAGATCGCGTTCATATTGAACCTTGTCCATTTTGGGATCATCAGCGGCGCAGCTATGTTCACCGCTCAATTTTGGGGCAGACGCGACATTCCCAACCTTCGGCGTGTGTTGGGATTATGCTTGATGCTGGCGATGTCTGCGAGCTTGGTGTTCTTCTCACTTTCACAGATATTCCCGCGCCAGATATTGGAGATATATTCGAAGGACAACGCTGTTATAACACTGGGCACGGAGTATATCCGAACTTTTTCGTGGACTTTCGTTTTTTTTGCGATTACATTCAGTTACGCGCTGGTAATGCGTTCCACAGGCAATGTCAAAACACCGACCTTGGTCAGTGTTTTTGCGCTTGGGATTAGTACGTTTCTTTCATACGCTTTGATCTTCGGGAAGTTTGGACTTCCAGAACTCGGCATCCAGGGCGCAGCGGTCGCCGCAGTGGTTGCGCGTGTGATCGAATGCATTACGTTATTAACCATTATCTATACACGCCAATCTCCCGTCGCCGCATCACTGCGCGAGCTGACGGATTTTGATACAAAATTCTTCGCCAAGGTCATCAAGCCGGTCCTGCCTGTCATCCTGAACGAATTATTCTGGGCATTAGGCATTACTACTTATAATATTATTTATGGGCGAATCGGCACCGCATCATTCGCCGCGATGAGCATTGTTGCCACGATCGAGCAAATTGCCTTCGTCCTATTCATAGGAATTGCAAACGGCACTTCTGTATTGGTCGGAAACCGCATCGGAGCGGGGAATGAGGACGAAGCCTTTCGATACGCGGGGCGCTCCTTGGGATTGGGCATCCTTGGAGGCATATTCATGGGCATTTTCCTTCAAATCGTAAAAGCTCCCGTCCTTTCGTTATATAACGTCTCACCCGAAGTGATCCAAAACGCGGGTAATATTATCAACGTGGTTACAGTATTTATGTGGGTACGAATTAATAACATGACCATTGTCATAGGCGTACTGCGTGCGGGCGGTGATACACGCTTTTCGTTACTCCTGGACGGCTTCATCATTTGGATCGTGGGCGTCCCCATGGCGTATATTGCGGCGTTCGTTCTTCATCTCCCGGTGTATTTTGTTTATTTTTTCGCGATGTCTGAGGAGACTGTAAAATGGTTGTTAGGTGTTTACCGTTACCGTTCCCGCAAATGGATCAATAATCTTGCCGTCCAAATGGAAATTGGTTAGATTCTTTCCGCCTTTTGGATGACATACGATTCATACGCCTCCGACAACTGTTTCGTGACATCCCCTATCCTGCACTCCCCCACCACAACATTATCGATCTGGACAACCGGCACGATTCCGCGCGAACTGGAGGTAATGAACGCCTCGTTCACAGCTGGCAGTTTGTCCAATTTCAATGACTTGTACTTCACCTCAATCCCCCTCTCCCGCGCCACACGGATGACCGTACGACGCGTAACGCCGGGTAATATGTCCCGGTGGGCAGTGCATATCCCGCCATGCGCAGAGCGGGACGATTCCGAGGGGCGCAGTATATAAAAGAAATTACTTGTCATCCCCTCTAATATCCGCCCGTTCTTTACTAACAATGCTTCGAAAATCCCCTTTTGAGCGATATGTGCACGTTCTTCTTCGCTTTGACCGATAAATGCGGTTGATTTCGTCCGCGGGTCAACCCGTTGAATGGAAGTGGTTTCCACACGGACTCCTTTCTTGTAAATTTCACGCGGCAGCACCTTCAGCGGTTCCGCCGACACATAGACCTCCCCGCTGAAGGTCATCATCACCCTCACTCGCGCCTCCTGGGGGCGAAAAGGTTCGAGCAATTGTGTCAGTAGCCGGCGGAGGAATGGAGCGTCTACCTCGGGCAGGCGCCGTAAATGAGCGGAGAGACCGATCACGCGTGTGCATTCAGCATACGTACGGAAAGTGCTGTAGTATCCATCGGGGAGCAGGCGGGTTATCGCATCTAATGATGCCCCATCGGCAATTGGGACTTCCTCAATGTCCTTTTTGTAAATTTTCCAAGTGCGTATCATTGGATTCATTATAAAGCGAAGCAATCTTGCAGATAAGCCTTGACATATTTTAGATGTCAGGTGTAAACTCGAACCGTTCTAAAAATTCTAAGAAAGGAGCGCACGAAATGAGCATGTTCATCACCATCAAACTCATCGTTACACCAGTTGACGCTGGTTCTTATCCTTATCGTAGTGCGCCTATTGACCGTTAGGTCAACCTTCCCCCTGTCGTTTCAGGCTGTGGCGCACCCGCCACAGCCTTTTTGTTTAACCGTTTGGAGACATAATGACCACAATACAACCAACCTACGAACCTGCAATTACCTTTGATTTTCGGAATTCTCACGAAGAGAACCGCTTGAAGGGTATTTGGAAGATGATGGTGGATTATCGCCTGCCCTACATTGGCGCAACCGCTGCGCTGGCTGTTTCGGCAATGGCGAAGACGTTCACCTATCTGCTCCTCCAGTACTTTGCCGACGACGTGTTGACCCAGGGCAATTACATTGGAGATAGCTTGACGCGAACATTTATCTGGATCGGGGCTGGCTTTCTTGCATTGGCTGTGTTCGAAGGCGGATTCTCGTTTCTTTCTGGACGTTTAGCCGCCTATACTGCTGAAGGTATTACCCGCCGCCTGAGGGACTTTCTCTTCGATCATATTCAGCGATTGAGTTTCTCCTATCACGCCACCACACCCACAGGTGACTTGATCGAGCGCGTCACCTCAGATGTGGACGCCCTGCGCCGCTTCTTCAGCGAACAAGGCATCGGCATTGGACGCATCATCATGTTGTTCGTGATCAACTTCATCGCGATACTCAACCTTGATGTGAAGCTGGGCTTGATATCTGTAGTTGTGATCCCGTTCATGTTGTGGATATCGTTGTGGTTTTTTAAGCGAGTGACCAAGGCTTACGAGGAATATCAGGCACAGGAGGCGATCCTTTCCACAACCTTACAGGAGAACCTGTCTGGCGTGCGTGTGGTTAAAGCTTTTGCACAACAGGAACATGAGAAAAAGAAATTTGAAAAAGATAACTGGGGCAAATTCCTTAAAGGGAAGGTCCTGCTCTTCATGCATTCCATGTTCTGGCCCTTATCGGATATTGTTCTCGGATTCCAGTTGCTATTCGGGTTTGTATATGCCGCGAATATGGCGATCAATGGAGAACTTACCATCGGCATGTACATTGCCTATGTTGGCTTGGTTGTCTGGTTGATATGGCCCATCCGCAACCTGGGACGCATCATCGTCTCGGCTTCGACAGGCATGGTTTCTTACAGCCGGCTAATGGAAGTGATAAAACAGGCGCGGGAACCCCTCCTCGATGGAGCACATCAGCCGGCAGGTCCAGTGAGAGGCGATCTGGTCTTTGAAGATGTATCTTTCATGTATGCAGATGGCGAAAAAGATGCCTTGAAAAAGATATCCTTTCATATCAAGCCCGGACAGGCGGTGGCATTACTTGGGTCGACTGGTTCGGGCAAGACGTCATTGGTGAACCTCCTGCCGAGATTCCATGAATATACTGGCGGGCGCATCCTGTTGGATGGCGTTGAATTGACTGAATACTCCCGCTCTTATTTGCGAAAGCAGATCGGCATCGTTGAGCAGGAACCTTTCCTGTTCAGCAGGTCGATCCGCGAGAATATCTCGTATGGTGTCGGGCGGGCTGTTACCGATGCAGAAGTGGAGCAAGCCGCAAAAGCCGCCGCCATCCATGAAGTGATACTGACCTTCCCCGACGGCTATAACACATTGGTCGGCGAAAAAGGCGTGACCCTCTCGGGCGGACAAAAACAGCGCGTGACGATTGCCCGAACGCTATTGAAGAATCCACGAATCCTGATTCTCGATGACTCAACTTCGTCTGTGGATACGGAGACGGAAGCCGACATCCGCGATGCGCTGACGGACCTCATGGAGGATCGCACGACCTTCATCATCGCGCATCGTATTCAATCGGTGATGGTCGCAGACCTGATTCTCGTGCTGGATAAAGGCGAGATCATCCAGATGGGAACACACGACGAATTAATCAACCAGATGGACGGGATGTATCGCAGGATCTACGACATCCAGACACGTATCGATGAAGAACTGGAAATAGAGATATCAAGAGCGAATTGATTTTGTAGGGACGAAACCACCTCGCCGCTACGGAGAATAAACTATGGCTGAAGAAATTATCGAGCTCGAAGAAGAAGAGTACACAAGTCAACTTACTGGCGATGTGCTTAGGCGCATCCTTGGGTTGCTCAAACCGCATTGGAAATGGGTTGTGGGCTTTCTCCTCACAATCGCAGTGACATCCATATTGGATGCCTATTTCACATTTATCAACAAAGAGATCGTGGATACGGGCATCACGCTTGGCGACATGGACAGGGTTATCCAACTTGCATGGCTTTATGGCGGCTTTCAACTTTTGCAGGCAGGAGCTGTCTTTACGTTCATCTACCTGGCGGGCGTGCTGGGCGAGCGCGTTCAATATGACTTGCGAAAACTACTTTTCAATCACCTCCAGGATCTGTCGCTTTCCTACTACGCACAGACTTCGGTCGGGCGGCTCATCGCGCGCGTCACATCTGATACGGGCAGGGTAGCCGACCTGTTGACCTGGGGCATCGTGGACACCACCTGGGCGCTGATGAATATCATCACATCCGTCACATTCATGGCGATCATTAATTGGCGGCTGGCTTTAATCGTGTTTACGATCATCCCTGTAATGCTTTATATCGCGGTGCAGTTTCGTAAACGAATTCTTGTTGAATACCGCGTGTCACGCCGCACGAACTCAAAGATCACAGGCGCATTCGCTGAGAACTTCCAGGGCGTGCGTGTCGTAAAGGCCTTGCTGCGTGAGGACGAAAATACCAAGGAGTTCCAGGGTCTTACGTCGCAGATGTATAAAGCTTCTTATCGTGCAGCATGGCTTTCAGCTCTCTTCCTCCCCACCGTGCAGATCATCGCGGCGGTGGCGTTGGGTCTCATTGTCGGCTACGGCGGCACGCAAATTTCCATCGGGCTGATGACGATTGGCGGAATTCAAGCCTTCGTCTCATACCTCACATTCATGATGTGGCCCATTCAAGACCTGGCGCGCGTATACGCTGAGATGCAGCATTCAATCGCATCTGCGGAGAGAATATTCAAATTGGCAGATACGCAGGCTGAAGTCCACGATAGAGACGATGCCATTGAGGCGGAGACCCTATTAGGCGAGATCGAATTCGATCATGTGGATTTCTATTACGAGGAACGAAAACCCGTCCTGAAAGATTTTTCGCTCAAGGTCAAGCCCGGTGAGACGATCGCGCTGGTCGGGCCGACAGGTGGAGGCAAGTCTACCATCGTAAACCTGCTTTGCCGCTTCTATGAACCGCGTTCCGGCATGATCCGCATCAATGGGCATGATTACATCGACTACAAGCTCGCTTCGATCCACAGCCGAATCGGGATCGTCCTCCAGACGCCTCATCTCTTCTCCGGCAGCGTCCGCGACAATATCCGCTATGGACGCCTGGATGCGAGCGATGAGGAAGTGACCGAAGCCGCAAAGGTCGCAGGCGCGCATGATTTCATCGTGACACTCGAAAAGGGATATGACCACAACGTCGGCGAAAGCGGAAATCTGTTGTCAGTCGGGCAGAAGCAATTGATCAGTCTGGCACGAGCCGTGCTTGCGCGCCCCGAACTATTCATCATGGATGAAGCTACATCATCGGTGGATACCTTAACTGAGGCATTGATCCAGCGCGGTATGGAAGCCCTAATGAAAGGACGGACATCGTTCGTGATCGCGCACCGGCTGTCGACCATCCGCCGTGCGGACAGAATTCTGGTGATCGAGGATGGCAGGATCTCTGAAGCCGGCTCGCACACTGAGTTGCTGAAACAGCGCGGCCATTATTACCGCCTGTATACCCAGCAATTCAGACACGAACTTGAAGCGCAATATGGTTTTGCAGAAGCAATCGGCAACGAGGAAAAAACACCCGAAGCATTGGCTGCCGATTGAAGAAATAAGAGAAAAGATGAAATTTGAAATTCTACCTTTTACAGAAAACATGATTCCCGAAGCTGGCCGACTCTTAGCAGAGAGACACAAACGAAACAGGCTGATGCTTCCCCTGTTGCCCGCTCGATTTGAAGACCCACTGGTTGCAGCAAAGGCCGTCGAATTGTTGTGGCGGAGGAAGGTCACAAATGGGTATGCGGCTTTTCGAAATGGAAAAATTGTTGCTTATCTGATAGGCGAGTGTACGACGCAGTTTTGGGCGCGCTGTGGCTATATTTATCTCCACGGCAACGCACTTGCCGCTGATGAAAGCCCGTCCATATTGCAGGATCTATACTCTCGCGCTGGAGATGAATGGAACAAGCAGGGCTATTTCAATCATTATATCTATCTCTCGGCGGCTGATTCCGAAATCATCGATGCATGGTTTTCCCTCGGGTTTGGTCGTGAGCGTGTCGATGTATCGATGGACCTGACCCGGCTGGCAATTCCAACACCAAAACGCAAACTGGATTTCGAGATCCGCCGAGCAGAACAAAAAGACAGGGACAGTCTTTCCGATTTATCCGGCACGATTGCCATTCATCAGTCACGTGCGCCGCGATGGCATCCAGTATTGAGGGAGGACCTAACGGATTTACAGGAGGGGTGGGCCGAGCTTGTCGATGAACCGGACTGGGATGTCTGGCTGGCCGTGCAGGATGGGCAAACAGTAGGAAGTCTTGGTTTTCACCCGATCGCAGAAAGTGATGAGGATATGGTGGTTCCGCCTAATTCGACAAGTTTTACTGTAGCCGCTGTTAAGGATTCGTTTCGCGGACAAGGGATCATGACTGGTCTCGTCTGGCACGGCTTGGAGCATGCAAAAAAAGCTGGAGTTGAGATATGTACCACAGATTGGCAGACCGCGAATCTGCTTGCTGCTAGGACCTGGGAGCGCCTTGGATTTACGCCTTCCGCCTATCGGCTCGCTCGGACGATCAACCCCATGATAGCATGGGCAAATTATGAATAAGGGTTTATTAAATCCAGACGGCTGGGAACTTGCCTTTTGGATGGAAGATAAAATCATGAACAGAAAAAATGTTTTAGTGCGCTATGATAAAGACCTGCGGCTGCGTATTGCCTATCCTGAAGCTCGCAAAGAGATTACACAGGATGTCGTCCGGTTTATACGGATGGCACCGGGCATGAATTTCGTTTCGTTTACATTTGCGAACGAGGCCAGACTGGACCGGGTGATCGTCGAACAATTGGAATACTTCACGCCCATGAACCAGCCGTTCACATGGAAAGTATACGACCATGACCAGCTTCCAAGACTGGAAGAAAAACTGGCTTCTCATAACTTCGCTACCGACGATGATCCGGCCGCGGTGATGGTGCTCAATGTCCGCAACGCTACAGGCAGTCCGATGAATCCGTACAAAATCGACGTTCGCCAGATCTCAGACCGCATCGGGCTAGGGGACGTTGTATATGTTTTGGATAAAGTGTACGGTGGAAAAAACGACTGGGTGTATGATCGGATGGGCTCTCACTTAAAAATCCCCAACTACCTGAGCGTTTACGGTGCGTACGTCGAGGATGAACCTGCATCCATAGCGTGGACATATTTTCCGCATGGGCAGTTCGCTGGTCTATTCGGCGGAACCACGCTGCCTGAACACCGAAATCGGGGATTGTACACGGGCTTATTGCAATATCGGTTGAACGAAATCCGGCAGCGCGGTTTCTCATTCGCCGTTGTCGAGGCTGGAGCGATGAGCAAACCCATCGTGGAAAAACACGGCTTTCAGCAACTGACCACTGTTTGGGATTACGAGTGGAAGGCTGAATAACAAAAAATGGATGGGCGCAAGTGCCCATCCATTTTTCTATTTATTGTAGGATTTGGTGTTGAAATATTCGACCGTGTATTTCCCAATCAGCCAAAGCAACCCGACGACCAGCAGGGTTGCGATCCATTTGATGAGTGTAAGCATGTGTTACTCCTTCATTCAGCAAAATGACGATCTCGTGCTTACATGACGAGCAAAAGAAAAAAGGTAACAGATTGAAACTTGCATTTATGTTACGCTACCATTGTTATCTGTTATCGGAGGAGATTCGTTAAGTATTTCTTTGTCTCACTGCCTCGTACACGATCAATGCGGTCGAAACCGAGACATTTAATGAATTTACCTTTCCCATCATCTTGATTCTAACCCTCATATCCGCATTCGACATCCAGAAATTTGTAAGTCCCGTATCCTCAGTGCCGACGGCAACTGCCAGGGGTTCGAGCATGTTTACATTGGAATAGGATTCGGAAGCGGATGGCGTTGCGGCAAGGATTCGAATCCCTCGCATTTTCAGCCACTCCAACGCTGAGGCATTATTGCATTCGACCACGGGCACACTGAAAACCGCTCCCCTGCTGGCTCGCACAACGTTAGGATTCCATATATCCACCCGCGGGTCGCAGACGAGCAACGCGTCCACGTGCGCGGCGTCAGCTGTCCGCAGGATGGCTCCGAGATTACCGGGCTTCTCAATTGACTCAGCGACGATCACTAAAGGGGGATGTGATAATTTCAGTTCATTGAGGGATGTTTTTGGAATGGGGAATACCGCCAACCAGCCATCTGGATTATCCCGGTACGACATCTTCTCAAAGACCGAGCGAGAGACGGTAAAGGTCTCAGCGGAGGAAATGTCTAATTGTTTTGAAACAAGCTCAGGTGCGGAAAGAAGTGTTAGGGGCCGATGTCCGGACTCTGTTGCAAGTTGAATTTCATCGTATCCCTCTACGAGCATCATCCCATCTTCTCCGCGAGTCTTCTTATTTTCGCGCAGTTTAACAATATATTTGATGCGCGGGTTTTGAAGGCTGGTAATGTCCATCTATCCTTTGACTAACAGACACGCCGCATGATGCTTATCTGTGACTCTCATCAGCATCGGATCGGTTTGCTTGCATGCATCGAACACCATGGGACAGCGCGGATGGAAGCGGCATCCGGAAGGAAGATCGATAGGGTTGGGTGTCTCGCCCTGGAGAATCAAGCGCTTTTTTCTTAACCTTGGGTTGGGTACCGGGATGACGGATAGCAATGCCTGTGTGTAGGGATGCTGTGGGGCTTTCAACACTTCCTTGATACTGCCGATTTCAACGATGCGACCAAGATACATTACCGCCGCCCGGTCGGCAAAATAGCCGACTGTGCCGAGATCATGTGTGATGAATATTACGGATATACCACGCGATTTTTGCAGATCAGCCAGCAGATTGATGATTTCTGCGCGGATGGAAACATCCAACATGGAGACCGGCTCGTCAGCTAGCAAAAGATGGGGCTCGAGCACGAGGGCGCCGGCTATGACCACACGCTGACGCTGTCCCCCTGAAAGCTGATGTGGAAATCGGCTCATATACGTTTCAGCAGGTTTCAATCCAGAATCTTCCAACGCCTGCCGCACACGTTCCCTGCGTTCATCAATATTTGAGCCTATGGCGTGCACAACCAATGGTTCCATAACGATCTCTTCGATCGTCTGCGTTGGGTTCAGCGACTCATACGGGTCTTGAAAGATCATTTGAATACGTTGGCGGACCTGCTTGTGCTCCTTGTCTGTCAAGTGGGTAATGTCCTTGCCCTCAAAGATGATCTCGCCTTCCGTAGCTTTTTCGAGTCCCATCAACGTCAACGCCAAGGTGGATTTACCGCATCCGCTTTCACCGACCAGCGCGATCACTTCGCCGCGTTTCAATTGAAGGTCAAGTCCATCCACCGCATGGACGTGAGTATCCTTGCTGGAGAACCAACCCGGCCGGCCGGCCTGAAAATATTTTTTCAGGTTCTTAACTTCGAGAATGAAATCTGATTGCGTTGAAGTTTGCATTAAACATTCTCCAATAGATGACAGCTCGCTACATGCCCGCCATTTAATTGATATAAGATCGGCTCTTCCGTGGTACATCGTTCAAACGCTAAAGGACAGCGCGGCGCAAATCTGCATCCCGCCGGTAGCGCATCCAGTTTTGGAGGGTAGCCGGGGATAGAGGTCAACCGCTTTTCAGGTTTGGAGAGGTCTGGGAAAGCCTTGAGCAGTTCCTGGGTATAGGGATGACGCGGGTCATTGTAGATCGTGTCCACACTTGCGTATTCGGCTGTAACCCCGCCGTACATCACGTGCACCGTGTCGCACATCTCGGCTACAACACCCAGATCGTGCGTAACAAAAATGATGGCAAGTCCGAGTTTCTTGCGCAGTTCATCCAGCAACTCCAAGATCTGTGCCTGGATCATTACGTCGAGCGCGGTTGTCGGTTCGTCGGCGATCACCACCTGCGGCGCACAAGCCAGGGCCATCGCGATCATAGCTCGCTGGCGCATCCCGCCAGAATACTGGTGTGGAAAGTGATCTTTATGCTCGCCTGTGATCCCCACCAACTCGAGCAGTTCCATCACGCGTTTTTGCACCTGTTCTTCGCTATCCACCGGCAAATGTTTTTTGATCGCCTCGGCGATCTGGTCGCCGACGGTTCGTACGGGGTTCAGCGCATTCATCGCGCCCTGGAAGATGATCGATATGCCATTCCAGCGTATATCAGAAAGCTCCTCCTCGCTAGCTTGGGTCAGGTCGATGTTATTGAATATGACCTTTCCTCCAACGATCTGCCCTGCCGAGGGCAGCAAACGCGTAAGAGCCATGATCAACGTCGTTTTGCCGCAGCCGCTCTCCCCCACCAGCCCCATTAGTTCGCCTTCATGCAGTTGGAAACTTACGTTCTCAATCGCCCTCGCAGGCGGATTCCCATCGTCTGTTAGATAATGGATGGAAAGATTCTGGACATCGAGGACAACCGGACCATTTCCCCCGATCGAGGTGGTAGACGCGGCTCTCGCTTCATCCCTGACTGACAATCTGCCGGGCATTAAGTGATGTGATTCAAGCCTTGGGTTTAATACCTGCTCAAGACCATGCCCAAGCAGCGTCAATGAGAGCACAACCCAAACGATTCCAAAGCCCGGTACAACCAATGCCCACCATGCGCCCGCGCTCATGGCACCACGCCCGAACGCAAAGTTAAGCATCTGTCCCCATGAAATGGCTGTCGGGTCACCAAGTCCCAAAAAAGATAATGTCGATTCGCTCAAGATCGCCAGCGAGATCACGAGGAACAGCAGCGTCATGCCCAGGCTCAGCGCGAGGCTGACGTCGGCCAGGCCGTAGAAGCTCCAGCGGAATCCGCTGACGAGGTAGACGACCGG
>DNDO01000019.1:18560-19167 GCA_003484265.1 Anaerolineae bacterium
CCGTCGGCCCAGATGCCGATGATGAAGCCGACCAGGCTGAAGGTCACCGAGGTCAGCAGCAGGAACAGCACCATCCAGCCCGGATGCGCCACCTGCAGCGGCACGAACAGCGCCGCGGTGGCGAGGATGATCAGGCCGACGATGATCGACTTGGTCGCCGCCGCGCCGACGTAGCTGAGCACGATCTCGGCGTTCGACACCGGCGCCGACAGCAGCTCGTAGACGGTGCCGGTGAAGCGCGGGAAGTAGATGCCGAACGAGGCGTTCGAGATGCTCTGCGTCAGCAGCGACAGCATGATCAGCCCCGGCACGATGAAGCTGCCGTAGCTCACGCCCTCGACCTCGGGGAAGCGCGAGCCGATGGCGGCGCCGAAGACGATGAAGTACAGCGAGGTCGACAGCACCGGCGAGACGATGCTCTGCATCAGCGTGCGCCAGGTGCGCTGCATTTCGAAGGCGTAGATCGCGCGGACGGCGGGCAGGTTCATCGCTGCTCCCGGACCAGGTTGACGAAGATGTCCTCGAGCGAGCTCTGCGTCGTGCTCAGGTCCTTGAGGCGGATGCCGGCGTCGCCGAGGTCCTGCAGCAGCGCCATGATGCCGGTGCG
>DNDO01000019.1:19343-19604 GCA_003484265.1 Anaerolineae bacterium
GACAGCGCCTTGGCGATCAGCAGCCGGCGCTTCATGCCGCCGGACAGCTCCATGATGCGGCTGTCCTTCTTGTCCCACAGCGACAGCGCGCGCAGGGTCTTCTCGATGTGGGCCGGGTTCGCGCGCAGGCCGAACAGGCCGCGGCTGAAGCTGACCGCGTTCCAAACCGACTCGAAGGCGTCGGTGGTCAGTTCCTGCGGCACCAGGCCGATCAGCGATCGCGCGGCGCGGTAGTCGCGCACGATGTCGTGACCGGCCACG
>DNDO01000025.1:0-214 GCA_003484265.1 Anaerolineae bacterium
CTAATAAAGCGGAACGGGCAGATCGGTCAATATACAAGCCTCGCCGCGCTTCTTGTCCTTGGCGGTGGAATGTATATCTCTTTCACAAACACAGACTTATTCGTCTATTCCATTGCCGCATTGCTGATAGGCTTCACCCTGACACAGATCGGCATGTACATGGGAAACCGCTACGGAAGACGCCCGCGCCCGGACGAAAAACTGGACGCGGGGC
>DNDO01000025.1:476-672 GCA_003484265.1 Anaerolineae bacterium
GACGAAAAACTGGACGCGGGGCTCAAGGGTTTGCAAAATGAATTTGTGATATATCACTACAAAGCGCCTGCTTCACATTTGCTTATCGGTCCCGCGGGAGTTTGGGTGCTACTCCCCTTCCATCAACGCGGACAGGTAACCTACAAAAAGAATCGCTGGCGTAATAGCGGCGGCGGTTTCCTGCAAGGATACATGC
>DNDO01000025.1:918-2868 GCA_003484265.1 Anaerolineae bacterium
AGCGGCGGCGGTTTCCTGCAGGGATACATGCGCATCTTCGGGCAGGAAAGCATGGGACGCCCTGATATCGAGCTGGAGAGTGAAGTCAACGCGGTGAAGAAATTTTTCGCAAAACAGTTTGACGAATCAGAGATCCCAGAGATCAACGCGATGATGGTCTTTACAAGCGATGATGTGGAGATCGACTCGGGAGACGCAGAAACTCCTGCGATGAAGTTGAAGCAGATCAAGGATTTTTTCAGGCAAAAGGCGAAAGAAAAGGTTTTGTCTGCGGCGGAAATTACGGCCATAAAATCACGATTACCCGAGTAATTTTGTAGGGGCACGATGTATCGTGCCCCTACCTGTTTAATGATACACTTGTTCTACTTATGAACTCAATCGTATCCATTGACATTGAAACCACTGGTTTAAGCGAAGACCGCGATGCCATAATCGAAATTGGGGCAGTAAAATTCAAGGGGCATCGCGTGGAAGCCGAATGGACTTCCGTCATCAACCCAGGCAGACACATCCCGGAATTCATCACAAATCTGACAGGCATCAGCGATGTGGAGGTGCGCAGCGCCCCCAAGTTTCGAGACATTACAAAGGACATCGAAGCCTTTGTCGGTGATGCGCCGGTGGTGGGGCATAACGTCCGCTTTGATCTCGGATTTTTACAAAAGGGCGGAATTCTGCAATACAACGAAGTCATCGATACGTATGAATTAGCCGCTGTGTTGATGCCAACCGCCAGCAGATACAACCTAGGCGCACTCGGCAAACAATTGGGGATATTACTACCCGCCACCCACCGCGCGATGGACGATGCCAAGGTCACGATGGCGGCGTTGAATAAATTGATCGAAATGGCGCACAATCTCCCATTGGACGTGATCGCGGAGATCGTGCGATTAAGCGAACCTCTTGATTGGGACGCCAATTATATTTTTCACGAAGTCCTTAAGTCAAAAGCCAAAGAGGGGATAAAACCCAAGAAGACGAAGAACGAATCCGCTCCTACATGGCAGGACAACTCAAACCAGCCGCCACTGGGCAACCCTGACGAACCTCTTGCTCTCAACACGGACGAGGTGGCGTCCATTCTCGAATATGGCGGTCCTTTTTCTCAATACTTTGAAACATTCGAACAGCGACCTGAACAGATCGGGATGATCCGCGCTGTAAGTGACGCGCTTTCCTACGGGCAACACTTAATGGTCGAGGCAGGGACAGGCGTTGGCAAATCGTTTGCATATCTCGTCCCGTCTGCCTTATTCGCACTGCAAAACAATACGCGCGTTGTGGTCTCTACCAACACGATCAACCTGCAAGACCAACTTATTCAGCGCGACCTGCCGAATTTGAGTCAGGCTTTGAATCTTGATTTTCGTTTTTCAGTCCTCAAGGGGCGCTCGAATTATCTCTGTCCGCGGCGCTTGGAGAACATGCGCACATCGGGTCCGCGCAACAAGGATGAGATGCGTGTGCTGGCGAAGGTCATGGTCTGGCAGATGAATAACTCGAGCGGGGATCGAAGCGAATTAAATCTCACGGGACCAACAGAGCGCGAGGTGTGGACTCGAATGTCGGCGGAGGATGATGCGTGCACGACCGAAACCTGCATCAAACGCGCGCGGGGCACTTGTCCCTTTCATCGTGCAAAGTCCGCATCGCAAACCGCGAACGTGCTCGTCGTCAACCACGCGCTCCTTCTTTCGGATGTCGCCACAGGAAGCAAGGTCCTGCCTGAATACTCGCATCTCATCATCGATGAAGGACATCACCTCGAATCGGCAACCACCAATGCGCTGTCTTTCCGCTTGAACCAATATGACATGGACCGCATGATGAAAGAGGTCGGCGGATCGAACGCGGGCGTGCTTGGCAAACTGCTCGGCGAGACAAATGAAACGCTTCGCCCCGCAGACTTCGGTCTGCTTCAGCAAAGAGTTAGCCGCGCCACCG
>DNDO01000025.1:3117-3577 GCA_003484265.1 Anaerolineae bacterium
GTTCAAGCGGAAAGACAGCCCGCGCCACCGACAAAGCGTTCCGCATCGAGCAGATGAATAAAGAGTTCTACAATGTGCTCAACGAATTCGCGCGGTTACAGCGCGAAGGACAGCCGCAATCGAATTACGCATGGCAGGCGCGGGTGCTCCCCGAAACACGGACGATCCCTTTCTGGGACGAAGTCGAAATGGCATGGGACGCGACAGGCGAAACGTTACGCAGTCTGCTGACCGAACTCGGGGACATCTACAAAGCCGCCGCAGAACTCTACGCAGACGGGCATGAAAATCTCGAAGATGTGATGGGCGACATCAGTAACGTGATCCGCAGGTTGACCGAAGCCGAAGCGAACATCACGGGCATGATCAGCAAGCCGATCAACGGCATGGTGTATTGGATCGAAGTCCAGCCGCATCAAAACCGATTGTCGTTGAACGCCGCACCGCTGAGCGTCGGAGC
>DNDO01000181.1:0-356 GCA_003484265.1 Anaerolineae bacterium
CCGGATCATGGCGGATAATAAGATCGGCGGAATGCCGGTCCTGAACAACGGTCGTGTGTCTGGCGTGATCACCGAGACCGATCTATTCAAAGCCTTCCTTGAATTGATGGGTGCGCGTCAAAAGTCAACCCGTGTTACGGCGGTTGTCGCAGAAAAACGCGGCGCTCTTGCCAGCGTGACAAAGGCCATCGCCGACAATGGCGGGAACTTTGTTTCATTTGGAATGTTCGAAGGTCCGGACGTTAACACAAAAGTGGTCACATTCAAGGTTGAAGGCTTGAAAAAAGAAGACATTAAAATCGCGTTGAGGGACGTTGTTATAAAATTCTGGGATATACGTGTAAGTTAAAAATAAG
>DNDO01000181.1:543-7448 GCA_003484265.1 Anaerolineae bacterium
GATATACGTGTAAGTTAAGAACCGCCTCACCGGCGGTTCTTTTTATTTTCTTTTGTACCTTTTAGCCCATCGATCTCTTCATGGGTCAGATACCGCCACTGCCGTGGTTTGAGATTGCTTAATCGAAGCGTCCCAATACGGACTCGTACGATCCTCACGATGGGCAGAGCAAGTTGTTTGCACGTCTCGCGAATCTGCCGCTTGCGTCCCTCTTTCATGAAGACCCGCACCCATGCACCTTTCCCCTGTGATTCATCATACATGACGTCCACCGGCTGAGTCTTATATCCGTCCTCAAGGACTACGCCTCTTTTCCACGTCTCGATCTGTTGCCGATCCGGGCGTTTCGCCAATAAAACACGATACTCTTTTTCGTGGCCATAGCGCGGGTGTGTGAGCCGGTTGGTCAGTTCGCCGTCATTGGTCATCAAAACCAAGCCTTCACTTTCGTAATCGAGCCGCCCCACCGGGTAGAAATTTCCAGCCACATCCACAAGGTCGCGGACGGTCCTGCGACCGTCGCCCTTTTCTGCTTCGACCGTGGACAAGACATTCCGCGGCTTATGCAATGCAATATAGATCAACTCTTCAGCCGCTGCGATGGGCTTTCCGTCCAGGGTGATCTTATCAGAAGCCGGGTCGGCTTTTTGTCCAAGGGAGGCGATCTGTCCATTGACACGTACGCGCCCGGTGGATATGAATTCCTCGCAGGCGCGGCGTGACCCATATCCCGCCTGGGCAAGTATTTTTTGTAATCTTTCAGTTGGCATCGATTCTTCCTAATTAAAGAATTTTCCTAAAGTTTAATGCATGATTGCAACATTACGCAAATCAGGGAGTGTATACCTGTGTTTCAGGATTGAAGGCGAACCATGAGAACCAAAAATGATTGGTGGCAATAATTGGATCCAATTGCGAACCGGTCATTGGACCATCTACAGCCCTGCCGAAAATATCCCATTCGCTGCCGGTTTCTGCATCAAAATATTTTCCATCCACTGACCGAAAAGTCAGCAACCTTCGGGCTATTATCCTGGAATACCCTACAGCAGATCCAACCTTTCTTGCATTCGAAATACGAAATTTATCGAGTGCGGAAACGGCATCCGGACTCCAAATCAACACTATCTCATTCCCTCCTACGCTATCGTTTATCAGCCTTTGCTGCTCCAGGCTGGAATATGGATACGCAACTGAAATTCCGTTAAATTCGACACCGATTATCCGCATCATAGAGGGCAGGATTTGTGGCACCTCCGGTCCGTAATAGAAGAAGGGTTCTTTCTTGATGTCATCGTATAAATGGTAAGGCGTCAGATCATATCTTCGATATTCGCCTGTGTCACGGGACAGAACAAGACCGCTTGGGAATGACTGCTTGAAATCCTCCCATGCAACCATTTCAACAGGATGAAACCTCAATTGTGATCCAGTATATTCACCAATAACCGCCTGACCGTTTGCTTGCTGCCACCAGGATTCTGTATGGCGGTCGTACATCAGCAGGTTGCTATTAAACAATCTACCTGTTGTACCGAAGTCCAACACTTCGCCGTCAACCGTCCTTTCAAACGCGATTCCCGAATTACACAATGGACAATATGTAATAACCAATGGCGTTCCACCGACGACATCATTCACCACTTCATGCCACAAAAGTATCTGGATTGGGTATGCCCTTGTATCATTCTTTACTCTTACGACAATTATGGGTTCCTGAGGTTCGATCCAATCGTCCGCTTCAAGAACGGAAACGAATTTTGGAAAATCTATAACAGGAATGCCGTCCTTACCGGGACCACCATAATGTACTTTATTGTAAGGGATCGAATGGATTGAAAAGTCGGTAATAAACTCCTTCAATGCCCCGGTCGGCGGCTGGTCTTTGTAGGGCGGAATCGTCTCAACCGGCGAACCAGTCAATTTAGTGTCCGGATCAAAAGTTTGAGTTGGTCTTTCAGTTGCCGGCATAACCTGTGGTTGCGGAATGGGAGAACATGTCGTTATCAAAGCTAGAGTTGAAGATATGGTGAATGCAGCATCAAGTCTAATATTCATTATTTTTTAGACGTGTTCGACCCCCTATCCTTACAAAAATACATCAGCTTAGCTCTTCAATAACTCACCCGATTCAGTCTCATCGTCTTCCAGCTTTGCGAGGGTGGGCATCTCGAGGATCGAATTCAAACCAAAATGTTGCAGGAATTCCGGTGATGTGGAATACAGGATCGGGCGGCCGGGCCCATCTGCGCGTCCTGTTTCGAGGATCAAGCCCTTGTTCAAAAGGCTCTTGATCATGCTGTCGCTGTTGACACCGCGGACCGAATCGATCTGTGGGCGTGTGACGGGCTGTTGATATGCGACGATCGCCAATGTCTCGAGCGCTGCGCGGCTGAGGTGAGAGGTCGCTTCCAATCCCAGAAAACGCTCGATCAACTCGGCGAGCTGCGGCGCGGTGGTCAATTGCACGCGCCCGGCATGTCGCTGCAGACGCAAGCCTCGGGTCAGGAGAGAGGCGTCAAGTTCGTTGAGTCCTCTCTCGATGACAGAAGGCGCAACATCCAATGCGGCGGCGAGCTGGGTATTGGGTACCGGCTCAGCCGCAACAAACAGGATCGCCTCAAGTTTCATTGAAAGTGGCAATTCAGTTTCGATATTTTGATCCGCTGATTCTTGATTTTCGCTCATGCTATAATTGCTCCGCTTATCATATTTTATATTGGAACTCAAATGAAAAGATCATCATCGTTACCAATTTTTATCATCATTCTCATCGTTACATCCATTGCCTGTTCAGTCTTCGTAGGCGGACCCGACTATTCAGACCTGGCGCCAATCCCTGTATCCAACGAAGCGGCTGAGGGCTTGCAGGAGCAGATCAAACGCGCGTTCGAATCCGGCATTGCCACTGGCGAAGTGATCATACAGATCACCGAACCGCAGATCACATCCGTACTTGCCTTGCGGCTTCAAACAGATCAGAGCCTGCAACAAAATTCACAGCCGCTCATCGTCGATCCGCAGGTCTATCTGCGCGACGGGCAAATGCAGATCTACGGCAAATCCCGTCAGGGCATGTTGACTGCGAACATCGGCATCATCGTCGCAGTAGGTGTCGATGAGAACAATAAGCCAAAGATCGAAATCGTCACCGCCGATTTTGGCCCGCTCCCTGCGCCGGACGGACTCAAGGAAATCATCTCATCCATGATCCAGGAGGCGTACACTGGATCACTGGGACCCATCGCCACCGGCTTGCGCATCCAAAGTATTACCATCATTGATGGTGTTATGACGATCATCGGGCGCATCCGGTAGCGCACGGATTATACATCGGTTTATAAGACGATATGCGCCGCATCCCTCTCAATCTCAGCCTGATCATTACACTCACAGCCATTATCACGCTGACAGCCTGCCGCTCTCCTCAAGTGACAGGAGGCGACATCACTGTCAGCATCAACGCGGACGGGGAAACCCAATCGGTTGACCTGCAATCAGGAAGCACGGTCACACAGGCATTACAAATAGCAGGCGTCACGATTGGGAATCTTGACAAAGCAGAACCCCCTCTTTACACGGTCCTGAACGACGGCGATTCTGTGACGCTTATCCGTGTTGAGGAAATATTCGAGACGGAGGAGACGGTCATTCCGTTTGAGCGGCAAATCGTCCGCAATGAGTCCTTGCCTGACGGCGAAACCAGACTGGTGCAGGCGGGCGAGAATGGGTTGCAGGAACTCACCTATCGGATCGTCCTGGAGGACGGCGAAGAACTTAGCAGGTCCATTGTCAAATCAGTGACATTACAGGAAGGCGCGCCGGAGATCGTAATGGTTGGCGCACAATCATCGTTTGCGCCGCTCCCGGTGCCGGGCACGATCGCATATCTCGCAGGCGGCAATGCATGGATCATCGATACATCCACCGCCAATCGCACACCCATAGTGACCACCGGCGACCTTGATGGGCGCATCTTCTTCCTATCACCCAATGGCAGTTATCTTGTATACACACGTAAATCCACCAAACCGGCGGACACGGAGATCAACACCATCTGGGCAGTGCGCACGAACGGCGGGAAACCATTCAGCACTGGCATTGCCAATGTTGTACATTATGCGGAGTGGATTCCGGGTACGAACTCGATCGCATATTCCACCGTCGAGCCGCGAAGTGCCGCGCCGGGCTGGCAGGCGAACAATGACCTGCACCGCTACAGCATCACCACCGGTGCAAAGGCAAAGGTATTGGATGCAAGCAGCGGCGGAGTATACGGCTGGTGGGGCATGGTGTATTCTTTTTCATCAGATGGTCGTCTGGCATACGCGCGTCCCGATGGGATCGGGCTGGTTGATATTGACGGGAAATATCTCAAGCCGCTGCTGGACATCACCCCTTACAACACCCACAGCGACTGGGCATGGCTTCCTTCCATTTCATGGGGCGCGGACGGGAACACTTTGTATTACACGTCGCACGCCCTTCCGCCGAGCCTCGTAAGCGAAGAGGACTCTCCTTTCTTTGATATCAGCGCAGTTTCGTTTTCGAACGATGTGAATATTGAGATCGTCCAACAAACCGGCATGTTTGCCTATCCATCTTCATCCTACATGCAGTCGAGTTCAAGCGAACGGCAGTACCAGGTGGCTTATCTCCAAGCCATCTTCCCCGAGCAAAGCGAGACGAGCCGCTATCGAGTCGTCGTGATGGACAGGGACGGATCGAACCAGCGGACAATTTTCCCTGCGAATGATGCGCCGGGCATTAATCCACAGGTTCCCATTTGGGCGCCGGAAACCATCGAGGGACAGGAGGGAGATTTCATCGCAGTCGTCTATCAGGGCAATCTCTGGCTGGTGGATAGCGGCAATAGTCAGGCATACCAAGTTACAGGTGACGGACTGGTCACACGGATCGATTGGAAATAATCACACCATTGCAAGGATGCAGACACGCGATTGTCGATGTCCCGAAACAAATTCCAACCGAGAGGGGTTTGCTTCGTCGCCAGAAAACGGCTCCTCGCAATGACATTACTTGTTTTATAAGGAAAATAACATGCGAATATTGATCACAGGGGCAGCCGGGTTTCTCGGCTCACATTTATGCGACCGCCTTCTCAGCGAGGGGCACGAGGTCGTGGGATTGGATAATTTCGTTACCGGCAACCCGGATAACATTGCCCACCTGATGGGGAATGAAAATTTTTCATTTCAAAAACACGACGTATCGAATTACATTTTTATAAAGGGCAAGGTGGACGCTGTCCTGCACTTCGCCTCGCCCGCCAGCCCCAACCCGGATTCGCCTTCGGGTTATTTCAACCTGCCGATCCAAACCATGAAAGCCGGCGCGCTCGGCACGCATAATTGCCTCGGGGTGGCAAAGGAACACAACGCCCGTTTCCTGATCGCTTCAACAAGCGAGATATACGGCGACCCGCTTGTCCACCCACAAACGGAGGACTACACCGGCAACGTGGACCCGGCTGGTCCGCGGGCCGTATACGATGAAGCCAAACGCTTCGCCGAATCGTTGACGATGGCATACCACCGTTATCATGGCGTGGACACGCGCATCATCCGTATCTTCAACACGTACGGTCCGCGGATGGACCTCGAAGACGGACGTGCCCTCCCGAACCTGCTCAAACAAGCATTGCTTGGTAAGCCGCTCACCATCTACGGTGACGGCGGGCAGACTCGATCCTTCTGTTACGTTGATGATCTTGTGGAAGGCATCGTTAAATTGCTTTATTCGGACGAGCACCTGCCGGTTAATATCGGCAACCCGAACGAGATGACAATTCTGCAATTTGCAGAGACGATCAACCGCGTTGTGGACAATAAAGCCGGCGTCACCTATGTCAAGGATGCGCGCAGTGTACGTGACCCTCAGCAACGCCAGCCTGATATCACACGAGCTCGCACTCTACTAAAGTGGGAGCCAAAAGTGGAACTGGAGGAAGGATTACAGAAAACCGTCCCTTATTTCAAACAAAAATTGGGGCTTGCCTGACCTTGGTCGATAATAGGGAAAGAGTCCGTTTTTTCAAGTTTGCAGTCGTCGGGGCGGTCGGATCGGCGATAGACATCGGGGTGATGAACCTGATGACACAAGCGTTCCACCTCCCGCTTGTTCTTGGCGGAAGCATATCCTTTGTCTGTGCGGTCACGAACAATTTTTTCGGCAACCGCTATTGGACATACCCCGATTCGCGCTCACGTCCGCTTGCCCATCAATTGGGAATGTTCTTCCTTGTTAACGCGATCGGTATTGCCATCCGCATTCCGATCCTACGATATCTTGAACTGCCGTTGGCAGGGGTATTCCAAAGCATGGCGCATCTTTCTTTCGATACTGCAGATGCACTTGCAAAAAATGCAACTCTGCTCTCCGCCATTGGCATCGTAATGCTATGGAATTTTTATATCAACCGCCACTGGACGTATAACGATGTAGATTAAATTCAAAAGAGGTGGATCATGTCTCAGAATCAGCAACGCATCATTCCCTTATATGCTTCGAACGGTGAAGCGGAAGCCTTCCTTGTATTTCCTTATCTCTTTAATCGCGGTGGCGAATGGATCGGATGGGTTACGCCTAAACGCGACGTTTATTCGGTGATGGGTAATTACGTCGGCTACCTGACCGACGACAAGCGCATCACGCGCAAACGCTCGGAGGACGAACTCAAGCCTCGACTTCAACCGCCCTCGAAGCCCGGAAAGATCGCAACGCCCGCCTCCATCCCATTGGCGCCGCTGATGGGTGACCTGCCTCACAGCCTGGTAGACGTCCTTCTCGATGAGCCAGATCGCTTACACACGGTTGATAGCGGGGAATTGCGCGAGGATATGGATTAGGGGAAATTCAAGATGTGTTCTACCACGCCCGCCTAC
>DNDO01000160.1:0-991 GCA_003484265.1 Anaerolineae bacterium
CCCGTATACGGGCTTCCTCAGAGAGCTGAGCCGCTTTATCTCAGCCGAGCCGGTATTGAAAGTTTCTGGACTGTCTACCTTGAAGACACTGGCACGCTCTATATTCAATATAATCGAGTACAAAGCGGAATTGGCGGACTCGTTCGTGAGATTCAGGAAATCCTTGATCAGGAAGTTGTAGAGCGCGTCGTTCTGGACCTGCGCCTGAATCCCGGCGGTGACAACACCACATACCGATCTCTTTTGGACCTACTCAGCACCGATACAAGGATCAACCGCCCCGGACATTTCTTTACCATCCTAGGCCGTCAGACATTTTCTGCCGCGTCCAATTTTGCTACAGAATTGGAAAACCGAACACATACCATCTTCGTTGGGGAGCCGATGGGAGGCAGTCCCAATTTATTTGGTGATGTTGTTCCAATCACGTTGCCAAACTCAAGAATACAAATCTTTATTTCTGCCCGCTATTGGGAGAAAAGCAGCCCTGATGATAACCGCGTGTGGATCGAGCCTGATCTTCCCGCTTCATTATCCTCACAGGATTTTTTCAGCAAGTTAGATCCATCCATGGATGCGATTTTGGCTTTTGATCCTAGTTCCGGTTATATACCCGCTTACAATCCGATACTTGAACCCAGCCTGCCAAACGAATGGGAGTCTGCAGATGTACGCGATCCATATGTCGTGGAGTTTGAAGGGACTTATTACATGTTCTATGCCGGGCAGGATGTAAATGGCGCCTCATCTATTGGATATGCAACTTCTCAGAATGGGCGCAAATGGTTTAGGTCAAAATCCAACCCGGTCTTGATGGGAAGCGGAGAAGGCTATGACGGTTACGGCGTTTCAGCACCGGCCATCCACAGGGAAGGCGATGTCTGGGCAATGTATTATGCTGCCATTGAAAAGCCAGGAGGACGCCCAACAGCGATCGGACGGGCAACAGCCCTCAGCTTGAAAGGACCATGGGAGCGAAGCGAGATCCCGT
>DNDO01000160.1:1343-3771 GCA_003484265.1 Anaerolineae bacterium
TTCTCTGCAAATCAAGCGATCGGGGTTGGATATGCAGAGCGTGCCGACGACAATACGTGGACGAAGTTCAACGATCCGGAGACGTCATCATCTGCTTATACGCTCAGCGATCCGGTACTGCCCGGCGCTCGCAAAGGAAACTGGGACGAAATCGTGTACTCCCCGTTCGTACATATTCGTTCTGGGATTTGGGAAATGTTCTACCACGGCGACCCGGTCAGTTCGCGTGAGTCACATGAAATCGGGTTGGGAATCGCTACAAGCACTGACGGAATCAATTGGCTCCGTGCGGAGAGCCCATTCCTGGTCTCTCAAAATGCTGATCGTTTTCCACATACGCCAGCGGTTTTGGAAGTGGGCGACTTGTTATATGTTTACTATGCATCAGTCGTGCATGGCGGCACAGCGAGCCAGATAGAGATTGCCATCCTGCCGAAGTAGCAATTTCACCACCAAAGTTAATCATTCAAATTTCAAGAAGGGCAGACAAAGCGCGGCAGAGTTTATCGATGTCGCGCTTTGTATTGTATCCCTGAACAGATACGCGGATCAACTTTTTCCCATTCCATTCATGTACCGGCACTTCGATCCGATAGTCGTCATAAAGTCGGGTCTTTAAATGTTTTATATCGGTGTCCAACGGGAGCGGCGCGGCGATCATTTGACGGAACCAACTCTCGGCGTTGGAATGAAGCGAGGCAATGCCAGTTAATTCATTGATTCGTTTTTGGGCGTAGGCGGCAAGGACATGGCAGGACTCGCGGATATTGTCCCAGATATTTTCCTTTTGAAATTCAATCGCCTTGGGGACGGATAAGAACGCAGACATATCTCGCGTGCCCCACCACTCGTGATGATCGACAAATTGCGAGGGTCCGGGAGTTTGCGCTTCATAGCCCCACGAGACGATCAATGGTTTGAGGAGATGCTGCATCTCCGGGCGGGCGTAAAGGAAACCCACACCTTTTGGAGCACACAACCATTTATGCAAATTTCCGCCATAGAAATCTGCGCCGAGCGAATCAAGATTCAGGGGCAGCTGCCCCGGCACGTGCGCTCCGTCAATGATCGTGATGATGCCTGCCTTCTGCGCACGACGGATGATCTCTTCTACAGGAAGTATGATCGCAGTCGGTGACGTAATATGACTCAAAAAAATTACTCTTGTTTGAGGTGTGACCCCTCGCCAAAAATCCTCGATGAATTTTTCTTCTGTTCTCAAGGGGAGTTCGATATGCCGATTGATATATCTGAAACCATGCTCCTTTGAAAGAAAACGCCATGTTCGATCCATGGCTCCGTATTCATGATCGGTGGCAAGCACTTCGTCGTTCACGTCCAATTCCAATGAGCGGGCAATGATATTAATTGAGCCCGTCACATTTTGTGTGTATACGAGATTATCGGCGTGCGTACCCAGGTAATTGCCAAGTGCCGTACGTGACTCCGCTAAAAGGTTTGTAATGCGGCGTCCTAAAAATTCCACCGGTTGTTTTTCCAATTCTCTCTGCCAGCGCTGGTATTCCCTGAATACTGGCTTGGGGGTTGCACCGAAGGAACCATGATTAAGATAGGTTACCTTGGGGTCGAGCATGAATTGTTTTTTGATGGATGACATAAGATGATTCCTAACATGGTTTACGGTAAATATTAGCAGTGATTATTGTATTTTATTATCAGAGAGTTTATACTACCAATCTCGATCCCTTATCAAAACGACGACGATTGGAAGATTCCCATGCAACCTCTTGAAAACATCAGAATATTAGATATTACCCGCGCCCTGGCAGGTCCTTACTGCACTATGATGCTTGGTGATCTTGGAGCAGACGTCATCAAGGTGGAACGCCCCGGCATTGGCGATGAGACTCGCGGTTGGGGGCCTCCATTCGTTGGCAAGCCCTATGGGAAATATCCCGGCGAGTCTGCTTATTTCGTTGCGACCAACCGCAACAAACGAAGCATCACCGTTAATATCCAATCAGCCGAGGGACAGGAGATCGTACGCAGGCTTGCAGGCATCTCAGATGTGTTGGTCGAAAATTACCGCACAGGCGAACTGGATAAGCGAGGCTTGGGGTATACCGATCTCCATCGCTTGTATCCCAAACTCATCTATTGCTCGGTCAGCGGATATGGTCGCACGGGTCCGAACGCGGATCGCCCCGGATACGATGCCATTATTCAGGCGGAGGCGGGAATGATGAGCATCACAGGTCCAGTTGAGGGACCTCCGTCCCGCGTGGGCATCCCCATCATTGATATAACATCCGGGATGTTCGCTTCTACAGCCATCCTGTCTGCGTTGCGTGTTCGCGACATCACAGGCGAGGGGCAGTTGGTGGATATCTCACTTTTCGATTCGCATATCGCGCTCTTGTCAAATGTGGCATCCAATTATCTGGTCGGTGAGGAGCCGCCTCAGCGA
>DNDO01000244.1 GCA_003484265.1 Anaerolineae bacterium
TATTTGATGAGGAATGGTGGGGGTTGCTTTATAATACGGGGCGCGATACAAAACCAATCTTATGGGCACAACAGAGAAGCGCAAGACCTTTTGACAAATAATCGTCCTGATGTGCCCCGCCTACTATAAACATGTCACTCATCACTGCAAACTCCCTCTCCAAATCTTTCGGCGCAGACGACCTCTTCGCTGGTGTTTCGTTTACCCTTGTCAAAGGTGCGCGGCTTGCGCTGGTAGGTCCCAACGGTATCGGCAAGACGACTCTTTTGCGCATCCTCGTCGGCGAGGAAGAACCGTCAGCGGGACAGATCATTCGCGCGAGAAATCTCCGCATGGGCTATCTCTCGCAGGAAGCGGACTTTGAACTCCAAGGTGTCTTGTGGGATGTATGTCTTGAGCCATTCGCGGACCTTATCCGTATGCAAGGCGAATTGGAAAAACTCGAAAGTGAAATGTCGGACCCATTAAACCGCGACAAGGCTTTGGGCACGTATGGAAGCGTACAACATGAGTTCGAGCGTCTGGGCGGGTATCTGTATGAAGTCAAGATCAAACAAGTCCTGACAGGCTTGGGCTTCGATGAAGGCGATTACCAATTATCCCTCGACCACCTTTCAGGCGGACAACGCACGCGCGCGCATCTAGCGCGTCTTCTGTTGTCGAATCCAGATGTGTTACTGCTCGATGAACCGACCAATCATCTCGATATCAAAGCTGTCGAATGGCTTGAAAGTTACCTAACGCAATGGGAAGGTGCCGCGATCATCGTTTCGCATGACCGTTATTTTCTTGATCATGCCTGTAATGCATTGCTTGAAATGTCTGCCAGCGGATCGGAATTTTATCGCGGCAGTTACAGCATCTATTTGAAGGAACGCGAAATTCGTTGGAACCACCGCATTGAGATATTTGAAAGCGAACAGGAAAAACTTTTCAAGGAACTAGAGTACATCAAGAAACATATCGCCGGGCAAAACACACTGCAAGCCAAGGGCAAACTCAAACGCTTGTCGCGTCTCGTGCAGGCTATTGAGCAGGTGGGCATTGAAACGGCGGTCAACACGAATTGGTCGCAGTTGGATGTTGAGACGACCACCAGTTCATTCAGCGTGGAGGAAGCCGAGAAGCGCGTGCGCGGGTTGCGCTCTCCCATGCGTACCACGCCCGACCTGCACCTGCATCTACGTTCAACGAATCGTTCCGGCGATCTGGTCATCCGCACCAAAGGTTTGCAGGTGGGCTATCCACCTGAAAATGGTCTCCCAGAAAAGATGCTTTTCTCAACGCCGGACATCGAGTTGCGACGAGGCGATTGCGCCGCCTTGATCGGACCGAACGGCGCGGGCAAATCAACTTTCCTCAAGACGATACTCGGTTCGATCTCACCGTTGGCGGGTGAGGCGATTCTGGGAGCGAGCCTGCACGTTGGCTATTTTGCCCAGGCGCACGAGGGACTCGACCCCAGAAAAACTATCCTCGATGAGATCCTTGCCGCATCGCCCGGTATGTTGCCGCACCAGGGACGTGACTACCTCGGCAAATATCTATTTTCCGGTGACGATGCCTTCAAGAAAGTGTCCATGCTCTCCGGTGGCGAACGCGGCCGATTAGCCTTGGCCAAACTCGCACTGGAAGATACGAACTTGTTATTACTCGACGAACCGACCAATCATCTGGATATTACATCGCAGGAAGTCTTGCAAGCCGTATTGGATGCATATCAGGGAACGATTCTATTGGTGAGCCATGATCGTTACTTGATCGATGCCCTCGCCACCCAAATCTGGGAGATCGACCCGAACGAGTCAGAGATGATCGCGTTCAACGGAACGTATTCGCAGATGAAAGAAGAACGAGAGAAGGAAGCGGAAAGGCAAGCCGCGGGACAAGTTATCAATTCCCAATTTCCGATTCCTAAGCCTCGTAATACGAAAAACGTAAAAAGCAAAGCGACGACAGAAGAAAGAAGAAAGGTCGCCCAATTACAGGAACTCGAAAACGCCATTGCTGAACTCGAAGAGAAACTTGCGAACCTCGGCATGCAGTTGGAAAGTCCGCTTGTGAAGGCAGAGGAAGTCGCCAAACTGGGAACGGAATACGAGCGCGTGCAAAAAGAGATGGACAAGAAGTTGAATGAGTGGGAGAGGGTGCAGGGATGATCGTTGAAAGAATGTCACCCTGAGAGGCAGCGAGCGGTGTTTACTACCGCAAGACAGAGATTCTCCGGTCGCAAACACCGCTTGCTCAAAGTTACATAATATATTAAGGTGAATTTGCCAGACCCCAAACCTTGTCCCATATGCAACAGCACGATGACGTAAGGCAGAAATACGAAGTTCAACGAGTATTCTGCGCGGAATAAATAGGCTTACATTTTCGTGCCAAATGAAGATTCGAGTCCCGATCTCTCCAAACTGTTCTCGCGCAAGGCGCTGGTCGCATTTGGGTGCAATGATTGCAGGTTCACGGAGTTTTATAGTCAGGTGGTGGAGTGAAATGTCATTTTTGGGAGCGGGGAACACAGCATCCCAATTGAATTCATATTTTATGTAATCGAAATGTTGTACATCTACAATGCCGGAATTAATTAACACGGCTATAATTCTGATCATGAGTTCCATCAGTATTTCCGCCGGTAACGAGAAACATCCGAACATGCGCGCGATGAACATGTTTCGTGATCTCTCCGCGGTTGCAGACCTGATCGAACTATGCTTCGCCGATTCGATGGACCGCGACGGTCAGCGTTACGTTGCCGACATGCGCCGCGCCAGCAACGACAACGGGTTTCTCAAATGGGCAGCTAATATGACCGAAACCGCCTCCCTGCCGCTTACGGGGTTTATCTGGGAAGAAAATAACCGCATCGTCGGCAACGCCAGTCTCATCCCCTTCCGTGACAAGGGCAAAAAAATCTATCTCATCGCAAACATTGCCGTGCACCCCGATCACAGGCGGAAGAGCATTGCGCGCATCCTCACCCAGCGTGCCATGACATACGGGTGGGACAAGAAGGCATCCGCACTCTGGCTCCACGTGCGCGACGACAACCCCGGCGCGATCAAGCTATATGCCGACCTGGGATTTCAAGAGATCGCCCGCCGCACCACCTGGACGGCAAAACCCGACCCGCTACTCTCGAAGCCGAAAACTGATACACAGATCGTAACGCGTCATACCCGTTTCTGGTCCCAGCAACGGGACTGGCTTCGCCGCCTCCACCCCGACGTATTGGGATGGTACCGCCCGATCAACATCAACTCTCTTCGCCCGGGACTCATGAACTGGCTCTATCTCATGTTCGTAGATATGAACATCAAACACTGGGCGGCAATCCAAGGTGATAAGCTGCTCGCCACACTCTCATGGACATCTCAAGGAAACAAATCAGACACTTTAATTCCCGCCACCCCTCCCGGACAGATTAATGCGGAAGAATCCACCCAGGCATTGCTCCAACTGCTCATCCGTGCGCGGCGTGTGCTTGCCAACCGTACAACCTTGTCCCTCGAATATCCCGGGGGTGAGATGACGGATGCCTTCATCTCTGCGGGATTTATTGAACGCCGCACTTTACTCTGGATGCGCGCTGAATCTGCAACCCAGCGACTTTCTTTCCGTACTTAAGATGACGGTCATAAACCATATTTGAAGAGGAGACAAAATGACAAAATTTATCCTACGATTACTCATCAACGCCATCGCGTTGTATCTCGCAGTGCTTATCGTCCCTGGCATAAACTTATTGAGCGACATGTTATCGCTCGTCTGGCTGGCGCTCATCTTTGGGCTTGTGAATGCGCTGGTACGTCCGTTGCTCAAGTTCCTGACCTGCGCGCTTATCATCCTTACGCTCGGCTTGTTCACACTGGTAATCAACACCTTCCTGTTCTGGCTGACAAGCATCATTGGTCAATCATTTGGGATAGCGCTGGTCATCAGCGACCCTGTCTGGTGGAATGCCTTCCTCGGCGGATTGATCGTCAGCATAGTCAGCGTTGTGATGACAATGATACTCAGGGACGAGTTGAAGGGAAAGTAACGATAAGATGTCAGATCAAAACAGCTTGCTGAAGCAAGCTGTTTTGATTTTAAAGGAA
Source organism: Anaerolineae bacterium (assembly GCA_003484265.1). Taxonomy (GTDB): domain Bacteria; phylum Chloroflexota; class Anaerolineae; order Anaerolineales; family Villigracilaceae; genus Defluviilinea. Next base: position 4,101 of record DNDO01000244.1, read on the forward strand.
CAATCTTCTAATGATAAACTGCCCTCCATTCTGATTGCCTTATAATTGCCATTACCATGTCTTCCAAAAATAAATTTATATTCTCCTGGTCTATATTGTTTTCCCTTTGGGCGGTGCAGGGCATCCTTTTCCTCTGGCAATTTACAGCGCTGCCATCCGATACCGGGCAGGGATTACTATTTGGGTATTCATGGTTCCGTTTGACCGGTATCATTCTCGTGTTCTTGTGGATTGTGTTCACATCAACCATGGCGATCTATGCGTGGAAATATCACACATGGAAAGTGAAGCGGTTGGATACCATCTTCACAGCCGTCAGCGGGGATATACTTCTTGTCGTTTCACTTTTGACAGCGATTGTCGGACAGGCGGCACTCGCCGTTTTATCGGGTCTTTCACAACACGGAGCAATATTTAGTTATGCGGCCTATGCGGCCAGGCTTGCCCCGTTGATCAATCTGGCAACGCTCACTGGTCTGGAATTAATCGGCTGGATCGTTATTCATCGGTGGCAGTCTTATCGGTCCGGGTTGGAATCAGGGAAACCCCTGTTTCAAAAGTCTCTTATCGTGTGGGGAATCTTGGGGGCGTTGTCAATTTTTGTTGGAATTACTGGGCTGGGG
>DNDO01000202.1 GCA_003484265.1 Anaerolineae bacterium
GATGTCGCAAAGAAAGTGGGGGCGCAGCATCTGGTCAAACAGGTGGAGGATGACTTCGGACGCATCGATATTCTGATCAACCATGCGGCTGTTGAACCACACATTTCCCTATTGGATATGGACGAATGGGACTGGCATCGCGTGCTGGATGTCAACCTGACTGGCGCATTCTTGATGACGCAATGCGCAGGGCGCGTGATGCGGGCACAGTCTATAATGGGAAGACAAGATAAGGGAGTGATAATAAACCTTATTGCGGCGAATCAATCATCAGTCAAGAAGGAAGCGGCTTTCGTCGCAAGTATGCAAGGTTTGAAAGCCTTCACACACCAAGCCAGGCTGGAATTGATCCCGTCTGGGATCCAGGTCCACGCAGTGGAAACGGGTGATCAAATCGTTGAGAGGGTTTTTGAGTTATTGAAGGAGCAGAAATGAAAGAGTTGAACGAATATCGCACACACCTGATCGAGAGATTGATCTCTGCAGCGAGGGAATTCCGTGATGCCTGCCTCGCCGTTGGGGACTCATATACGCCACCTGATGAGGGCGGATGGAATGTCCACCAAATCGCTGCACACACACGTGATGTGAATGAATTGGTATATGGTTATCGCGCCAAACGGACGGCACAGGAGGATGACCCGGAGTTTCACAATTTCGACGGGGATGCATATATGGCGGAACATTACGATACGAATGAACCACTGGACGAAATGCTGGATGGTTTTGTGAAGAACGTGGAAGCGTTATATGAATTCTTGAAATCTTTGCCCATTGAGGCATGGTCGCGCAAATCGCGTCATCTTACCCTGGGCGGCGGGTTTACTCTGCAAACCTGGATCGAACGCGACCTTGCTCATATTGAGGAACATTTGAAGAGTGTGAAATAGTTACCAGAGCGGTAAGCCGATCAAACCGGTTAGCCATTTGAAAAACGGTTCATAAATTTGCAGGCCGATCAATGCAATGCCAATGCCAAGGACTGCGCCGGCGACAATATCCGACACATAATGCACGCCCATCGCCACGCGCGCCAGCGCGACAAGCGGCGCCCAGATCCATAACACGATGGCAACCCCGTTGGGACCCAACCCAGACGCCAGCACCGCGATCAGGAATGACCGCGCCGCATGACCGGATGGGAACGAATGCGGATCGGTGTTGCGATAGATGCCTCCCCATTCGCCTTCAGGCCGCCTCCTTCGTACGAGGAATTTGATACCCAACACCATAGCCGCCAGCAGGCTGATACCGACGAACTGCACGACAGCCCATTTCTTCCAAAGCATATCGCCGCCCGCCCACAAAGCGATCAAGGCAATTGCCCAAAACCAAGAGTCGCCTGAATGAGCAAAGAAAATGGAGATATAACGCAATGCGCCTGGCTTTTCAGCCACGCGCATTTTTTTGGATAATCGTGCGTCAAGATCAATGACAGGTTGTAGACTCATTTCTTCTTAGACTTTGCTTTCGGTTTGGTCTTGGGTTTTGCTGCTTTGGACGGCTTCACTTTCGCAGATCCGGTTGTTTTCTTTTTGACAGTCTTGGTCGTCTTCGATTTTACGCTTTTCGTTTTGACGGTTTTCTTCTGTTGCTTTGCAAGGTCTTTCCGAAGGAGTTCAAGTTGATGCGGTTTATCCACGTCCATACATGGCTCGGCATGGGACCAGATGATCGCACGTCCCTTTATATTGATTCTTTCACAAACACGTCTGACACTATCCGCTAACGTAAGTTGTCGTGTTAGATATAAAAATGATGTGAGCCATCCCATCGCCATAGCTTGAGCGACAGGATTTTTCCGCTTGACGATAAGAGATTCCCAAACATCAAGGTATTTTTTATTTGCCATATCAACATGCACAACATTGATATCAGCACCACAAATATCCATATCTTTAAGATGTATGTATGTTCGATTTGCACCAGGGAAACGTTTCTCCATCACCTTTTTAGGGCAGACTCCATAGTACAGATCATCATTGGTTTCCATGGTGGTATCCACAAGCCAATCAACCATTTCTGGTTTGAGCGTTGGAATATCGGATGAAACCACCATCACATATTTATTCTTCTTATTCAACTCAAGCGACTTATCCACACCTGCAACAATGTTCGATAGAAGACGTCCCTGGTTGGAGAGATAATGCAGCGGCTTTCTGGATTTCAATTTGTTTTTGGGAGACAGCCCTACGATGATGATGTTGCTAACATGCTTTGCGCCGCTGAGCGCATCCACAACCCATTGAATCATGGGTTTGCCAGCGACATCTACAAGCGCTTTGGCATCGCCTTTTAAAAACGAGTATAAGGGATCCTCGGGATTGGGAATTCCACCTGCAAGTACGATTGCGTCCATACATTCTCCTGACAATTTAGATTGACGATTTGGATTTTCGATTGGCAACTTTCGAAGTGATCGTAAATCGCCAATCGTAATTCGTAAATCAGTTTAGTTCCTGCAACTGCGGTTCGAAACCGAGTTTTGCTAACATTTCGCTGTATTCGTCCCACGTAAGCGGACGTCCCTTACCTGAGACAGCCACCAATGCGGCTTCCATCATGTTTGTGCCGAAGGAACGGCCCTCCAGGACCGGCGTGGTGGTGATTAGATATTTAACCCCGCTTTTTTTGAAAAGTTCAACATCCTCGGGGGTTGTTGTGTTTGTGACGACAATTTTGCCTTTCATATCGTCAGGCATGTAACGTTTGATGTAGTGGCAATCTCCGGCAACCACAGTGGCTTCCTTGAAATATTGAGGATATTTTGGTTTGCGTTCTTCCTGCTTTTCACCAACCGGGTATATCCAATGAAAGGGCAGGCGGAGAGCGATCGGCATTAATAGGGCAGCTAATATCTTGATCTGTTTTGCGGAATGCAATGGTACGGGCATCTCCAATGAAAATAACATATCGCCAAATGTACACTTAAACCCTGCATCCAAAAAGGAACTCGTCAGCCCCCATCGGTCGGAGCCTGTCATGATAAGAGCGGTTTTGCCCATCGTATTGATGTAATCCCCAAGCTGATTCAGGATTAACGGCGCGGCTTTTTTTTCAAGGGTATTTCTCAGACCGGAACCGTCTACAACAGGGGTTTTCTTTATAAAACGTACCATCGGCTTTACAGAATGAAATTCATATATTTTATCGTCCACCTGCATGCTTAGATCACCACCGCCAACGCCGAAGGCGTCCACAGTACCGTCGAGTTCTTTAAATTTCATTGCGGCGGCTTCCATATCGCCGTCGGTGCCGATGCGTTCGATGCTGATCTTTTCACCCAGCAATGTCACTTCCACAGCCTTGTTCCGTTTGGACGAACCAATGCTGATGCTGACCGCTCTTTTCATAAAGACTCCTCTTCAGATGAGATGAGGCTATTATATAACGGAATCAGTTTCCAGCCTGAGTGGAAGCGTGAAATAGAACGCGGCACCCTTCCCCGCCTCACTCTGGACCCAGATCCTGCCTCCGTGAACCTCGATTATTCTCTTCACGAGGGCAAGACCAATGCCCGTGCCTTCGCTATTTACATCCAGCTTATTAAACAAGCCAAATATGCGGTCGTGTTGCTCCGGCTGAATTCCTATCCCATTATCCCGCACATAAAAGACAGGCATGCCGCTTTCCGCATCTTCCCCATCCTGCCCGATCTCGATGCGCGGTTCGGGTTGATCGCCCATGAACTTGGCGGCGTTATCGATCAGATTCTGTACCACTTCAAGCAATCGCTGGCGGTCGCCGTAGACATTAGGCATATCATCTTCAATCCGGATGACAACTTTGTTTACCATAATATGCCCCTGCACGAGATCCACCGCTTCGCGCACCAGTTCATCGAATGAGATCAACACCGATTCATTTTTCATACGTCCTACTCGCGATAGCTCAAGCAGTTCGTTAAGCAGTTGCTGCATTTTATTCGTGGCGTCTGTAATGCGCTGCATATCGGATCTCATGCGTTCATGGTTGCCGGCGAAAGCATCCTCTTCGAGATAACCCAAAAATCCGCGGATGGTAAACAGTGGCGATTTTAGATCGTGTGAAACCGTGTAGGTAAACCGCTCGAGTTCGGCGTTCTTGGATTCCAATTCCGAGATGAGATTCTGTCGAATGGTGAGCTCTGCTTGCAGGTCGGAAAAGAGACGGGCATTCTCGAGGGCAATCGCCACCTGGTTGGCATACGTCACAGCCAACTGGGCATGATGTTCCGTAAATTGGTCCACCAATTTGCCGTCCAACGCAATAATGCCCAAGAGTTTTCCCTTTACTTTCAAGGGCACCGCCATCCAGGAATGAATATGATTGTGGGGATATTCACTGAAATTTGGATTTTTCCGCTGGACATCGTCATATAACACATAAGGGGAATCATCGACCAGAACAGGATATGCCGGTTCGTTCACGTCGATTTTGAAACTTGATCCTATCTCGTCCAATCCCAACGGCAACTCGGTACCTCCAACTATTTCGAGCGAATCGCCTTTAAGCAATTGGACCGATGCACTGTCATAGGGTACAACTCGTTTGAGTTGTTCGAGAATGAGTTCGATTGCCTCGCTCTTTTCAAGGGTGGCCGCGACAATCGCTGTGCTTTCGCGCAAGGTCTCAGACTCTGTATTCCTGATTTCAAGTTCTGCAATTAATTTCTTCCTCTGGTCCAATTCATCCTGCAAGTCTGAAAACAGGCTGGCGTTTTCCAAGGCGATGGCTACCTGGTCGGCAAAAGTCACAGCCAGGTCTGCATGATGTTGGTTGAATTGATTTTTTTGGCGTCCATCCAATGCGATCAACCCGATGACCTTGCCCTTTGTTTTTAGCGGCACAGCCAGCCAGGAGTTAACATAAATATGCGGCGGCGATTGAAAATCCTGAAGTTCAGCCTGAACATTATTATTCAGAATATACGGGACTTTGCCTTGAAGTATGGGAAGCGCCGAATTAGTCTTGTCGGTAATGAATTCAATATTCGGGCTGGAAACTTCGGGTGGCAGATCCCGCCCGCCGATCAATATTTGCCGGTCACCTTCCACGCGCCAGACTGAGGCAGTATCAAAGGGAACAACCCTGCCGATCTCAACGAGGACTTTTTGGATGATCTCGGAAAATTCAAAAGTTCCTACAACACTTGCCAGGCTGTCGCGGAGAGTTTCAGACTCTTTGTTCTTGACTTCCAACTCATGAATGAGTTCCTCCCGCTCCGCTTCGATCCATTTGCGTTGGGTGATATCACGGATCATCATGAGTGACATGGTGGCTGAACTCGCCACTACACGCGCTTCAAACGTATGGTTTTCTCCGAGCAGCCTTTCCTTGAACTCGAACACATTCATGTGATTGGCGGCGACCACCCGTTCAATGGCAAATACGGTTTGGTGTGCTGTGGTTTCGGAAAACACTTCCCGAATCTGCCTCCCCACGAACTGGTCGGCAGACAAGGACGTTCCCATATCTTTTGGCGGAATCATGTTGGTGATCATGCCGTCCAGGGTTATTTCCAGGATCATATCTGGAATGGCGTCGAGCAGTGCGCGTGTACGAATCTCGCTTCCCTTGAGCGCGTCCATTGTCCTGCGCTGGTCGCTCATATCATAGAACATCGAAATGATTCGCTCCTTGTCTCCGATGCGAACAAGTTCGTAAAAGCTGATCGCCTGCTTCGACCTTCCGTTTTCATCTCTGAACGAAAAGTCCGGGTTATAGACTGAGCCTTTGGCCATCAAGGTTTCGACAAGCTTCTCCCGCTCTTCCGGAGTATCCCATAACTTCAACTCCTCCGAAGTCTTCCCCAGCGAATCTTCGGGTTTCAATCCCATCAAATTCCAATATGCATAATTTGCTTCCAGCAGGCGTCCATCTATCAGTTCGGTGATACATATGCCAACCGGGCTCAGTTGAAACACCTTGCGGAATTTTTCTTCGTTCTCGCGCAAGGCTGTCTCTATCTGCCGCCTTTCAGCCAATTCCTTCTGTCCCTGTTTAAAGGAGGTGTGGATGGTTCGTATCATATAATAGATCACGAGTGTTGAGAGGGAAAAATTTATCGTCAGGTTAAGCGCTAAATTGAACGACTCTCGCGGGTCGGCTGTAATTCGCAAACCGGACGCATCGCTATAAGCAATTCCCCATATTGAAACAATGCTTATTATTGAAAACACCAGCGTTTCCGCTTCACTAAGCAAAAGCCCTGATGCCAATATAACTGTCATATATGGTATCAAGGCATTATTCTGAAGTCCATCTGAAATCCATGCCTGATGAGTCACGCCTGCCCATACCAGGATGAGGATTGCCCTGCTGGTACCCCGAACATATCCAAAATTAAGTGCGATCCGACCTGCTAAAAAGGTAAAGATTATTATCCCAATAAAAATATGAATAGAGTCAACCTGATCATCCCCATTTAATATTCTCAAGCCCACAACCATTAGGAGAATCGGGATTCCCCACAAGGTGATCGAGCGCAAAAGGTTCGCTGTCTCAAGATATTCATTTTTGCTGGTCAATCGTTGGGAAAACAAAGTTTCGAACCTCATTTTCAAAGTTTCACCTCATCGTTAATGGATTATAAATCAGGTCTCCTTCCATAACCCATGCAATGTTGAGATGAAAAAGCAGGCGGCATATGTAAAGTCCTCGGCCTCCCGCTTTATGGCACGCAGGTGATCTTGAAAATTGCTCCCCCGGAACGATCGTTCGGAATGAGCACGTGCAGGTTCACCCAATAATCGTTTGCGCTCCACACCGTCAATATATTCCGCACTTCTTTTGTGCCCTCAGATTCGAACAATAATGTTTCTTCGGCTGAAACGTCTCCTGCGCTGGTCTCCCACCTCCAGGTGATGATGGTCGGACCGTTCGTCGTGACCTGTGCCGTCACATTGACCGTTTGCGGGAAAGCGGCACATCCCACATTCATCAACACCGGGTCAACCTGGACCTGGATATTGATCACGCCAATCTCAGGCGGACCCACCACGGGGAGCGCATCCACATTTCCTTCAACGACAATAAAATCTGCGGACAACCAGCAATTGTTGGATGGGTCGCTGGGGTTCCTTACGTACCACCACGTCTCGTCAATGCTTTTACCGATCATCTCAGCCTGCCTGCCCACGATCAGAGCGCCAACAACGGAGTAGGAGATGCCCGGTCCAAAGCGGCAATTGACCGGCTGGTCTTTCGGTGAAGCAAGGGTCACACTTGATGTAGCAGAAGGCATGGCTGTCGGCGTGTCGCGCGCCAGCAAGGTTTCGATCGGGACAATCGTGGGGGTAGAAAAACTTGATGTCGGCGTATCAAGTTCGGGTGTGGAAAGGGGCGTAGCCGTCGTCTGGATCGCAGTCAAATTGCAGGATGTTAAAACCAGAGAGAGGACTATCATCCACTGGTGATTTTTCATCTTTCCTCCTTTTCATATTGAATCTTAATCAGGCAATCGGTTTACCGCAATAGTTCTTTGGGAGGGATGCCATATAAGGTAAATATGGTATAATTTTAGAACATTTTTTCTGTTTCAAATAAAAGGAGACAGTCATGAGCAAAAAAGTAATGGTCTTCGTTGGGACAAGCAAGGGCGGTTTTATTTTCAAGAGTGATGAAAAGCGTAAAAAATGGCAGACCAGCGATATTCAATTTAAAAGTTGGAATGTGATGCACATGCAACTGGACCCGCGTGATATGCGTCTGCATACGGCGGTCAGCCATAATGTGTATGGGCCAACCACTCATTATTCGGATGACTTCGGCAAAACGTGGATACAGGCGAAGCAAGTGCCTGTGATCACTCGCCCATCAGCATCCGGCAGACCGCCCAGCACTGTGGATGAGGCATTCAGTTCCGAATCGGGTGAAATGTTGAAGAAACCAGAAAAGATGGTCAAGGTTTGGAATATCAAACCGGGGCGTAAAGAAGAACCGAATGTTTTATACGCAGGTGCGCAACCCGCATCCTTTTTCGTTTCCAAAGACCGCGGCGAGACGTGGGAATTAAATGAAAGTTTGTACGACCACCCCCAGCGCGGTGAGTGGAACCCTGGCAATGGCGGATTGTGCCTGCACACGATCTTACTCGACCCAACGGATCTAAACCGCATGTATATTGCGGTTTCTGCCGCAGGATGTTATCGCACCGACGACGGCGGAAAGACGTGGGCGCCTTACAACAAGAACGTACGCGCCGATTTTATGCCGAATAAGTTCCCAGAGTTCGGTCAGTGTGTACACAAGATGACAATGCATCCATCGAACCCGCATGTACTTTATCAGCAGAATCATTGCGGCGTGTATCGAAGCGATAACATGGGTGAGGATTGGATCGATATCGGTGAAGGAAAGTTACCAGCAAGATTCGGTTTCCCCATCGCTGTGCATCCCACCGACCCGAAGACGATTTATATTGCCCTTGAAGAAAGCGACGAATTCCGCATGAGCGTGGATGGAAAATTCTCCGTGTGGCGAAGTCGTGATGCGGGTGACTCATGGGAGAGAATTTCGAAAGGGTTACCCGAGCGGGCGCATCTCGATATCCTACGAGAAGCCATGGCGACAGATTCATTTGAGGACGCAGGAGTTTACGTCGGATCGAACACCGGTCAGTTATTCTATTCGCGTGATTCGGGCGATAGCTGGGAGTTACTCGCTGATTTCCTGCCGCCGATCCAATCAGTGGAAGCGGCGGTTATTGGATAACAAGTAGGGCGGAGCAATGCTCCGCCCTACTTGTTATCCAATAACCGCCGCTTC
>DNDO01000063.1:0-4737 GCA_003484265.1 Anaerolineae bacterium
CATTCATTGCGCTTGCGATCTTGATCGACTCGGGCATACCAATTTTCTATTCACAGCCTCGCCTCGGCCGCGGACGTTCGATTTTCACAATCTATAAGTATCGCAGCATGTATCGCCACGTGGATTCTCCCAGCGACTCAAGAAGGACCCTTAAAAATGACCCGCGTATTACCCGCGTTGGAAATTTTATTAGAAAGACTCGACTCGATGAACTCCCGCAATTTTGGAATGTTTTGCGCGGCGACATGAGTCTGGTTGGACCGCGCGCAGAGGTGCCCGAACTTGTAGGTGAATATCAGAAACAGGTTCCTTTTTATCGGGCGCGTTTGCTGGTCAAGCCTGGTCTTACTGGCTGGGCACAGATTAATTACGGATACGTCGCCAGCGTCACCGAGACATCCATCAAGCTTGAATACGATCTCTACTACATCAAACACCGCACGCTCTCGATGGACTTTCAGATCATCTTGCGCACGATTGGCACTGTGTTAAGGCGGACAGGACGATGAAGTACCTGGTCACTGGCGGCGCTGGGTTCATCGGTTCGCACATTGTCAGCGCCTTGCTCGAACAGGGCGCGGCTGTTCGTGTGTTGGATAATTTCAGCACGGGCAAACGGGAGAACATAAAAGCGTCTGCTCAACAATTCCGTGGAGATCAGCTTGAAATTTTGGAAGGCGATATCCGCAACGATTCAGACGTGAAAGCGGCTGTTTCGGGCATCGATATCATTTTCCACGAGGCGGCATTTGTCTCCGCCCCCCAATCCATGGACGAGCCACAGGAATGTTTTGATGTGAATCTGACTGGTACATCCATGCTGTTCAATGCGGCGCGCAAAGCTGGTGTCAGACGGGCAGTGGTTGCTTCGAGCGCGGCAGTTTACGGGGAGTCTGATGCGCTACCCTTGGTCGAGGAAACTCCGCTTCAGCCGAAATCCCCATATGCAGTTTCGAAGCGAGTCAACGAAATGTACGCAGAGTTGTTCACAAACTCTTTTAATTTTGAAGTGGTCGCGTTGCGATACTTCAATGTGTACGGACCGCGCCAACGCCCCGACTCGATGTATGCAGCCGCCGTGCCGATCTTCGCCCGTCAGTTGTTGGATCGAAAGCCGATCACGATCTTCGGCAATGGCGGACAAACTCGCGACCTCATCAACGTGCGCGACGTTGTACGCGCCAACTTGATCGCATCCGAACACCCGGATGCTGCAGGGAGGATTTTCAACGTTTGCACAGGTGTCGAAACGCGACTGCTGGATTTGCTTGAAGTGTTTGACGAGTTAATTCCGAATGCGCCAAAACCTGAATTTGTCCCCCCCCGCATCGGCGATATTTATCGCTCCGTAGGAAGCCCGCAAAAGGCAAGAGATGTTATTGGTTTTCACTCGCAAGTTTCATTGGCTGACGGCTTGGAAGAAACCGTCAAATGGATGCGCTCCCAATCTCTAGTCTCTGCTCTCTAACTATTCTATGAAACCCCGCTCACATGTCCGCAACCGCTTCGTCCTCATCGGCGACATTGCCCTCATCGTAATCTCAGTGTTGGGAAGTTTTGCATTGCGGCTTGATGTGGGTGAGCTGCCCTTTTATTTCCCCGCAGCCATTTTGATGTGTGTTGTTGCGCTGGCAATAAAAATCCCCACATACTTTTTCTTTGGTTTATATCGCCGACTTTGGATCTACGCCAGCACGGGCGAACTGCGCTTGATCACAGTTGCGGTTACATCCGCCTCCGTGCTGACATCGGGCGTTATGCTGTTGCTCATCAGCACAGGGATGGTCCTGCCCGGAATGCCTCGCTCCGCTCTGGGAATCGATTGGTTGTTATCTCTCGTCCTGATTGGCGGTTCACGCTTTGCCTTGCGTATCCTTGCGGAGCAATCCGCAGCCGCGCGCTCGAACGGAAAGACCAAGCGAGCCATAATCATCGGCGCAGGCGATGCGGGTGCACTTGTTGTGCGTGAACTTCAAAAGTCGTCGCAACTGAATCTTAGTCCCATTGGATTTCTCGACGATGACCCAGCCAAACAGAAACATTCCATCCATGGCGTGACCGTTATCGGCAAAGTCAATGACCTCGCCTCTGCCATTGACAATCACAACATCGAAGAAGTCATCATTGCCATTCCATCCGCTCCTGGGCAATTGGTCCGGATGATCAATGACGTGTGCAGACGTAAAGGCATTCCCTCACGGACTATGCCTGGCATCTACGAACTCATCGGTGGCAAGGTTAATGTCTCACGACTGCGTGAAGTGGACATCACTGACCTCCTGCGTCGTGAGCCTGTACGGGTTAATGATGAAGCGGTCGGCGCTGCGCTCGAGGGCAAGCGTGTGCTTGTCACAGGCGCAGGCGGTTCCATTGGACGTGAGCTTTGCCGCCAGATCGCACGACGCAATCCCGCTGAACTGGTTCTGCTCGGTCACGGCGAGAACAGCATCTTCGAGATTCTTCTCGAACTGCAAAGCGATTACCCTGATCTGCCCATCCATCCCGTCATCGCCGATATACGTGATCGGGAACGCCTTACGCAGATATTCACGCAGCATCAGCCGCAGATCGTCTTCCACGCCGCCGCCCACAAACATGTCCCGCTCATGGAAGCGAATATCGTCGAAGCAATCACCAACAACGTCCTCGGAACACACAATATCACGCAGGTTTCCATCACGCACAACATCGAACGTTTCGTCATCATCTCCACCGACAAAGCCGTTCGCCCTACATCCATTTATGGCGCGACAAAACGTCTCGCCGAAATGATCGTTCTCAACGCGGGCAAAAAGCACGCCTTCACCGTCGTCCGTTTTGGAAATGTCCTTGGCAGTCGCGGCAGTATCATCCCCATCTTCAAAAATCAAATCGCCAACGGCGGACCAGTCACAATTACACATCCCCATATGTATCGATTCTTTATGACCATCCCCGAAGCGGTTTATCTTGTCTTGCAAGCCGCCACCATGGAACGCGGCGGCGAAACCTTCGTACTCAACATGGGCAAACCTGTCCGGATCCTCGATCTTGCTGAAGACCTTATTCGACTCTCTGGTCTCGAGCCTCATCGCGATATCGAGATCGCCTACACTGGCATCCGCCCTGGTGAAAAATTAACGGAAGAACTTTGGGATGAAGAAACGCCTCTCAAACCGACCCTTCACCCCGATATTTCCCGGTTGGAAGACAACGCATCATCGTTTAGCCCAGACCTGATTCAGTCCATCGACCATCTCTCTCGCCTCGGTAAATCAAATGACACCGAAGCGATCATCAATCTCTTGAATGAAATGATACCCAATTCGACCATCAATCACGCATCCAGGTCAAATGTCAAAAGTCAAACGTCCTTTCTGACCTACGACCTTTGACCTTCAACTTTCTCATGCCTATTGTCTCTCTCACCGACTGGAACAACTTCATCTCCCATCACCCCAACACCCATCTCTTGCAAACAGGGGAGTGGGGCGAGTTGAAGTCTGCCTTTGGCTGGAAACCTGTGCGAGTGGTCAGTGGAGACTTTGGTGTGCAAATTCTGTTTCGCAAGTTGCCATTCGGGTTTACGATTGGCTATATCCCCAAAGGTGTAGTTAGCGAACAGCTATGGCTAGATGTGGATTCCGTTTGCAAATCCAATCGTGCCATCTTTCTCAAGCTCGAACCCGACTCCTGGAAGGACATTCAACTTGAACGCTTCAACCTGAAACGTTCGACCCACAATATCCAACCACCCCGCACCTTGATCATTGACATGCGAGGGAGTGAGGATGAAATCCTGTCGAAAATGAAACAAAAGACTCGATACAATATCCGTCTTGCCGAGAAAAAAGAAGTGACCGTCCGCGTATGGGACGATATCGAATCCTTTCATAAAATGATGCTTGTCACAGGCAGGCGCGACGGATTCGGAATCCACTCACTGGAATACTACAAGCGTGCGTATGAACTCCTCCATCCCAAGGGCTTGGGTGAGATATTTGTTGCCGAATATTTAGGCAAGCCGCTCGCGGCTTTATTCGCCGCCCAAAACGGCCATCGTGCATATTACCTTTATGGAGCGTCCACAAACGAAGAACGCAACCGTATGCCTACGTATCTCCTGCAGTGGGAAGCCATGAAATGGGCAAAGTCTCGAGGCTGTGAGGAATACGACCTCTGGGGAGTCCCCGATGAAGACGAAGCAGCACTTGAAAAGAATTTCCAGAATCGCCACGATGGCTTATGGGGAGTCTATCGCTTCAAACGCGGCTTCGGCGGCGAGCTGGAACGCGCCGCGCAGGCAATGGATCGAGTCTATAATCCACTTTTATATTGGGCGTATTTGAAATTTATAGGTAACAGAGAGTAGAAAATGGTAAGTAGTTATTGGAATGAATTGATTTTAAAACTGCCTTCCCCTCACTTCCTCCAAACCTATGAATGGGGATATATGAAAGCGAAGTACGGATGGGAGCCTTTGTATTTGGTGTGGGATGAAAAGAAGTTATCAGTTATCAATGATCAATCATCAGTTCCTGATGAATGCCTCGCCGCCGCCCTCATCCTCAAACGCCAGATCGTCCGTAACGGTTTTGCCGCGCGACTCTCGATTCTCTATTCTCCAAAGGGACCTCTCCTCGATTGGTCGAATGAATCATTGCGAGCACGCGTAATCAAGGATTTGCAATCTTTTGCAAAAAAACAAGGCGCGATCTTTTTGAAAATCGACCCTGATGTCGTGCTGCAGCACGACAT
>DNDO01000063.1:4976-5121 GCA_003484265.1 Anaerolineae bacterium
CAGCGAGGTAGATGTCTCAGAAAACAATGGGCAGGATGTGATGTCCGAGTTGACGCGAAGAGGGTGGGGATATTCGTCGGACCAGATTCAGTTCAGGAATACAGTTGTCATCGATCTGAAACCAACTGAAGCAGAAATGCTTGCA
>DNDO01000228.1:0-8942 GCA_003484265.1 Anaerolineae bacterium
GGTGTAATACTGGGTACAGAACGACTGCATCAGGTTGTCAACAGCATGTTGGATGTGGCGCGTCTTGAAAGCCAGGTGGTTGCTCCTCATTTGGAAAAGGTATCACTCGGACTCACTCTGCGACTTATTCAGAAGGATTATATGGATGATCTCGAGGAACGTCAGATTGTGTTTGAAATCGATGACGCCATTAATACATTACAACCGCTGCGGGCCGATTCTGAATTGCTGAAAAAGGCTTTGGAGAATGTTGTCGTCAATGCCCTGAAGTTCACGCCTGACGGCGGCACGATTTCGGTCAACGCGAAACCCATCACAGTGGATGGGCATGGAGAGATATGCGAGATCAGAATTAAAGATACCGGGATCGGCCTCGACCCAGACAATAAAGACATTATCTTCGAGAAACTCTATCAGGTGGGTAAAGTAGAACTGCATTCCTCTGGGCGCACTAAATTTAAAGGTGGTGGTCCAGGGCTGGGGCTCGCGATCACCGCAGGCATCGTCAAGGCTCATCACGGCAAGATCTGGGTGGAAAGTGAAGGCTACGACGAAGAGAAACTGCCGGGCAGCACGTTCTTTATTCATATACCGTTTGTAAAATAATATCTCCCATCCAAGAATCAAAAGGACGGGTCAGTGAACTGACCCGTCCTTCTTCGTACACAATCCTAACCATGGAGGAGAGATTATTGTGGGGGGAGAAGTACCCCATCAATCACGTGGATCACTCCGTTGGATGCTTCGATATCCGTGATGATGACTTGAATGGTGTCATTCAAATAGACGTTTCCGTCCTTGATGGTGATGGTAATATCTGGGCCCAACGCTGTCGGGGCGCTGGAAAGACCAACTACATCCTCAGCCAAAACCTTGCCAGAAACAACATGATATAGAAGGATGTCTGTCAAAGCCTGTTTGTTTTCGGGCAGGAGCAGACTTTCCAATGTACCGTCCGGAAGAGCGGCAAACGCATCATCCGTGGGGGCAAATACTGTGAACGGTCCCTCACTACTAAGCGTTTCAACCAAGTCAGCGGCAGTTACTGCGGCAACGAGGGTGTCGAAGCGTCCATCTGCAACTGCAATGTCAACAATGGTTTTTTCCATCATCGCCTCATCCTCAGCGGGAGGCAGGATGACTGCGTCGATCACATGGATCACACCATTGGAGGTTTCGATGTCAGTGATGATAACCTTGGCATCGTTGATGTAGACGTTGCCCATATCGACCTTGATGGCAACATCCTTGTCCAGGGCTGTGGTCGCCATATCGAGATTGACCACATCTTCAGCCATGACCTTGCCGGAAACCACATGGTAAAGAAGGATGTCTGTCAATGCCTGTTTGTTCTCGGGCAGGAGCAGGCTTTCCAACGTGCCTTCGGGAAGAGCGGCAAAGGCATCATCCGTGGGGGCAAAAACAGTGAACGGACCTTCGCTCTTGAGGGTGTCGACCAAGTCAGCCGCTGTTACTGCCGCAACAAGAGTGGTAAAGCGACCGTCAGCGACCGCTGTGTCAACAATATCCATCTCCATTACTTCTGGTTCGGGCATTGCTGTTGGTTCAGGTATAGCAGTCGGTTCCGGGGTAGGGGTCGCAGCTGGTGCGCAGGCTGCAAGAACCAGGGCAAATACAATCATCAACACGGGGAATACACTAAAACGTTTCATTTTCTTCGAACTCCTTTTTTAATTATTGCACATATTTTGTACAATTTATGTATGTATTTTACAGGTTTTGCACAGGTTGTCAATAGAATGTACAACTCTCTAATAAACCTCTTAATTTCCTCCATTTTCCAGAATCCAGGATCAAAAACACTTCCAAAGACTGGTTGTCAGCTTTGGAAGTGTTTTTGAAAAAGATTTCAAATGAGTCTTGAGTCTGATGTGAGATGCTGTTCCTGTCGAATTAATTCATGAACCGGGTGCGCCAACATCTTGATTGAAATGCCAGTCATAGCGAACAGGAAAATCAAATCTTTAAAGATATATAAAGACTCCCCTCCCCCGAACACGCAGCGATACACGATCAACTCCAACTAGATCATGCTGATGAATTACAAAGGGAAGAAAAACGGACGAAGGTCGTGATCCTCAATGATCAAATGAAGCCCGACCAGAACCGTCAGACCCGTAATCATCACGAAGGCATATTTCAGGAACTGCACAAACCCATGCCATTGCATATACAGGCGCTCCAGGATTTCGACATATAGCTAACTAATTCCCGCAAGGCACGCCCACATCAACCAGTTAATAATGATCGGCAGTATCAAATTCCCATAGAAGCGAATCGCGATCATCGTCGTCAGCCAGCTCAATGCGTAGGTAATATTGATCGCGACCCCTCATATCTGACATCCTACCCTGAAATACTATCAATCGTGTCAATATTTCACCATTAAAGGGATAGTGAATTTGCATAATATACACTCAATAATGATTTCAGCCCGATGAAGTTCCCGCTTTTTCGCCGCTAAATCTGGTTCTGCACAATCGGTATTTTCCCACTGATAAAAAAGACTTCCGAAGTCTTTGAGACTTCGGAAGTCTTTTTTGCTAAATATGTATCGGTTGACCGTCTGCGCCGTGAGCCGCTTCCATTAACGTTTCGCTCAACGTCGGGTGCGCATGAATGTTGCGGGCGATCTCGTGCGGAGTCAGTTCCATCATTTGCGCAAGGGTTAGTTCGGGCAATAACTCTGTCACCTCGGGACCGATCATATGCGCGCCGAGGATCTCGCCGTATTTTTCATCCATGACGATCTTTACGAAACCTGCATAATCGCCCAGCCCCAGCGCCTTGCCGTTCGCCTGGAAGGGAAAACGACCCACTTTAATGTTGTAGCCCTTCTCCCTGGCTTCCGTCTCCGTGTATCCAAACGAAGCCACCTGCGGATGGCAATATGTAGCGCGCGGCATCATATCGTAATTGAGCGTGACTGTTTCATGCCCCGCAATATTCTCCGCGCAGACAATGCCCATCGCCGAGCCGACATGCGCCAGCATCAGTTTGCCAGTAACATCACCAACTGCCCAAATATTCGGGACGTTGGTCTGCATCTTGTCATTGATCTCGATAAAGCCGCGGTCACTGACTTTGACGCCAGCCGCTTCGAGACCCAGCCCCTTGCTGTTCGGCGTGAAGGAAGTAGCCACCAATACCTGATCCACATCCAGAGTTTCATCGGGTAATTTCACCTTGACCGATTTTCCGGAGATGGCGATGCTCTCGAACTTCACTCCAGTCTTGATCTTGATGCCAGCCTTGGTCAGTTCCTTTGTTAATTCCTTGCTGACCTCTTCATCCTCTCGAGGCAGCACGCGCGGCAGTAACTCGATAACAGTCACATCCACGCCATAGGAATTCCAAATGGTGGCAAACTCCACGCCGATCGCTCCCGCGCCTACGATCACCACCGACTTGGGAAGCGACTCCTGCATAATGGCTTCAACGTACGTGACGATCTTCTTGCCGTCCACTTTCACGTTCGGCAACGTCGCCGCGCTTGCGCCCGTAGCGATAATTATGTTCTTTGCCTTAAGTTCAACAGACTTGCCGTCATTCAACGCAACTGCCAGCGTATCCTTCGATTTAAAGGTCGCACCGCCCATGAAGACAGTGATGTTATTCTTCTTCATCAAAAAGCCGATGCCTTTGACAAGCCGTTCAGAATTGGAGCGAGAGCGTTTGAATGCAACACCGTAATCCAGTTTCAGGTTATCGAACGAGAATCCAAAATCCTTCGCGCGATGCCGCAAGGTGTGTGCAATTTCTGCATTCTTTAAAAGGGATTTCGACGGGATGCACCCAATGTTCAGGCACACGCCGCCCATCCATTGCTTGTCCACGATTGCAACTTTCTGGTTCAACTGCGCGGCGCGGATCGCAGCCACATAGCCTGCAGGTCCCGCACCGATCACAACAACATCAAAATTTTCTGCCATAGAGAGGATTCTCCTACATATAAAAGGGTTAAGGGATTATACCCTTAACCCTTTTGAACTTTTAACTACAACTGTTTCTACAAATTCTGCTTCAAAAACTCGAATGTCCTCTGCCACGCCAGGGATGCGGAGTCCGAGTCAAAATCGGGGCGATCAGATTCCATGAACCAATGCCCAACTTTCGGGTAGAAGTGAGACGTCACATCCAGACCCGCAGCGGTCATATCCGCCTGCATCGTATCGATATATTCGCGCGGTTCCCACTCATCCACTTCTGCGAAATGCCCGAGAATTTTTGCGCTGACCTGACTGTAATCCGCCTCTGCCGCGCCGTAAAACATCACAACCGCTGCGACATCCTGTTCGCGCTCTGCAACGACGAGCGCCCACGCGGCGCCCATCGAAAACCCGATAACAGCTATGGGCTTTCCCGGATTGAGCGAAACCAGATGGGCCTTAGCGGCATTGACAGAATCTTTCATCAATCCATCGTCGCGCTGCCCCAATAACTCCTTAGCCTCATCGATGGTTTTAGCGATGCGCCCCTGATACAGGTCGGGCGCGAGTGCAGTGAAGCCCTGCTCTGCCAGTTGATCGCAAACCTGTTTGAAGAACGGATTGAGTCCCCACCATGCGTGAAGCACGAGCACACCGGGACCTTCACCGGAGGCTGGTTTTGCAAGATAAGCGCCGGCAGATTTATCGTTGAAGTTCAATTGAATATTCATATTAAATCCACCGCCTCACACGGGACTTGTAGCTGGTGTAAACATCCCCAAATTTTTTCTCAAGATACACCTCTTCATGTTTAATGACGAGGTGATTCATTGTTATGATAAAAACGATTCCCATCACCCCACCCCACATACTCCCCAATACCAGCGGCGTACCCACCAACACGCTCAGCAACCCCAGATAGATCGGATTTCGCGAGAAGCGATAAGGTCCTTCGGTGATGATTGTACTCACGGAACCATGCGGATCAACCGTGGTCTTTTTTACTGCAAAGTACACCATGGCACTGAACGCAATACCCAATCCGCTCAAGACAATCCCATAACCGAGCCATTCCATATATCCAGGCAAGGCAAACGGAATCGGGATAAATCGATTCAACAAATACACCACGCCCAGATGCAACAATAACAATACAGGCGGGTGGATTTTTACGCTTGCGTGGTCTTTATTTTCTGTCATGCCCAATTCTCCAATGTCTCTTTGACCTTTGCCAAAAACCAATCCGCGGACGCACCGTCAAGTATGCGATGATCGAACACAAACGACATATATATCATCGGACGGACAGCGATGGCATCGTCTTCTGTGACCACCACTCGTTTTTGCATGGCACCAACACCGAGGATGCCGCATTGCGGCTGGTTGATAACGGGGAATGCGAACAATGATCCACTGACACCATGATTGGTTAACGTGAACGTCCCGCCCTTGACGTCGTCAGGCTGGAGTTTCTTCGAACGGGCGCGATTCGCTAGATCATTCACAGAGCGTGCCATCGCCAATAATGATAGATCATCCGCGTTCTTGATGACGGGCACGATCAAACCGTCTTCCCCGAGCGAAGTTGCCATTCCCACGTTGACAACTTTATGGACAAGCACGCCTTCGTCCGACCATGAAGAATTAACGATCGGATATGCCTTCAACCCCGCGACTATTGCCGCCATGAAATACGCTGTGAATGTAAGTTTGACCCCGTCCCTTGCGAATATCTCCTTATTCGCAGTGCGATGCTTTGCCACCCTGCTCATATCCGCTTCCATCACGGTCAACACATGCGGCGATGTCCGCTTGGACATGACCATATGATCGGCAATTTGTTTTCGGATATTTGTGTGCTTAATGAGTTGGTCACCTACGATGGGTTTCAAGTTTGAAGGTTGGAAAGTCTCAGTCTGCGTCAATGGACTTTCAACTTTCGACCCTTGTCCTTCAACATAAGAAAGAACATCTTTCTTCGTGATCCGCCCATTTAAGCCTGTCCCCTGCACCTGCTGTAAGTTAACCCTTTGCTCGGCGGCGATCTTCGCAACAACAGGAGATATAAATCCCAGATCACGATTTCCAATCAACGGTTCGGACACAACATCAATCGGCGGCTCAGGTTTTCGACTTTCGACTTTTGATCCCGTTTTTGAAGATTTACCACCCACTGAAACCTGTTCATTGGTCACTTCTTCTCCAGGCTCCCCAATGACCGCCAACACAGCTCCCACCTTCGCTGGGATTCCCTCCTCCGCGACAATCTTCAAGACCGTCCCAGTTACAGGTGCAGGGATTTCGGTATCCACCTTGTCCGTATTAACTTCAAGCAAAGGCTCCAACTCATTAATAGAGTCGCCCTCTTTCTTGAGCCATTTGATAATGGTTACTTCTTCGACACCCTCGCCTAACAATGGAACCAACACCTTCGTTGCCATAACTGCTCCTTATTGCCTTACCACTGAGACACGGGCGCACTGAGAATTACAAACTCCAAGACCCAGTGCCTCCGTGGTTAATAAATCGCTGGATATCGATTCGGATCAACCTCATTCATCATCTCATACACCGCATCGAACAATGTCTCAGCATTCGGCTTGGACCAGTAATCACCGTCGCTTCCATATGCGGGACGATGTGCCTTGCTTGATAAGGTCTTTGCGGGAGAGTCAAGGTGGAAATAACCGCCCTGCTTCTCGATCACTTCCTGCATCATATATGCGGATGCGCCACCAGGCACATCTTCGTCCAAAAACAGGATGCGGTTCGTTTTCTTCAGGGATTCGACGATCTGTCCGTGAATGTCAAACGGCAGCAAAGACTGTACATCCACGATCTCGGCTTCGATGCCAACCTTCGAAAGTTTCTGCGCCGCGTCCATTGCGATGCGGCAACACGCGCCATACGTGACAACCGTGACATCGCTACCTTCCCTTATCACCTCGGGCACGCCAAGCGGAACAGTGAACTCGCCAATGTTATCAGGCACGCGCTCTTTCACACGATAGCCGTTCAACACTTCCACAACAATCGCAGGTTCGTCACATTTCAACAACGTATTATAAAAACCCGCCGCGCGCGTCATATCACGCGGCACCAACACGTTCATCCCGCGCACCAAATGAATGAGACCTGCCATTGGGGAGCCTGAATGCCAGATGCCTTCCAGGCGATGCCCGCGCGTACGGACGATGACAGGCGCGGCTTGTCCGCCCACGGTTCGCCAATGCAGCATCGCCAGATCATCGGACATGATTTGCAAAGCGTATAAAACATAATCGAGATATTGAATCTCACAGATCGGGCGCAACCCGCGCATCGCCATGCCGATGGCCTGCCCCAAGATCGTCGCTTCGCGGATACCTGTATCGGTCACGCGGAGCGCGCCATACTTTTCCTGCATCCCTTTGAATCCTTGATTTACATCGCCGAGAAAACCGACATCCTCGCCGAACGCGATCACGCGCGGGTCACGCCCCAGGATCGAATCGAACGCGGCGTTCACCACTTCAAATCCCATCATCGTCGGCGATTTCCCGGAATACATCGGCTTCACTTCCTTGATCGCAACCGCCCTGCCGCTGTGCAGATGCGAACCATAGCGATCCTCATTCACCTCATCCTGTTCATGCTTCCATTGGACTAAAACCTGTCTGGATGGATTCGATTCTTCGCGCAGGATCCGAAGCGCCTCATGCACTGCGCTGTGGATATCGCGCCTCGCCACCGACGGGAGGTTTGCCAACCGGTCTTTGATCTTTTCCAACTCTGATGCATGGGACGAACTACCCGCGATCTCATCAAGCATGTCCATGACCTGGTTGCGCTCCTCGATGATCGGAGCCAGATACGAGTCCCATGCCAGCTTGCGGATTCCCTCCACAGCGTCGTAATCTGCTTTTTCGATGGCAACCAGTTCGGGATCCGAAATGACGCGATGCTCGATCATCCATGCACGCATTTTATGGAGTCCGTCAAACTCCTCCTCGAATTTTAGTCGCTTGGCAGGCTTATATCTTTCATGCGAACCGCTGGTGGAATGTCCCTGCGGCTGGGTGACTTCGGTGACATGCACCAGCGCTGGGACATGATCGTTGCGCGCCGTGGCTGATGCCTTTTTGAAAGTTTCCATGAGCGATGGATAATCCCATGCCTTGACGCGATAAAGATCATATCCGTCTTTCGATTTGGATTTGCGCTGGAAACCTTCGAGCAGTGCGCCGATATCGCCCTTCACCATTTGATATTCATTCGGCACGGAGATCCCATATCCATCATCGTAGATAATGATGACGGCGGGCGCTTTGAGAACGCCGATGGCGTTGACCGTTTCCCAGAACATGCCCTCAGAAGTTGATGCGTTGCCGATCGAGACCCACGCAACTTCATTCCCATCATTTGAAAACTGTTTAAGTTCTTTCAAGTCTTGTATATTTCGATACAGCTTTGAGGCATACGCAAGCCCTACTGTGCGCGGCATTTGCGCTCCCGTGGGTGAGACATCAGCTGCAGTGTTATACATCTCGGTTTGATTCTTCCACGTGCCGTCGGGTTTGATGTAACGGTTGGCGAAATGCGAATTCATCGACCGCCCGCCTGTATTGGATTCGTGATTCAGATCGGCATGGGCATATAACTGCGCAAAAAATTCCTGGATGCTCATCACCCCCAGCATGAACATCCAGGTTTGGTCTCGATAATAGCCTGAACGCCAATCGCCTTTTTGAAATGTGCGCGCAATGGCAATGTTGGCAAGTTCCTTGCCATCGCCAAATATCCCGAATTTTGCTTTCCCGCTTAATACTTCCCGCCTGCCGATAAGTGAAGCCTGCCTGCTTTGATAGGCGAGGCGATAATCCTTGATGATCTCTTCTTTTTCTAAGGGAAGTGCAATAGAGCCCTTCTTTTTGGGCATGCGTCGCTCTCCTTTGGATGATGTTAAGGGAGATTATAACAAATGGGATGTTATGTAGAGGCGGGTCTGAGACC
>DNDO01000228.1:9143-12542 GCA_003484265.1 Anaerolineae bacterium
AGGGGCGGGTCTGAGCCCCGCCTCTACAATTAATTAAATTATTTACCCAACACCCTTTTCACCGCCGCGTAAACATCCACAATTCCGTAACCATATGCAGCATTTGGGATATCGCCGTCAAAACAACCAACTGAGGTATTCCCTGTGTAGGGTTGAGCCGTATCAATGATGATTTGCTCGGTACGGTCGATATCGCCTATCAATGTTGGATCTGCAGACCAAAGTAAAGCAATCACGCCTGCGATATGCGGTCCAGCCATGGATGTGCCGCTGGCTTCTCCGTATGACCCGCCGGGCGTGGACGAGTAAATATCCACACCTGGTGCGGAGATGTCGGGTTTCATGCGTCCTGAGTCGTCTACGATGACGGGTCCCCGGCTGCTGAAATCCGCCATGTTCCCGAAGCGATCTATTGCGCCAACAGAGAAGACTGAGTCGTATAAAGATAACGGCGCGGTGACTGTACTGCAATTGGGTCCATCGTTGCCTGTTGATACCACGACAAAGATTCCTGCATTGCGTAAATTATCTGCGGCAGGGAGCAGCGCATTCGGGTCACAGCCTTCTATCTCAGGGCATCCCCATGAATTGTTCAACACATCCGCCGCGCGCATCGGGTCGCCGTCTACAAATGGATTGCCATCCTGCGGGAAGGGTGCGAACATGAACTGCATACAATCGAGATACAAGGCAGGGTTGGCAAGGTTGCGAGTCAGATTCGAGCATGCAAACCAGGTCGCTCCCGGTGCAACTCCGATTCCGTTTTGTCCCAGTATTGTCCCCAGGGTGTGCGTGCCGTGTCCGCCCTCATCGTACGGCGAGGTTGTGCCGTTCCACGGATCGAACCAGTTGTAGTCGTTGCCTTCGGTATTGCCGCGATAACTATCATGAAGTTCGGGGTGATTCACATCCGCGCCGCTATCCGATTGACCGATGACGATGCCTTCACCGCGCACGTTGAATTCATCCCACACTTTGTCCGCGCCGATCATGGAAATGTTCCACTGCACATCGCGCGGAGGGTCTTCAGCGAATCCGCTTAGGGCGAAGGCTTCGACCGGTTCCGCAGGACGCAGGCGCGGGCTGGGAATGACGCGGTCCACTTCGGGGCGGTTGAGCAAAAAGAGTCGGACCAAAGTTCCGCCGCGCACTTCCAACGCGTTGACGAGATAATAGGGCGTGTACTCCACACCGAATGAGTCGAACGTACCGCGCAAGTCTGCTTGTGATTCGTTTGCGTGCTGGGTGAGCTCTTTATAGGCTTCCATTCGGCGTTCGTCGATATTTTCGATCTGACTCACGTTAGACAGATCCGCCTGTTCATTCATAATGACAAAAAGGCGGTCGCCGTAAAATCCACGATTGCCGTTCGTAAAGAAAAGGAAGATGAGGACGAGCCATGCCGCAACCGCTCCCACCCATCCGAGCATACGTTTCATACCCGACCCATCGCCTGATCCCATTACGCTTTGAATCACCAATGCAATCAACCCAACCACCAATCCCAAAGCGACACTGTATCCGCCTGCCTTCAACGCAAGCGCAGCGACGTCTCCCAGCACAATGATCAATTCGGTCGGGTCGAAAAAGATAAAGCTGGCCGCCGCCAACAAACCGACGAGGGTCATGCCCGCGACTCTTGAAGGCATCACGGCAGAGACCGCAAACGCGAACGAGGGGAGGATGGCGATCAACAGGAGCTGCGCGCCGTCGTAACCGATTGCGGAACCGAGAAGGGTTAGCACCGCACCGACGCCGAAGGCATCAAGGAACTTATTGCCTGTCGTGGACTCGATCAAAACGGCAGCGAGAAGTCCCAGTGACAAGCCCGCAAGCAAACCGAGAAGCGCGTCTGTCGGTGAGCCGAATGCACCAAATAATGCAAGCGGTATCATGCCGATCGCGGCAAGAAAAAAAGCAAGTGAAAGATTGTTTCCCGTCCAATCGATCTTAACAGTACGAACCCTTGAAACAATGACAAATGCGACAGCACAAATAATTATTTGATAAATGGATCCCAATTGGTCGTTATTCGTGCCAAAGAATCGCAGCGCCAGGGCAGGGAAGGCCATCAGTGATGCGCCCAGCCAGCCTGCATAAACGGGTTTGAAGCGGTCGTCTGTTGTGAAACGCCACAATACCGTGATGATGCCCGTCATTAGGACAGCTTGTATGAGTAATCCGATCGGTCCTGCGATTGCCAGATTCGCCAGACTGCCTGATGTGATCGCCGTCTGTTCAAACGACCAAAGGATGAAATGATAAATGAACATGCAGATCGGCATAGGAACTGCAATAAAAAGAAACAGGATTAACGTTCCCGTGGAACGGTTCGTTGGTTCTTCCTTCGATTGAATAGGTTGATTCAAATTATCGTTTGTTTCGTTCATTAAAATCTCCATGTAAAAGGTGACAGTCTACTAAATTTCAATCCGCCACCGCTTCGACAACTTCAGGTTTATGCGGCTGGACATTGAATAATTTGAACGCCCACTGCACAGATGGACCGATCAACAACGCGAAAGCGACTGTCCCAAAGCCAGCGGGACCACCCAGGAACCATCCGATTGTAACAACGGTGATCTCGATCATGGCGCGTCCCACACGGATGCTCAAACCCGTTGTGCGATGCACTGCCAGCATCAAGCTGTCGCGCGGACCAGCACCCGCGTCCACGCCGATGTAGATCGCGCTGGCAATGCCTTGAATCAGAACACCCGCCAAAAACATTGCAACCTGCAACACGAAATTATCTTTCACTGTTGGAATAATTTCCAAACACAAATTCAACCATGGACCAATGCTAAGGATGTTTCCCAATGTTCCCCAACCCACACGTTCGCGCAACGCCAGCACGATCAGCAACACTGTAAAGCCCATGTAAACGGTCATCGTGCCGATCTTGACACCAAGGATGCCCGCCAGAGCGACTTCCAATACAACCCAGGTCCCTGTTCCCAGGCTGGCGCGGACAACGAGCGCAATGGCAAGTCCATACAAGAAAAAGCCAAATTGAATTACCACTAAATCTCGTAAAAATGTATTCCAACGAATGGGTTTGAGCATATATCTCCTAAATCCTATAACCGTCACTGCGAGTGGCGCCTTTCGCGATAAATTAATATCCAACCAAGTGATGAGATTGCTTCCGTCGTCACACTCCCTCACACTGACAGTGATAATACCACCCATGATAAACTTACGTCATGCCACAAAAAATTGAAGTCAAAAAAGATAATTTCACCATCAGCACCGACCCAGCCCGCCTCGATACAGAGGCCATCGCCGACATGCTCACACGCGCATACTGGGCAAAAGGACGTCCGCGCGAACGCACTGAACGTGCCCTCGCCAACTCGCTTGTCTTCGGCATCTACGACGGCGAAAAACAGGTCGGTC
>DNDO01000228.1:12744-25064 GCA_003484265.1 Anaerolineae bacterium
GTCTTGCTCGGATCGTCAGCGACTACGCCATCTTCGCCTACCTTTGCGACGTATTCATTCACGAAGACTACCGCGCACACGGTCTCGGCAAATGGCTTATGGAAACCATCCACGCGCATCCCGACCTGCAGGGTCTCCGCCGCTGGGTGCTCGCCACGCACGACGCGCATGGTCTCTACAAACAATACGGCTGGACCCCTCTCGAAAACCCCAATAACTGGATGGAAATCCTCAAGCGCTTTTCAGGCGAAAGCGGCTGATGCAGATCACGCTCAAAAAGGGACGCGAGAAGAGTCTTCTCCGGCGCCATCCCTGGATTTTCTCCGGTGCTATTCTACAAGTGGATGGAGAACCCGCCGCCGGATCAACAGTTGACCTGCTCTCATCCGATAAGCAGTTTCTCGCCCGGGCATCCTACTCCCCCCACTCCCAGATCCGCGCGCGTGTGTGGACTTTCAAAGACGAACCCGTTGACAGAGAATTCTTCCGCAAACGAATCCATCAAGCGACCAATACCCGCTCTTACCTATTTGATTCAAAAAATAATTCGGCACGTATGATCTACGCCGAGTCAGACAACCTGCCTGGTCTCATCGCAGACCGCTATGCTGACGTAATTGTCATGCAATGCCTTACAGCAGGCGCCGAATACTGGAAAGAAACTTTCGCCGACCTCCTGCTCGAAGAAACTGGACTCGCCACGATTTACGAACGCTCCGACGCAGACGTCCGTGAACTGGAAGGGCTTGAATCTAAAATCGGTTTACTACATGGCACGCTGCCCGATTCCCGTATCACGATCACCGAAAACAACATTCAATATAAAGTGAACCTTACCCAAGGACATAAGACCGGCTTTTACCTCGACCAACGCAAAAACAGGCTCAACGTCCGCGATCTCGCAAAAGATAAAGACGTGCTGGATTGTTTTTGCTATACAGGCGGATTCACAATCAATGCGTTAGCTGGAAAAGCAAATTCTGTATTATCGGTGGACTCATCCGCTGACGCACTTGAACTCTGCAAAGAAAACATCGCGCTCAACGATCTTCCTGTTGATAAACATTCATCCATCGAAGGCGACGTGTTTCAGTTATTAAGAAAATTCCGCGACGAAGCCCGCTCCTTCGACATGATCATCCTCGACCCTCCCAAGTTTGCACCCACCGCATCCCATGCTGAGAAAGCGACACGCGCCTACAAGGACATCAACCTGCTGGCTTTCAAACTATTGCGTCCCGGCGGGATACTGGTCACGTTCTCGTGCTCGGGGGGAGTGGATTCAACGTTGTTCCAGAAGATCGTGGCGGGATCAGCCCTCGATGCGGGAGTCGATGCGCAGATCGTTGAGCATCTGTCGCAAGGCCCAGACCATCCGATCTCATTACATTTTCCCGAAGGTGCGTATCTCAAGGGTTTGGTTTGTTTGAAAAGATAGATTTCACAGGTCTTCGCAAGAGACTAACGAAAGAGTGACATTGCACACGCAGTCCTTACAATATGTAGGCCTTATGATGAGACACGCGAAGTCTTGAAAGGAGTATGGATGAAACACTACAAATACTTGATCATCGGCGGCGGGTTGGCGGCAGACGCGGCAACACGCGGCATCCGAGAATTGGACCCGGACGGTTCGATCGGTCTGATCAGCATGGAGAAAGACCCGCCCTATATGCGCCCGAACCTTTCAAAGGGATTGTGGAAGGGGCGACCTGTTGAAAAGATATGGCGAAAAACAGAAGAACGGGCTGAATTAATTTTAGGTCGCAAAGCGACTGCGCTCGATGTAAGGAAAAAATCGGTGGAGGATGATAAAGGGGATAAATATACCTACGACAAGCTGTTGCTCGCCACGGGTGGATCGCCGATACACCTACCATTCGGCGAACAGAACATTATTTATTACCGCGATTTTCAGGACTACCAGAACCTGCGAAAAATGGCGGACGAGAAAGACCACTTCATTGTCATCGGCGGCGGCTTCATCGGTTCTGAGATCGCCGCGGCGTTGACGATGGTCGGCAAAAAAGTTACTATGGTATTCCTCGAAGATGCTATCAATGGGCTGGTCCTCCCCAGCGATCTGGCGCATCACCTGAACGATTTCTACCGCGAAAAAGGCGTGGAGGTGATACCCAATGATTCGGTCGCCAGCGTTGATAAAGAAGGAGAGCATTTCACTGTCCGCACCAAAAACGGACGGGTCATCGAAACGGATGGTGTCGTTGCAGGAATCGGAATCCGCCCGAACGTTGAATTGGCAGAAGCGGCTGGACTCAAAGTTGATAATGGCATTGTGGTGAACGAGAAGCTTGAAACATCCGTTGAGGATATTTACGCAACAGGCGACTCAGTAAATTTCTTCCATATGGCATTAGGCAAACGGACACGCGTTGAGCATGAAGACAACGCAGTCAAAATGGGAAAACTCGCAGGGCAGAACATGGCAGGCGGAAACGAGGCATATAACCACACTCCTCTTTTCTATTCTGATCTGTTTGAATTAGGTTACGAAGCAGTCGGGGAAACCAGCAGTAAGATGGAAACCGTCTCTGACTGGCATGAGCAATTCCAAAAAGGCACGATCTACTATTTGGATGGAGGACGTGTGCGCGGCGTGGTCCTATGGAATTTCTGGAAGCAGGTGGATAACGCGCGTGCGCTGATGCTGGAGAGGGGACCCTTCAAGGCGGAGGATCTGGTGGGGATGATAAAGGTGAATGAATAAAAGTTGAGATGCTTGATGCATCGCACTTTCGTTATTACCTAAGAACCATTCAATAATTCATTGCCAATGGTAAGATGAGGTAAGACTGATTGACCTGTAAAGGAGCAGACATGAAACCCAAATCATTAACCATTATTCTCATTCTTACCATATTGGTGCAAGCATGCAATCTACCATCCAGCACGCAGGTGACTGAAACGCCGACGGTGACAGTGGAACCATCTGCCACACCACCGTTACCGACCGAGACGCCAACACAAACACCTCTGCCCACAGATACGCCTCCGCCCACGCTGACATCCACGCCTACGATTCCAATTGCCTTTCCTAAGGATGTGGCTGTCAATTGTCGTTTTGGTCCCGGCACAGCATGGATCGTGTTGAGCGGATTACAGATCGGGCAATCCTCACAGATCGTCGGCAGAAGCGGAGATTTCAACTGGTGGTATATCGTTGACCCGCTCAACGCGAGCCGCAATTGCTGGGTCGCTGCAAGCGTTGTCAATACTGCAGGAAACCTCAACGGCATACCAACAGTTGCCGCGCCGGTCGCTTCTGTGATCAATGTGACAGTCAAGGTGGATCCGAAGGAACGCAATGTTGCCGGTTGTATAGGTCCTATCCCAACCAGCAAGATCGAAGGCACTATTGAAGTGAACGGTCCCGGAACCGTCAAATGGAATTTTGACACGCAACAGTTGGGAGCATTGCCCAGTCAATCGACGGATTTCGATGCAGCCGGCTCGAAAACATTTACCGCTGAATTCACCCCGTTACTCGTTGCCGGCACATACTGGGTCCGGATGGTTGTCACCTCTCCCAACAATACTCAAGGCGAGACGACCTACAAAATCAATTGCTAAAGATAAGACAAATAATTTCCAAGGCGGATGCAAGTCCGCCTTGGTTCGTTTTCAGATAGAATTCATTCATGGCCAATCCCCGCATCCGTACATCAGCTCTATTGTTGTTTTCGATTTTTCTCCTACTCGCCTGTCAGGTTTCCAATACCCCCGCATCGACTGCAGCACCTTCATCTCCGTCTTTAATATCAATTGGAACTCCGACTCAAACAGAGACATCCACACCTATTGCGACGCTCAC
The DNA here is from genome assembly GCA_003484265.1 of Anaerolineae bacterium. Lineage (GTDB taxonomy): Bacteria > Chloroflexota > Anaerolineae > Anaerolineales > Villigracilaceae > Defluviilinea. The sequence continues at coordinate 16,577 of DNDO01000228.1, forward strand.
CGAAACAGCGACGCCGACACTCGAGCCTGCGCCTCTAGCCTCCCGCGTGCTGATCCTGTCCATCGACGGACTCCGCCCCGACGCCATTTCTCTGGCACCGATGCCAAACCTTTTGGCTCTCATGGAGAACTCGGCATATACACTCGCCGCGCAAACGATCCACCCAAGTTCCACACTGCCGTCGCATTCATCCATGCTAACAGGCGTATGCCCGTCCAAACACGGCGTGGACTGGAACGATTACATCCCATCAAATGGATACGCCAATGGCACAGACCTGTTCGATCTCTCTCACGCGGCGGGCCTCCAAACAGTTATGCATGTTGGCAAGGAAAAACTTCAACAGATCACAGAGCCAGCCAGTTTGGACATCTTTACCTACGTCAATGACCGCGACCTGGTCGTGACACAGCGACTGCTCGATGACTTCCCGCAGGATTTTGGCGTGATGTTTGTTCACTTCCCGCTCGTGGACGGCATGGGACACGTCTACGGCTGGTTGTCGCCGGAACAGTTATCCGTCGCGTTTCGAGCCGATGAAGCGTTGGGGAAATTGCTGGCAGAGTTGGACGTCAGAGGCATCCGTGACGAAACCCTCATCATTATTACAGCCGATCATGGCGGTCACGATACAACGCACGGCTCCTCCCTGCCCGAAGACATGACAATTCCATGGATCGCATCAGGAGCGGGCATACAACCTAAAGCATTGACAACACAAGTCCACACCATGGATACAGCCGCCACCACCGCCTTTGCGTTAGGCCTGCCCATCCCGCCTGAATGGGATGGTGTGCCGGTCTACGAAGCATTCAGTTTACCGGTCATAAGGCAGTCAGCGCAATGTCAGTAACCGCTTCCCCCATGAACCGAAAAAGATTGTTCATCGCGGGCATTGTGCTCGTCACTTTGTTTGCCCTCTGCATAATTGGGCTCGTAACGCTGTTTGGCAGGCTCACAGGAACCACTGAAGAAATAGGGCAAAGAACTCTCATCTCGGAACTGACTTACTGTAGTGAAGGACAGGCAAAGCCCTGTGTCGTATCATTTGGCATCGATGCAGATGGCAATATGCTGGTGAATATTCTTCTCACCGATCTTTCCTTTCCCAGCTTTTATTTGAAGATCGTGCGCGGTGAAAGTGAGGCTGTTTACGAATGTCAAAGAATTGCGTCCGCGCCGAACAATGCATCCTGCATTGGCGAAAAAATGCCTCCCGGAGAAGTTCTACATTTCATACTCGTCTCGATCAAAGATGACACGCTTCTTGCAGAAGGCAACCTTTCCATCATTGGGCTGGCATTCCCTACATTGGAAATCGCGATCTCAACTGATACGCCTGTTGGAACGCCAATGCCAACTACTACTTCAGATTTCATTCCCTCCACCCCAACCCGGCGCTTCCTTCCCACCCCCACAAGGACAACAACACCATCATATCCAAATCCATCCTATCCATGAGCATCCTGTTGGATGGCGCGTCTGTTTTTATCAGTAACTGGCAACTGATAACGGGAATACTTGCTTTAACCATCGTCCCCATACTGCTCATCGTCCCCCGTTTCAAATCGGACCTCAAGCCTGCATCCACGTCAACAGGCATATTACTTGCCCTGATCATTATCTCCTCCCTCCTGCTAAGATTGGCATTTGTCTCGAAGGCATTGTTCCCATCTTATTTTGATTCGGCGCAGCATTACGCGATGATAAAAAATATCATGGCAGGTGATGCCTCACTGATACTAGGAGGATTGCAGACGAGTTACTACCACATGGGGTTTCATTTCCTCACGGCGTTCCTTGCCTCCGTCTTTCAAACGGAAATAAAGGCAACAATGTTGATCCTCGGTCAGGTAATCCTGGCTGTGATGCCGCTGACATTTTTTTTCATTATCAGATACGCCACACAGTCCACCTGGGCTGGGATGTTTGCTGTCATCCTCTCCGCATTGGGCTGGTACATGCCGTCTCATGCCGTGGACTGGGGGAAGTATCCTGCGCTGATGAGTCTGAGCCTTATTCCGCTAGTGTTGAGCCTGGCGTATTGGCTAGGAAAGAAAAATGACATGGAGCTTTCTTGGAAACGTATACTTTTATATACTTTGTTTGGAGCAAGTATTCTAGTTACAGCCTTCGTGCATAGCAGGTCGTTGATAGTAATTGTTATCGCATTGATCGCATGGATCGTTTCCGATTGGTGGATGAAACTACATCTGGCGAATAAGCGGCTTATCCTATTTGTTTTACTGGGTGTGATCCTATCGGAGATCATTGTTGTTCAGCGACATGGCGTCATGTCACTGCTCTTTGACCCTTATCTCAATAAAGGCATATTGACTACGTCGCTTGTTGTCTTGTTGTCAGTTTTTGCCTACAAAGAATATCCCCAACTGACATTCAGTTCCCTGTTGACGATCTGTTTACTGGTGGTGAGCCTTTTTATCCCTGTCAACGGATTTGTCCCCGGTCGTACGAATTTGACCTTGATGGACAGACCCTATGTGGAAATGATCCTCTTTATTCCACTGTCATTCCTTGGCGGGTTGGGCTTTGCTGGTTTGGAAAAGTGGATAAAGAATTCATATCAAAGATATGCACTGTTGATTGGTATCGGATTGGTTTTGATGTACGCAATTATCAACCATCAATTCTATCCATCCGATTGTTGTGTGATCGTAGGGAATGATGACGTGGCAGCAATAGTTTGGATGGAGGATCAGTTGCCCGTCGAGGCGAGAATCGGGATTGCGTCCACGGAGTTAAGAGTCATTGCGGCGGATGTCGTCGAGGCATATGTGGGAGCGGACGCCGGTATCTGGGTCACGCCTTTGATCGGACGGCATACGATAACACTTCCGCATACTACTGAATTCGACCAGCAGGAAATGCTCGATCTGTTGTGCGCGGAAAAGATCGGCTATCTGTTTGTCGGGGAACTGGGACAGCCTTTTGATGTTACCCGATTGGAATTCCGTCCTACATGGTATAGACCCTTGCTCTTGATGCCGGGAACAAGGGTCTATGAAGTGGTTGGGTGTGAAAAATTATCTCTGCTCTTTTGAGACTTAGCCCCCGAAAGAGCGAGTGTTTGATTAAACAGGTTGCTTCTTCAACAACTCGAGGAAATGTTTGCGGAACTTGGCGACCTTTGGCGCAACCACCGCCATGCAGTAGGGCTGGTTCGGGTTGTTCGCGAAGTATTCCTGGTGATAGTCTTCAGCCATGTAAAACTTGTCGAGCGGGGTTACTTCGGTAACGATCGGGTTGTCCCAGATCTTTTGCGAATTCAACTCCTTGATGAGGCCCTCGGCCGCCATCTTCTGATCGTCGTCGTGGAAGAAGATCGCTGAACGATATTGTGTGCCCACGTCCGCTCCCTGGCGGTTGAGGGTGGTGGGGTCATGGATGGCGAAGAAGACGTTCAACAGGTCGCGGTAGGAGATGACGTTCGGGTCGAAGTGGACCTGCACCACCTCGGCATGTCCCGTGTCGCCGTTGCAGACCGCGCGATAGGTGGGGTTGTCCACGTGGCCGCCGGCATAGCCCGACTCCACGCCATGCACGCCCCTAACTTCATCAAAAACAGCTTCGAGGCACCAGAAGCATCCCCCAGCCAGTGTTGCAGTACGAAGATTGGTGTTCATATGAATACTCCTTTTCTTTTTCTAATCGATAGACAACACTATATAGGGGAATCTTATTAAGAAAGTCTTACAACAACTTCTTTCTCAATCGCATTAATTGCGCCCGACATTCCCATCGTGCGAAACATCGGGCGTTGGGAACACTGAAGCTATCAAACGGTTTTCTCTGGGACTGCTTCCAATATTTGTTTTAAAGTCTCATACTCGGAATGCATCTGACTTTCCAACTGTTTCTTGACCAACCCTTCAGCCAATTTGAAGAAGCCGCCAATTTCAGCCCTGGCGGATACAGTTATCAATGTTCCGCCATCATGGGCTTCCAATGAATTTGAGACCTCCACAGGAAAGGGTCCACTGATCGTTTTGGCGATATATTGACGGGGAGGGTCGTAGCTTATCATTTCGATATCCAATTCAAATTCACGACCAAGGAATTCACCCGTCTCGCGCCATGTCGAACCTGCACCAATCGGACCTTCGGATGTCTGTTTGACTGATTTGAGATTTCGCCATTGGGTTTCGTTCTCAAGGTTACTATAAAAGTCGAAGACATCCTGTTGGGGACGGTTGATAAATATGCTTTTTTCGAACTTGATCATGGTATTTTCTCCTTTTTCTAAAAATTTCTCGATGAGGTGGGATTAAGTTGTTTGCTTATGTGAGTCTCTCCTTTCTATGATTTGATTCCCCGCATTACGCATGTAAATATTAGCCCAATTTTCCGCCTAGCCGCGAATGGACGGCTAAACATCTATTAGCGTATAGCTACAAAAAATCCCAAATTAATTGGGCATCGGGCTGTAATGAATTAGTGCATGCGATGGGAATTAAAATTAAATATACTATTCTTATTCTTCAAAGTCAAATTTATAGTCAAAAAAAAGAGCAAAGACATCGTCTCTGCTCTTAATTTTCTTTCACAAATATTTACGCTACCGGCGCTTCTTCCGCTTCGGCTTCGCGTTCGAGGACCAAATCTCCATCAGGATCCAGAGTCACGAGGATCGAATCTCCGTGTTTGAATTCGCCGCTAAGCAACTTATCTGATAGCGGGTCTTCCACCTTTTGCTGGATGACTCTCTTCAACGGACGAGCGCCGAATTCTGCATCATAACCGAGATCTGCCAGAACAGTTAAAGCCTCGTCGGTGGCAGTCAGGACCAGGTCGTGGTCTTTGAGGCGCAGTGAAACTTTATCCAACTCAAGCGATACGATCTTTTGGATGTCTTCCTTGTTGAGCGCGCGGAAGATAACGGTCGCATCGAGGCGGTTGATGAACTCAGGTTTAAAGGCGCGCTTGAGCGATTCGTTCAGCTTTTTGCGCATCTCTTCATAAGATAGTCTTTCTTCTGTAGCTTCATCGCGCTTGAGTGCAAAGCCGAGCGCGGATTGTTTTCGGATCACGTCCGCGCCGATGTTGGATGTCATCACGATGATCGCATTGCGGAAATCCACTTTGCGCCCCTTCGCATCGGAGAGATGACCCTCTTCCATGATCTGCAACAACATATTGTGGACTTCGGGGTGTGCCTTCTCGACCTCATCGAATACAACGATTGAGTAAGGTCGGCGGCGAAGCGCTTCGGTCAGTTGACCGGCTTCTTCGTAGCCGATGTATCCCGGAGGGGCACCGACCAGACGTGATGCGGTATGGCGCTCCATGAATTCAGACATATCCAATTGCACGGCGGCGTCTTCACTGCCGAACATGAATTTGGCGAGGGTCTTGGTCAACTCGGTCTTACCGACGCCTGTCGGTCCGAGGAACATGAATGAACCGATCGGGCGTTTTGGATCTTTCAACCCGGCGCGTGCCCGACGGACTGCGCGGGAGATCGCCACGATGGCGTCATCCTGCCCGACGATACCAATGCGGAGTTCGTCTTCCATCTTGATTAGCCGCTGGGATTCTTCCTCAGCCAGTTGCATGAGCGGGACGCCCGTCCACATGGAGACGACCTCGGCAATATCCTCCGCTGAAACAACAGGGCTGCTGGCGCGGTCCCAACCGGTGCGCAGCCGTTCGATCTGTTCACCCAGTTCGACTTCGCGCTCTTCCCATTCCTTCACGTCTTCGCCATTGCCTTCTTCCTGGGCAAGGGAACGGTTCTGGCGGGCCAGACGTAATTGCCCGAACAGGTCCTTGGCCTCTTTCGCGGCAGGACTCTTGTACATGCGCACGCGGGAGGATGATTCGTCGATCAGGTCGATAGCTTTGTCGGGAAGGAAACGCTCCGTTACATAACGGGTTGATAAATGCGCGGCAGCTTCGAGGGCTTCATCGGATATAACCAAGTGATGGTGCTCTTCATACGCCGAGCGGATTCCCCTGAGAATTTCGATAGTCTCATCCTCGGTAGGTTCTTCCACTGTAATAGGTTGGAAACGTCGTTCTAGTGCAGCGTCCGATTCGATATGTTTTCGGTATTCGTCGAGGGTGGTTGCGCCGATGACCTGTAATTCGCCGCGCGATAACGCAGGCTTGAGGATGTTCGCCGCATCAACGGAGGAACCAGCGGCTCCCGCGCCAACCAGCATGTGGACTTCATCAATAAAAAGAATGGCTTCAGATTGTTTGAGTTCGTCGATTACCCGTTTGAGTCTTTCCTCGAATTGACCGCGATACATCGTGCCGGCAACCAACGATCCTACGTCGAGTTGCAGTAGCCGTTTGTTCATCAAAGGTGCGGGGATGTCGCCTTCCACGATGCGCTGTGCGAGTCCCTCCACAATGGCGGTCTTACCGACGCCGGGTTCGCCGATCAATGCAGGGTTATTTTTTGTGCGGCGGGCGAGGATCTGGATAACGCGTTCAATCTCCATCTCGCGCCCGATTACGGGATCGAGTTTTTTCTCTTCGGCTTTCGATGTCAGGTCGGAGGCGAGCTGATCAATGAGCGGGGTTTTCTGTCCAGGCGCCGCGCCTCGGCTCGGTGCCCCGCCGGCAGGCGTCGGTGAGGATGAACCGGATTCGTTCAATACGCGACGGGTCTGCCTGCGGATCTGTTCGGATGTGACGCCGAGTCTCCGCAAAACTTCCATCGCCGTGCTATCCACGCGGACGAGTCCCAATAAAATGTGTTCCGTGCCAATGTAATGATGCCCGAGTCTGCGCGCTTCTTCCACTGCATGTTCGAGAACTTGTTGTGTCTCAGCGGCGAGTTCAACGCGGTTGGCGTCAAAACTGCTGGATGGCGTCGTCACACGGCGGACAACCTCGCGTACGCGATCGGCTGTCATGCCGAGTTCGCGCAATACGCGCCCAGCCACGCCGCCTTCTTCTTCCATCAAACCCAGCAATAGGTGTTCAGTGCCGATGTTGTTGTTTTGGGCGCGCTCCGCTTCTTGATGCGCGATGCTGAGAACACGCCTTGCCCGTTGTGTAAAACGCTCCATACCTGCCATATTTTTCTCCTAACTAAGTAAGATGATTGTACCAAAAACGTGTAGGACTCCATATAGGAAAATAATTAGAGTTTATTTACAAGACTGTTACAATCATCAAAAATCATAAAAAGGATGGATTTATGAAATCAATTTGTATTTTTTGCGGATCATCCGATGCGGTTCATTCGGACTATACATCTGCCGCGCGGACGATGGGCATTGCCCTCGCTGAAAGAGGACTCCGCCTGATCTACGGCGGCGGTAAGACCGGTTTGATGGGCGCCGTGGCAAACGGAGTTCTTGAAGCGGGCGGTGAAGTGACCGGAGTCATCATACCGTCCATGAATACCAAGGCTCTCGCACATGACGGATTAACCCTTATGGAGGTTCCACCCAATATGCATGCCCGTAAAGCCCGCATGTATGAACTTGCAGACGGATTTATCGCATTGCCCGGCGGTTTCGGCACCATGGATGAATTGTTCGAAACCATTACGTGGGGTCAGATTGGAAATCATGCAAAGCCCATCGGCTTGTTGAGTGCTAAGGATTATTACATTCCACTCCTTGCCGCAATGGACCATGCAGTGAAGGAAGGATTCGTTTTCAAGGAACATCGCGATTCGTTGTTTGTCGACTCCGAACCGAACAAGTTGTTGGATGCGATGGCAGGATATATACATTCTCACGATGCCGTCAAGAGATGGATGAAGGAGGAGTAATGAACATTCTGCGTTTGGAACTCCAGACAAAGGACTTGCAGACACAGAAGGATTTTTATTCCAACATTCTGGAATTGCCTGTCAGTTTCTCTTCTGAAAGATTGGAAGTGAAAGCCGGTGGAACAGAATTGGTCTTCACGCAGGCAGAGGATGACTTCAATGGCGCCTACCACTTCGCATTCAACATTCCTGAAAATCAATTCCATGCCTCCAAAGCATGGATCTCCAGCCGCATTCCTTTGCTGAGAGATGTAGAAGGCAATGATGAGTTTTCCTCCGACAACTGGAATTCACATTCTCTTTATTTCAAGGATTCAGCAGGAAACGTGCTTGAGTTTATTGCTCGGCATAATTTGAAGAACAGCATGGGAGGCTACTTCGGCGGCGACCAGATTCTAAACATCAGTGAGATCGGTCTGCCATCGGAAGATGTCCTTGGGCTTGCGGATGAAATTTGCGCAAGGTTGGGCGTGACCGTTTTTAAACAGACGGCAAGCGAAGCCTTCACCCCGATCGGGGACGATAATGGTTTGCTCATCCTCCCGACCAAAGGCCGCATTTGGATACCTAACTCGGGCGTGCCCGCGAAGTTATTGCCTGTCAAAGTAAGCCTTGAAGTGGACAGCAAACAGTGGAAAGTTGTTGGGGTGCCGTATATTCTTCAGCCGTTGGTTTAATATTCATATGACGGTTTGACGGCAAGCCAAAATAAAACTCACCCGATATCGGGTGAGT
>DNDO01000228.1:25290-28723 GCA_003484265.1 Anaerolineae bacterium
TGTTTGGAAACTGGCATAACTAGATGGGATGGTTTTTCTCCAATATATCCGGCACGAACACAAAAAAATTAAGATTCGTCCCATCGATATTCATATTGATCCTCACATTCTGACCTGCAAATGTCCTCGGCATAACGCATCTGACTTTGTGATTGCCGTCGACGTAACAACCCACGAACTTTCCTTGCACAGAAGCAGGGACAATTGTGCCAGCATCCAGATTGTTGAAGTAGGGCGATGTCAAAACAACAACAGGGACAGAAGAAGATGGCGGAGAGACGGGTTTTGCGCTGGCAGAACCGACGTTAAATCCCAGAACCGTCACAAGAACCATAATTACCATCACGAACGCAATTAATTTTCTCATTATATGTTTCTCCTAGGGTATTTGTTTTATTATCTGTATTCGGAACCTGATAAATTCATTATTATGGAGTAACTTATAATGGTCAATTGCCATGGTTTGCAATACAGTTAACTTATGAGAAATGATAGGTGCGGATTTCCTGTCCGTTAGGTTACATTACACCGTCATATAACCAATCCGTTACGAAGGAAGGGACGAAAATCTCTTTGAGAGCGTCCAGCCGAGAAGGCCAAGCACGATAAAGCCGATAAGTAGCATCCAGGGTAGTGCCGGGATCTGTTTACTGAATGCGCCTACAATGACGGTCAGAAGACTCGAGATGCCGCGTCCCATAATGTTTGCTCGAAGGAAACTGCGTGCCGACATCTTTCCCAGTCCGGCGACGTAGCACATTGCATCATTGGGAAAGAAAGGCATAACGAGCGTAACTACATAAAAGCCGACTCCCTGACCCGCCGCACTTTTGTCCCAGCGGTTGAGTGTGGAGGCAGAGACCCACTTTTCAGCAAATGGACGACCGTAATTGCGTGCCAGCCAGAACGCCAATTGCCCGCCGAGCACGAGGCTGATCCAAGTGATCAATATGCCGCCGCTGAAACCATAAATATATCCACTGGCGACCATCAATGCTTGACCTGGAATAAAGGCGAAGAAAGTTTGCAATATAAACAGGACAAACAACGCCACTGGTCCCCAAATGCCATAGCCTCGTATGGATGTAGTGATCGCATCCAGGTCACTGAACCATTGCAGGGATGCCAGGAGGGGTTCCCGATATGTCCACAACACCATGGATGCCAGCCCTGAAGACAGGACAATAGCCAACTTTCGCGGGAACATGGTGTCCTCCTTATAAACGTGCTGGGTTAATGAAAGTATCAACGGTTTCATGGAAATCTCGATTCAGTTGTTCGTAGGTGAACGGGGCGGGTGGCTGGTGGTATGCATAGTCCAACTGTACCGTGCTGACGTTGGTAAAATGGCTTTGCAGGATTTCATGGGTTGTGTCGAAACGCAGTAAAGGGTCACGGACAGACATGGCGAAGTAACAAGGGACATCGTGTTTGTATGTGTCCGCGTCAAAGTCCGTCGTCAGGATCTCGTTGATCTGTGCGTTCAAAACTGAGATGGTGCTTGCTTTTGTGCGTGGCAATTTACTTTGCAACGGGATCGTATCTTCAAGGCGCCCGACCTTTTGCAGGAACTTGACTGTAAGGGATACTGTGCGAGGGTTATGGATGAGATTCACGAATCCCTCCTGTATCTTGGGGTTGCTGAGGAGTTGATTCGATTTGTGAAGCAGGGAAAGCCTCAGGCTTGAAAAGGGAAGCGCGCGATGTCCGAGACATGGAGCGATCAGGATCATGCGGTCGATGCGATGCGAAAGAAGTTTAAAAGTCCGCATTGCCAGGATGCCGCCAAACGAAAACCCCATCAGGTTGAAGCGTTTGTGCCCGAGCTTATCGGCGAGTTGCCCGACAAGTTCCGCTACTTTCTGGCTGGAAAACCCCCCCTCAAAGGGTTCGGACTCTCCGTGCCCGGGCAATTCAAAGAAGTAAACATGAAACCACTGCGCCATGAACTGCGCCAGCGTGCGCCAGTTTTCCAATTCGGAGATGGTGGCAGGCACCATGATGAGCGGTTCCCCTTCACCCGTCTCCATGATGTGCAGGCGGCTGAGCGGAAGGTTTATAAAGCGTGTTCTATAGGTTGTTGGTTGAATGTTGAACATGACGATCTCCTTTGTTATTCCCACTATCGCATTTTCAAACTGCCAAAGCCAGTGAAGGGACTGCCAAAAACCGCCAATTAAACAAAAAGACCCCAAAGGCTCTTAACAACCTTTAGGGTCTGTGGGCTCATAGACAATTACGCGCTGATTTTCTCCACCAACAACCTCGCCATTCCGCGGATCGCGTTGCGGCGTGTGCGGTTGAAGGTGCCTTCAGAGATATATAAGCGCGCCATGATCTCGCGGTTCTGCACTCCTTCCACATAGGCGTCATGCAAGACCGCATGGTTGTACCAAATACGCGGCAACGGTTCGGGCGGGCGTTTTTCAGAAGGCTTCAACAGTTCGATGGAGTTGATCAATAATTGTTGCAATTCCTTCCCGCGCTCGATGTGAGTTTCAGCCTCCACGCCCAGGATCGCCGCAAGAGGCGACTGCCCCAGCGTGATCGTATCGGGTAAATGTCGCAACCCATCCTCGACCAGTTTTACGAAATCAACATCCGGGTCTCTCGAAATTGAATCGATCAGGTCTTCAGTTGCCGAATTTATTTCATCTGCTTTTTGCTGAGATTCTGCGATCACAGTACTGATCCGGTTTTCCTGGCCGGACTGTACATTGCTCAACGTTACGATAGTGCCGATATGGTCTGACGCTTCAGCCAGAAGCTCGAGATTGCCGCTAGAAATCTCCATTCTCGACCTCGGACGCCTGATCCCAACCACTGCAACCTGGGTCGGACCTTCGAATGACGGGGCAAGCAAAGCGATCAACGGCAATTGATCGGAATGCGGCTCAGTCACATCGTCACATGCAACAAGGGATTTGGACAGCACGCTTCCAACCGGAACGGAGAACCTACTCACCATCACGATAAATTCATCACCCTGACGAATTGCCACAAACCCGCCTGGCACGTTGAGCGTTTGGCATAATAATTCCAGCCCCTCCTGCAGGCGTGATTTGAGCGCTGATTCCCCGTCGCTTTCACTTTCTAGCTGGCGCAACTGCCTTCTAAATTGACTCTCGTTGCGCATTCGCTGTCGTTCCAAAAACTCGCGGGTCAGGTCGTAGAAGCCGATGGCTAATATGATCAGGGCTGTTACCGTTGCGAGACCTTGCACCGGCGCTCCCCATATCCAAGCCAGGTAGGTTACGATGCCCGCAAGTAAAAGTGTGGATACAGTCGTCAACGGAAAGTCTTGTAAGGTTGCCCGGCGTTCCGTCCATGTTTGATGGCGCGCCACAGAAAGCCCCAGCACGAACACACCGCAAAACGCAAGCGTATCTTGAATGATGCGAGGTGCAGGAGTCGGGCTACCAAGCGAGGCTAC
>DNDO01000228.1:29013-39542 GCA_003484265.1 Anaerolineae bacterium
GAGGTCAACCCTACACGGTCACCGACGAGCAAATTGAGCATGATCCCAAACGAGACGATGAGTTGATACCCGCCATAGACCCTATAAGCCCAGCCTGAAGGATTCATGTGCGCCACGTACAAGGCATTACCTTCCTCGAACAGGAAAGCATTCGGCTGAAGGAGGAAGGCCACTGATAGGAAGCCCAGCCCGTAGATTCCCCACTCGATGAACCGATAACGTACCTGGTTGCGTTCAGACATGACGTTATAGGTCACGCTGTACCAGCCTCCTAGCACCATCACGAGAAGTACTGCACGTACCGACGCGCTCCCTGGCACCTGCACATAGATATTGTTATAAGCGCCGTAAAAGAAACCGGAGAGCGCCAGCATTACAACGACCACCCGCAAACTCATCGCGCTGGGAAACCCTCTGGCAAAGAGGTAGAAACCCATCCAAAGGGTGACTGCCATCGCAAACAGGGAAAGGAGCATCGTGGCTTGTAAAAGCATAAAATTGTATGAATACTATACAAATATTAACCTTGAAAGTCAAGAAGTTTTGAATAATTTAGGTCTTAAGAATTGGTAAGTTCCTTCAATATCTCCAACGCCTCCTGCTTTCCCCCATATCCATTCTCGCCGCCGGGACCTACGCATGAGGGACAGCCATCTTCACAGGCACACTCTTTAACCAGTTCAAACGCGCGCGCGATCAATTCATCATGCATCTCGAAAAGCTTTTCGCTGAAACCGATTCCCGCAGGAACAGAGTCGTATAGAACGACAGTGGGCTGACCGAATACTTTATTTTCAACAGGCTCGATGTGTGAACCCAGGTCGCCTGCATCGCACATCAAAAATAATGGCGCAAGATTACCGAGACCATACGCGAGACCTGCAAGCCCGCTCCGCATGCGGACGTTCGCTTCCACTTGTTTATGGCAGGATGGACAGAGCGTGGTCAGGTTTTCGAGTCGATTGGCTTCTTCCTGTGTTGTAAAGGTGCGGAAAGGAACTTTGTGATGCACGTCATGTTGGCGTGAAGTCTCTGGTATTCCGCACACCTGGCAAATTTTATTATCCCGCGCGCGGACTTGTTCGCGGATGCGTTTCCAATCAGGACCGTAGTCGTTCGGGTCGTTGGTCCAGGCTCCGGCTTCGCGAAGACGCGTCACTGTTTCTTCAGAGATGGAAATCCAATAGCCGGTTGTCTGCAAATCGGTGGGAGGCAATTCCAGCGGCTCCTCTCCCAGATTTTCGTGTGTGTACCAGCGGCGTTTGCGAAACCCGGTTACCTGCATGGTGACTTGTAACTCGCCCCAAACTTTATCGCAGCCAAATCCGGCAACCCGAGCGACGTCCTTTAATACAGTTACTTCCGTGCCTCTTAAAGGCTCAGTATAGTAATCGCTCTCGATGGGCTTCAATCGCGCGATATGGTCTTCGAGATTTAACTCTTTCACAAAGTATTGCTGCGCTTCATGCAAATAGATCGCGCCGGGATGCACCATCCACAATGCGCTTTCACCGTCCACAGTGCCGATGGTTATCGGTCTATCATCCATTGTCGATTGAAGCACAACACCTTGCGGAGATGCCGAACGCAACGAGATATTGGCAGCGGGATATTGATCTGCCATCCAAAAAACTTTTTCCTGTGATTCGTGGGCTTCATTGTTGCCGATCAGAAACTGCAAATATTCATCAATTGTTTCGCCCGATAACAAGCCAAACCCATCGCCTTTTTGACGCTGCGCAATGTTCGAACCGCAGCGCAAGTGCTCGAGCAAAATTATTAAGTGATCTGGATTTACCAATGCTTGTTCAGGCGAACGATCGAAGAAATATTCAGGGTGATGCGCAAGGAACTGATCCAGCGGACTCGCCGACGCGATCATCACTGCCGCAGCGGATTCGAGTCCGCGTCCCGCCCTGCCTGCCTGCTGTCTCGCTGAAGCGACGGTTCCCGGGTAGCCCACCAGGATCGCCGCGCCCAGCCCGCCGATATCAATTCCCAGCTCGAGGGCATTCGTGGCAACGACAGTTTTGATCGTGCCGTCGCGGAGACCTTGTTCGATCTCGCGGCGTTGACCGGGTAAATATCCGCTGCGATACCCGCGAACGAAAGATCGGGGGTTGGGCAGAGATTCGAAGGGAATCAGCGGCGCTTCAATACTGGAGTCTGGAGCTAGTTCGCCTTGTAAATAACTCAGGACGATCTCGACGCTTCTTCTCGATCGCGCAAATACGACTGTTTGAACGTTGCTATTGACCAACTCCCTCGCCAGCCGCACACCTTCCAGCAACGATGATTTTCGCAAGCCGAGTGATTTATCTATCAGTGGCGGATTGTAAATGAGAAAGTGACGGGGTCCACGGGCGGATCCGTCGTTGTCGATCAAGTGTACGGGCTCCTCGATCAGTTTTTCGGCAAGTTCCTTCGGGTTGCCGATGGTAGCGGATGAGAGAATGAATTGCGGTTTTGCGCCGTAGAAATCCGCGATCCGTTTGATCCTGCGGATGACGTTGGCGACATGCGAACCGAAGACTCCGCGATAGGTGTGCGCCTCGTCGATGACGATGAATTTGAGATTGGTGAAGAATTCCAGCCAGTTGGTATGATGCGGAAGGATGCCCATATGGAGCATGTCGGGGTTGGAGAGGATGATCCGCGCGTTCTTGCGGATGGTGGAACGATCTTTTTGAGATGTGTCACCGTCGTAAATTGCAGGTGTCAGGTTCCAGGTTTCAGGTGTCAGGTTGTTGAATGTAGAGAGTTGGTCTTGGGTTAGGGCTTTCGTGGGGAAGAGATATAACGCGCGGGAATTTGGATTTGCGAGAAGTGCAGCAATGACAGGCAGGTTGTAAGCGAGTGTCTTTCCTGATGCTGTGCTGGTGGAAAGAATAATGTTTTCTTTTGAGCGCGAGCGAGTCCACGCTTCGAGTTGGTGCGAGTAGAGGGAATGGATCCCAGCGGCGATCAAAGTCTGTTGGACGGATTCAGGCAGATCGGTCGGGAAGGGATGCGTTTGTGCGGGGCGCTGGGGAAGCGTCTGCCAGGCGACAAGATTGGGAGCAGTTTCAGGGTCACGTTTCCAGAAATCCAAAAGAGAGGCGATGGGCATGAGCTAGTCCTCTTTGTTCAAAATACGAAATGCGACCGCGCCTATTCCAAGTGGAATCCAAAACGTGATTCCGCGATAGGCAAGCGTAATGATGACCGCCTGGCTCCACGGCACGCGCAGGGACGAAAGCGCAAGAGGCATGATGCCCTCCACAATGCCGATGCCGGAGGGCGTTGGGGATACGATAAGAAAAAGATACGCGATGGAAAAACCGCCGATGATGGTGCCCTCTGAGAACGGGACATCGAAGGATAGAAAACATGCCATAAGGATGCACATCATAAGACCCTTGTTCGCAAATGCATACAGCAAAGGTTTGATAAGGCTGTTCGATTTCTGCGGAAGTGACTTGAGATCCTCCGCCATTTCATTCGCAAATTCATGCGCTCGTTCTTCGCTCAAGTAGTCGCGATGGATAAAGGGTTTTGCAATACGGTTGACGAGGCGTGCCATTTTCGCGAGGGCGTTTCCCAACGCGATCCCGGAACGTGAGCCAAGGTACAGAAGAAAACCGAGCCCTATGGCAATGGCGAAGATGACGGCGGAAGCGACGATCTCCGTCGGGTCAAGGTCGTTGCGGCGCCAGAGAACGATCAAGCCCAGCGTCAGCACAAAAAGAAATGCCAGATAATCGAGAAAGAGATTCAACATGCTGGCAACAGTGGCTTTGCCGGGAGAGTGATTGTTACGGTATGCGTCGCTGATAAAGATCGCGGTTCCACCCATCCCTGCGCTGGGCGCGATGGTATTGACGAAATTGGCGGCGGCGGACATCAGTGAGAATTTATAGATCGATCCGTCCAGACCCAGGACGCGATATAGCGCCAGATAGGTTGATCCCGAAACGATGAACCATGCGAATTGCAGGGCGAGACCAAGAAGCACGAACCAAAGGTTACCATGCTGGATGGTTTCGAGAATGCTTTCAAGCTCGCCAAAACTGAGGTAAAGAAATGCCGCGCTCAAAAAGATGATGAGGATGAATATGAATTTCCGCATGGTGGGAGGATTATACGTTAAACACCCGCGGACATTCCGCGGGTGTTTGATTTATCTAATCGATGGCGCGCATTTCGACTGCGTTTTAGGCGGAGGGTTAATCTCTGCGCCGACCGCCGACGAGGAAGACGTAATATAGCAGTTGCAATACGGCAGTGATGAGCGCTGCAACGTAGGTCAATGCAGCGGCATTGAGCACAGCGCTGACGCCGCGCATCTCTTCGTCCGATTGGATGATTCCGCTTTGTGCAAGCATTTGCTTCGCCCGGGCAGATGCATTGAACTCCACCGGCAGGGTGACGAGGGAGAATACCGCCCCGCCTGCGAACACGAGAATACCCAGCCAGGCAAGTTCGGTGAAACGCAGGAGCAAGCCCGCCATGATGAGGATCCAACCGAGGTTGGATCCGATGTTGACCATGGGAACCAGCACAGAGCGGAGTCGGAGTGGACCATATCCTTCCGCATCCTGCAGGGCGTGACCGAGCTCATGTGCGGCAATGGCGATGGCGGCAACCGATGGGACGTTGGCGACACCCTGTGAAAGATTGAGAGTCTTGTTGCGCGGGTCGTAATGGTCGGTGAGATTGCCGCCGATGCCAAGCACACGGACACTGCGAAGGTCGGCGCTGGCTCCGTTGGAGGTATATATTGCGCGTGAAACCAATTTTTCCGCGGCTTGCGCGCCGGTCAGCCCGCTGGATGCGCGGACCTTGCTCCACTTGGTGTAGGAATGTCTTACATACCATGAGGTGATGCCCATCAATATGAAGGCGGGGATCATGAAGATCAGATAGGTCGGATCAAAGAAAAACATTTTGCTCTCCTTTTGTTATCCACGCTTTACCAATGGCTTAGCCTTTGATAGAGCGTGGTGATTATTGTTGTGCGATTAGACCCAGTAAAACTTCGATGGCTTTATCGAGTTGGGGGTCGAGATTGTTTGTGTAATCGTCCTCGGTCATTTCAACGGTGTGGTCCGGTGTAAATCCAACCCCATCAATGGCGCGTTCTTTTGGCGTCAGCCATTTTGCGATGGTCACTCGCGCGGCGCCCTGGTCGTTGGAAAGCGGCTGCCATGTTTGGACTGATCCTTTTCCATACGATTGAACGCCCACAAGTTCGGCACGGCCATAATCCTGCAGAGTGCCTGCTACGATCTCAGAAGCAGAAGCAGAACCCTCGTTGATAAGAACGACAATCGGCAGGTCGGTTGCCCTTCCATTCCCGGAAGCATTGTATGTATCGCGTGTACCGTCGCCGTATTGTTCGATCAGCACAACGCCTTCATCCACAAACTCCGACATGACCTCAACGGAAGTGATCAAATATCCGCCGGGGTTGAAGCGCAGATCAATGATGATACCTTTCGGGTTCTGCGCCAGTAACTCATCCAGTTTTTCGCGGAGTTCCCGAGTGGTGTTATCGCCAAAGGAGTTGATATCAATATAAGCAATGTCATTTTCGAGCATCTCACCGGTGACACTTGAAACTGAGATCAACGCGCGTGTGATCGTAAATTCCAACGGTTCAGACTCGCCCTCGCGTGCCACCGTCAATACGACCTTTGTACCCTCCGGGCCCAATACTCTTTGGCGGGCTTCCTCGGGGCTGTAGGTTGACATGTCTTCGCCGTCGATGGCGATGATCTGGTCGCCGGGGCGGAGTCCCGCGGCTTCAGCCGGCGATCCTTCAAAGGGACTGATGATCGTCAGGAAGTCCCCGCTGGTATCCACCTGAGCCCCAATGCCCTGGTATGAACCTGAAAGCGTTGACGACTCGCTCTCAAAAACTTTGGGGTCCATGTAGAATGTCTGCTCGTCGCCCAATGCTTCCATCATGCCGCGAATCGCACCCTGCATAAGAAGGGTATCGTCCACCGGCTGGTCGACGAAATCGTTATGGACGATGTTCCACGCCTCCCAGAAGGGGACAAAGAGAGTTTCAAGTTCCTGCGGCGTTGCGGAAGATTGTTCATCTGAAGGCGCATTGGACGTGGGCGGCAGAATTTCCACATCGGGGTGCGGGCTATCGCTAAACCCGGGGAAAATATCTGATTGCGCCAGTGCGTGCCTTGTAACAAACCCGCCCGCAAACGAACCTGTCAGCAGGATGAAAGCCGCGAATATGCCGAATACTAATTTTGTTGTGTTACTCACAAATGCCTCCAAAGGTGACTGTCACCTGTTATCACTTGAAGATACTATGGCGTGATTAAAGGATGATGAAATTGGGAATTCCGTTCGTATGAAGAGTGTTAGAAACACAAACCACGTCCTGAGCGCAGTGTACCGAAGTCGAAGGACAGTGATTCGGACAAGTTATTCAACCTTTTTATTGTTTTCCAAGTCACTTATCTTTTTCCGCAACTCATCCATGGACTTATTGGATGAACCTTCCATTGGTTTACTGAGCGAGTTACGCAAGGCAGACATCCAGCGTGAGTCACCGCCTTTTGCCCAGTTGCGGGCAATAATGAATAGAGCGTAATTAACGCCGATGATCACGATGATAAATAGAAGGGCGGCGATGAGTATGCGGTTTGATTCCAATTAGTGCCCTCCGTTATTTCGTCATTCTGAGCGAATCGCTTTACTCATCGGCGAGCAAAATAGGCAGATGATTCCAATCTACAAAGACTCCGCTGGCGTCTTTGGTTGGTTCTTCAGTGCCATATAAAATGCTTGCCATGCCAACTTCCAATGCGGCGCGGGTGGTGCGCGGCAGGTCATCTATCATCACGCATTTGCGCGGGTCGGGTTCGTCGGCGAGTTCCTGCGCGATGGCAAAGGATTCAGGGTTCGGT
The DNA here is from genome assembly GCA_003484265.1 of Anaerolineae bacterium. Classification (GTDB taxonomy): domain Bacteria; phylum Chloroflexota; class Anaerolineae; order Anaerolineales; family Villigracilaceae; genus Defluviilinea. The sequence continues at coordinate 35,928 of DNDO01000228.1, forward strand.
TTGTTATAGGGCGCGACCGCGTTCACGTCAATGATGGTATCGAAGAGGTCGTCCAATTGGAGGACTGAGAGAACGCGTCTGGCGTGATTAACATCTGCATTGGTAAAGATCAGTTTGCGTTGTGGAAGCGAAGCGATGATCTCGCGTTGAAGAGGATTCGGGGTCAAAAAATCCTTGAGAGACACGTCATGCACAAATGCGAGGAAATCCTCTCGGTCCACTTTATGACGTTCGACCAGCCCGCGCAAAGTAGTGCCATACATTTTGTAATATTGCTCGCGCAATGCGGGCACTTCAGCCTCAGGGATGTGGAGCACGTCGCGCATGTAGACGGTCATGCGTTCCTTAAGGGCATCCCACAAACCGGATGAGGAAGGGTAGAGGGTGTCGTCGAGATCGAAGAAAATTGTTGAAAACCGCATAGGGTGATTATATAATAATAGCCCTCATTTCTGTAAAAAATATACAGGATTAAGGGCGGGTATAATCTAGAGATGCCAATCCGTTTACTTTCGCCTGAAGTCTCCTCTCAGATCGCGGCAGGAGAAGTGGTCGAACGCCCTGCGTCTGTCGTGAAGGAGTTGCTTGAAAACTCTTTGGACGCGGATGCAGACAGTATTTCGATTTCAATTGAGGATGCGGGGAAGAAGTTGATCGAAGTTGCGGACGACGGATTCGGCATCCACTCCGCTGAATTGGAATTAGCCGCCTCGCGTCATGCGACCTCGAAACTGGTACGCTCCGATGATCTTTTTTCCATTGGGACGCTTGGGTTTCGCGGAGAAGCCCTGGCCTCGATTGGCTCCGTCTCGCGCATGACAATTACCTCTCGTGTGAAAAATGAAAAAGAAGGTGCGCGTTTGAAAGTGGAGGGCGGTAAATCAAGCAAGGTAACGAAAGTGGGGACGACCGTTGGTACGACCGTCCGTGTGATGGACCTTTTCTATAACGTACCTGCGCGCTTGAAATTTTTAAAAACCGATGTCACTGAACGCCGCACAATTGATAATTTAGTGACACGATATGCGCTGGCATACCCTGATAAACGGTTTAAATTATCGGAGGGCAAGAAGTCCGTTTTGCAAACCTCAGGTGACGGAAATCGACGCGCGATCCTCGCGTCTCTCTACGGCGTGGACGTGGCAAAGCAGATGCTCGAGGTCATGGCTGAAGAGGAAGGTTATAGCCTCAGTGGTTTTATCAGTCCTACAACAGTGACTCGTTCCAATCGAAAAGAGATCACTTTTTTCATTAATGGGCGTTGGGTGCAGGAGATCGCGCTCAACTCGGCATTGTTGCAGGCATATCACACCTTATTGATGGTGGGGCGTTACCCGATGTCTGCGTTGTTCCTCGAGATCGACCCTGCCGAAGTGGATGTTAATGTACACCCAGCCAAAGCGGAAGTTAGGTTTCGGAGTCAGGATAAAGTCTTTAGCTTCGTCCAGCGTTCAACACGCAAGGCGTTGTTGGCGTATTCACCTGTCCCAAATGTTGCGCCGAGTCTATGGGGCACAACGCGGACGGTTCCCTCCGACTCAAATTCTTCGTCCGTTGGGTTGGATTGGACGATTGGGCATGATGAGGAAATTAGAGACTCGAGGCTAGAGAATGGTCATCAGTCAGCCGTCAGTGGTCAGTCTCCGATCTCTGGTTCTCAACCGCAATCTCAGTTCACCAAAATTCCTCTCATGCGCCTCATCGGTCAAATCGGTGCGACGTATCTCGTGGCAGAAGGTCCTGATGGTCTGTATCTTGTTGACCAACATGCCGCACATGAGCGTGTTTTGTTTGAAAAACTAATGGCGCAACGTGAGATGCAAAAGATACCGTCACAGGCAATGTTGAATCCCGAAGTGGTAACGGTCCCGCCGCAGGCGGCAAAACTGTTGCTGGAACAATTGACAGTTTTAAACCGTTTCGGTTTTGACGTGAACGAATTCGGACCAAATACGTTCCAGGTGAGAGCGATGCCCACATTGTTCTCAGGAAGCGATTCTTCCGCGGCACTGCGGGCATTGGTCGAGGATTTTGAAGAAGACGAAACTCCGCTACAGGATGAGATAGAGGCGAAACTTGCGGCGCGTGTATGTAAGCGGATGGCGGTCAAAGCGGGGCAGGCATTGTCCAGTGAAGAACAACGTGCCTTGCTGACTGATCTCGAAGCCTGCGACTCGCCGCGAACTTGTCCGCATGGGCGACCAACGATGATCCATTTATCGGTGGATATGCTTGAGCGTCAATTTGGGAGGCGTGGTGCCAGATAATCCAGAGAACAAAGACCTGATCGAAAAATATAAAAACCTTTTGGATGATTTCCAAACCTTGGATGCCGAACACCAAAGAACGAAACGCGCGCTTGAGATCAAAGAGATCGAAGTGAAAGCGGTCCTGGCACAGGCGCATGAAATAGCGAATACGGATGTGTTGACATTCCTTCCCAACCGCCGCAAGATCATTGTGGATTTGCAGGAGGAAGTCATCCGCTCGAATCGTTACGGCACGCCTCTTTCAATATCCATTCTTGACATCGATCATTTTAAAAAGATCAACGATACCTACGGGCACACCACCGGCGATGACGCGCTCCGCAGTGTTGCAGCACGATTGCGGGAACAGATACGAAATCCGGATACGATCGGCCGTTACGGAGGGGAGGAGTTTCTGATCGTTCTGCCGAACAGCGAGATCAAAGCCGCCGGGGAACAGGCGGAACGATTATGTCAGCGGGTACGGACTCTGGAAATCGACTCCAATAATCATACATTCAAAGTAACGATCAGTATCGGCGTGGCACAATATAAGATCGGGCAGGAAAATTGGGAGCAATTCCTGCGCCGCGCAGATGAAGCCCTTTACAAAGCGAAAGATGAGGGGCGCGACCGATGGGTCGTTGCAGGGGGGTAAAGTATTATATTTTCAAATTTATCAAGATTTTAAATCAAAGCTGAGAACTACTTCTCATCCCCTAAACTTGCAATCGCCCTTAACAGACCAAACACGAGGACGCCAAGTTTCATCCCTTCGCCCGTGGTGATGGCTGACTCTTTTTCGTTCTTCTCCGCATTACGGTTGAGTAATGTTGCCGCGATCAGTCCAGTCACTGCGCCTATCAGTGCGCCAAAAAATAATGTTTTGCTTTTGTTCATGGTTTATTTCCTTCCAAAAAACGCGTTCATCTTTGCAATAAATCCTTCGAGACCGATGATAGGTTTGATGACCGCGTCCGCGCCGCGCTTGATATAGTCCGCAACTTTATAGATGAAATCTTGTGCATGCCCCGTATATGTTGGTGTGATGTTGAGTAATCTTCCAATCAGGTAAATGAGTCCGCCCAGGAAAACAAGAAAGATCAACATCCCGATCATAATGGGAATCACAATCCATATCGTCGAGACTGCCGCCCAGCGACCGACATCTACGCCATCGCGGAATATTGCAACGTTGATAATCACGATCAATGCGATGACGAGAAGCATAGTTAATAACACCGGAAGAATGATTTGTGTCACCACTTCCCTGCGGTGCCGGTTGTATGATGCGTGAACGGGTTGAGGAAGTTTTGTTTTCATTGGAATTATTTTAGCATAATTACGCACAGAGCGATCCGCTATG
>DNDO01000136.1:0-3338 GCA_003484265.1 Anaerolineae bacterium
AAAAAAGGCGAGGTTACCCGCCTCGGGGTTGAAGATGCCGCCATCGAGTTATTCATGGAACAGGGATATCATGCCACCTCCATGAGGCAGATCGCAAAACGCGCCAACCTGGCGCTGGGGGGAATTTACAACCATTTCAAGAGCAAGGATGAGATATTCGAAGCCATCATAGTGGATAAACATCCCTACAGAAAGGTCCTGCCGCTAATCCTTGCCGCAGAGGGAGAGACGATGGAGGAATTCCTCGGCAATGCTGCCCGTGTCATCATCAACGAATTAACCTCCCAGCAGTACTACGTCAAACTGATGTTAATAGAGATTGCCGAGTTTAATGGCGCGCATGGAGCCGCCCTGATCAAGGAAATTGCGCCAAAGATACTGCCGGTCTTTGAAAGGCTTGTGAAATCTCGAAAAGAATTGCGAGTGGCCAACCCTGTGATTTTATTGCGGTCATTTATCGGCATGGTTTTATCCTACATGCTGACTGATATCGTTATTTCGCAATCGCTTCTAAAAAACCTGATGCCTAAAAATACGCTTGATGCCTACGTGGATATTTACATGCACGGCATCTTGAAAAGTGAGGCTTGACGATGTTTGAAAAACAGGGACAGCACTACCTGCTTCTAATCGTTTTACTTATCGGCGTTAATTTTCTTGCAACAGACAGCGTGTTGACAGGTCAATTGTGGGGGATCAGTACACACACCTGGTTTTGGATCGCAGTTGCAACACCCGTTCTCCATCAAATCGTTGTTGCATTTCTCTGGCGGGCGGAACTGTATCACCATAAACTGACCGACTGGTTCGGTGACAGGGCTTTTCCCATTTACAAAGTGATCTTTACCATCCTATTTGTTGGAAGACCCATTACGCTTGTTTTGCTTGGAATTTCAAATACGAATACACTGGGCATAAACCAGATTCTTGCTTATGTGCTGGCGTTTATTCTGTTCATTCCAGCAGCCTACACAATGTATTCCGTCTTCCATTATTTTGGCGTTAGCCGTGCCTATGGCGAAGACCATTTCAAGCCAGCCGAATATCGGAATAAACCCTTTGTCAAACAGGGCATGTTCAAATACACGGATAATGCCATGTATAAGTTTGCCTTCCTCCTCCTGTGGGCTCTGGCGCTGCTATTTATGTCGAAGGCGGCTTTGCTGGCGGCGGCGTTTAATCACATCTATATTTGGGTGCATTTTTACTATACTGAATTGCCCGACATCAAATTTATCTACGGCAACTCTTCAAAGGAGTCCGCATGAACTCCCGTTTAAAGTCAATTATTCGCAAGGAATTCATTCAGATCTTCCGGGATCCGCGCACGCTGGCAATGATCATTGTGATGCCGATCATGCAATTGTTCCTGCTCGGGTATGCCGCGACCACTGATGTGAAAAACATCTCACTCGCCGTCTGGGACCAGAGCCAGTCCACGCAATCACGCTCGTTATTGGATGCATTCCGTTCAGCGAATTATTTCAGTATAGATTATTCCGTTTACTCTGCAGATGAATACCGTGACTTGATCGAAGCGGGAGATACCCGCGCTGCGCTCATCATCCCGCCAGATTATGAGCGGCAGTTGATCGAAGGTAAAGCACAAGTTTCGCTTGTGTTGGATGGTTCTGACGCCACCATTGGTGGGACAGCGCTGTCCACAGCCAAACTCATCGGGCAATTTTACGCTACTAAAATTTTGACCGATCAAGCTGCGCTGACTGGCAGACCATCCGCGTTCGACCCGCCTCTCGATGTCCGTACACAGGTTTGGTACAACCCTGATCTCGTTGCAGCATATTTCAATGTGCCAGGTGTGGCAGGCATGATCCTTTATTTCATCACAGCCTTGCTAACAGCCTCCTCCATCGTGCGCGAACGCGAACGCGGTACCATCGAGCAATTGATCGTCACGCCCATCCGCTCGTGGGAGTTGGTCGTGGGAAAAATATTGCCATATACTTTTCTGGCATTTATTAACTTGATCGAAGTTCTTGCCGTCGGATATTGGTGGTTCCACGTGCCTATTCGGGGAGACATCGGGCTGATATTTGGGCTTTCAGGTTTGTTTCTGCTTTCCAGCCTGGGCATTGGTTTGTTTGCATCAACCATTGCCAATAATCAACAGGAAGCCTTTATCACGGTTATGTTCACCATGTTACCGAGCATTTTCCTTTCAGGGTTCTTCTTTCCAATTGAAGCCATGCCCAAAGTATTGCAATACATATCTGCCATCATCCCCTTGCGCTACTATCTTGTGATCATACGCTCGTTGCTGCTAAAAGGAGTTGGCGCAGCTTCCCTGCAACCAGAGATACTTGCACTAACGATCTTCGCCATAGTCATTTTAGGAGCCGCTTCTGCGCGATTCCGTAAACGCCTCGATTAATGTCATTGCGAAGATGTACTCCCATCCCTAAATTTAGAAATACCTTCTCCGAAGGAGACTCTGATGAAAAACACATTTCCCCCGCTTCCCGTTCGAATTTTTGTTATATTGCTCGTGTTTTCCACTATAGGGTATTACACCTATCGCGCATTGACTCCCGATGAAAACGGAGTCCTCAAAGCCTCGGGCACCATTGAATCCGTAGTCGTCAACGTTTCACCTGAGATGGCAGGCAAAGTGGTGGAAGTCCTTGCCGCTGAGGGACAGCCCGTAGAGCTGGGTGACCCGCTTCTTTACGTGGACGACAGCCTGCTTCAGTCCGAAAAGCAGACCGCCCAAACCGCGCTTGATTCTGCCAACGCCGCCGTCCGAACCGCCGAAGTCGCGTTGGAATCTGCCCAACTGCAATATGACCTGACCGTATCTAATGCACTCGCGCAGGAATCGCAAACCCGCATTGCGATCTGGGATGAATCAAAACCATCAGAGTTCGATCAGCCTGTCTGGTATTTTTCGAAAGAGGAACGCCTTCGAGCCGCGCAAGCCGAAGTAGACGCGAAGAAAGCAGCACTGGAAGACGCAATGAAAAGACTCGGGGAGGTCAATGTCAGGGTTGGCAGTTCAGATTTCCTTGAGGTTGAAGCGAAATTGATCCAGATGCGCCTTGCATTCCAAAATGCAGATTCTGTTTTCGACAGCACCAGCGGCGCATCCGATAGTCAGGATTTGCGCGATGCCGCCCAGATCGTGCTGGATGAAGCGGAGATAGACCTGGAAGACGCTCAAAAGAATTATGAAGACGCTCTTACCACCGAAGGTGCAACCGATGTCCTCGAAGCCCGCGCGAATGCGATCGTTGCTCAGGAAGCCTATGACCTCGCGGTGGATAAATTGCGCGCCCTTCAAACAGGCATGGATTCTCCCCAAGTGAAAACCGCTGAAAAAG
>DNDO01000136.1:3623-5483 GCA_003484265.1 Anaerolineae bacterium
ATCACGATTGAATACGATCGTGATCCAGCTCGATAGGATCGTCGTCGTTGCCCCAATGGACGGAGTCATCCTCACGCGCAATGTTGAGCCGGGTGAATTCGTTCAGCCTGGCGCGGTTGCCTTCACCATGGCGAATCTTGATGAATTGAGCATCACGGTCTATGTCCCCGAGGACCAATATGGCAACATCACCCTCGGACAGCAGGCTGGCGTTACAGTCGATTCCTTCTCCAACGAAACCTTCGATGCCATTGTGACTCACATCGCAGACCAGGCTGAGTTCACCCCGCGTAACGTGCAGACAGTGGAAGGACGCAGTTCAACTGTTTATGCCATCAAACTCAAGGTTACCGATAACAATGGCAAACTTAAGATCGGCATGCCAGCGGACGTGGTGTTCAAATAATTTTAAGTAGGCAGGGGCGAAGCAATATTTCGCCCCTGCCGATAATAATATGAACCTATTAATCAAAGCAACCAACCTAAGAAAATTTTTCGGTGATGCCCGCGCTGTGGACGGTGTATCCCTTGAAATAGCCGGAGGCGAGATCTATGGACTTGTCGGCCCGGATGGGGCAGGGAAGACCACCACCATGCGCCTGCTCGTCGGAGCCCTCAGAGCAGACTCGGGTCAAGCCGAGATCTGTGGATACAACATTGAAAAACAAACCGAACAGGCACGCGCACAATTCGGTTATCTCTCGCAACGATTCTCGTTGTACGAAGATTTGACCGTGTTGGAAAACATCCGCTTTTTTGCCGAGGTGCGCGGACTGAAGCCTGATGAATGGCGTCCGCGTTCGCTGGAAATTCTTGATTTCGTCGGTCTCGAAAAATTCACCGACCGCCGCGCAGGACAACTCTCAGGCGGTATGAAGCAAAAACTTGGACTTGCCTCCGCGCTCGTCACGCGCCCCAAAGTGTTACTCCTCGATGAACCCACCACAGGAGTTGACCCTGTCACGCGCCAGGATTTTTGGCAGTTGGTGATTCGGTTAACGACACAAGGTGAAGGTGTATCCGTCATTATCTCCACTCCCTACATGGACGAAGCATCGCGCTGTCACCGCGTTGGATTTATGAAAGATGGAAGGATCATCGCAGAGGATACCCCGTCGAAATTGCGGACGAAACTCAATGGGCGCATACTTGAACTGCGCGGCGCTCCAATTAAAGTGCTTCGTCGTGTTTCGCATCAGGATGTGGATGTGGAAGATGTGCAGGCGTTCGGAGATAAACTGCACGTCCGTGTGGGCAAAGGGAAAGCTCAAGAGGTAATAAGCAGGCTCAAAGTCCAGATCGGAAGCGAAGGCGGTCACGTGGATGAACTGCGCGTTGTGAATACGGCCCTCGAAGATGTATTCATCGCATTGTCGGAATCCAAATGAACAAAGTCATCCAGGTAAATGATCTCACACGACACTTTGGCGATTTTGTTGCGGTCGATCACATCAGCTTTGAAGTGAACGAAGGCGAGGTGGTCGGTTATCTCGGTCCGAACGGATCGGGCAAGACCACTACCATCCGCATGTTACTTGGTTTACTTGAGCCGAGTGAAGGCCACGCAACAGTTCTTGGATTCGACGCGTTCAGGCAAACAGAAGAAGTGCGCAGGCGTGCGGGATATATGTCGCAGAAGTTTGCGATCTATGATGATTTGACGACTCATGAAAATTTGACGTTCTACGGCGGCGTGTATGGCATCACGGATAAAGCCCGCATCGCACATACCCTTGATCTGGTCGGCCTCACTGGACATGAATCCACGTTGACACGGTCCCTCTCTGCAGGCTGGCGTCAGCGTTTGGCATTGGGCATCGCATTGGTACATCAACCGAAATTGCTCTTTCTCGATGAACC
>DNDO01000163.1 GCA_003484265.1 Anaerolineae bacterium
CTCCCCAAATCCGACCCGCAGATCAGCGCGTTGCTGGGCGTGCTGCCGTTGCAGTTGCTCTCGTATCACATGTCCGTGATGCGAGGGTTCGATCCTGATTTCCCGAGGAATTTGAGCAAGACGTTGACGGTGGATTAGAATCGTTAACTACGATAGGCAACTAGGAACACAAAGCTATGCCCCACCGACCCTGTCTAATTGGGGAGGGTCGGGGAGGGCTGATTGCCTGTGTAAACTGATACAGACTTGGACGGTGGATTAGATAACAAATTTATTTTCGAATAATATATAATCTACACAATTAATTAATCAAATCTTGAGATGCCATCTCGAGGAGACTGTAACGGGATTTGATTAGATGGAAGTCCATAGAAGTTCACCATACGGTGTGGAGAGCAAAGGCCGGGCAGGCGGGAATCACTACCGGCACTTGTTCGAACACCTTCCGATATGCATCTTGACGGTCAACGTTACCACTGCGGTAATCGCCGATGCAAATCAGCGGGCATGCGTGGTTTACGGTTATTCGGCCGACGAGTTTGTGGGGATTCCAGTCGTTCAATTGGTGCCAGAAGATTTAAAAGGAAGCGCACAAGCCGTCCTGCAACGTGTCCGACAGGGTGAAACCGTAACCCACAAGACAAACAACCAGCGCCGCGATGGCACAATCTTTCCTGTAAGAGTGGTCGCTTCACTCGATCCTGCCAATAGAGGTCAGATGATCATCGCAGCAAGAGACATCACTGCCGAATCATTTCGCCGCACGGAAACGGAAGCAATCGAAGCGGAACGCGTCCGCATCGCCCATGAAATCCACGATGGCGTCGCGCAAAACCTGGCTGCACTACGCCACAAGGCGGCCATGTGGCAAAGCATGGCTGGTGACGCCGAACCCGAGATACGCTTCGCGCTAAAAGAGTTGCAGGATGTGTTGTCCGATTCCATAGCCGACATCCGCCGCGCCATTTTCGCACTGCGCCCTGTTGATTTGGATGCTGTAGGTTTTTTCCCAGCGATATCTCAAATGGTGAAGGAATTTGGCGACCAATATCTTGTGCTAACCGATGTGATTATTTCGGGCACTCAAGATGCGCTGCCGGTTTCCTACGAACAGCCGCTGTTCCGAGTCATCCAACATGGACTGATAAACTTCCGTCAGCATTCACTAGCGAACTCCGTCGTGTTACGGCTCACATCCGACGCGGCTCGAGGTGTCACCTTATCATTACGGGATAATGGCCGGGGCTTCGACCCCAGTGTTGTCGGCACAAAAGCAGGGGAAGGACATTTTGGATTGCGGCAGATGCGCGAACGGATCCTTCAGCGTGGGGGCACCATGGATATCCTTAGCACGATCGGTCTTGGCACGGAATTATTCATAACGTTGCCACCTCTTACCAACGGTCCTGAAGGTGCCTCCAGTGAAAATTCTAATCGCGGATGACCACACGCTGATGCGTCAGGGTTTGCGCCAGATTTGCGAGAATCTGGGCAACTTCACCGTGGTGGCGGAAGCGGAGACCGCCGCTCAGGCGGTGGAACTGTCACTAACGCTAAACCCAGATGTGATCCTTATGGATATTGTCATGCCTGACATGGATGGCATACAAGCAATCCAACAGATAATGCGCGCGAGACCCACTTCCCGGATCATTGCCCTGACCATGTATCGCGAGGAAACGTTCATGCTTAACTCCATTCGGGCTGGCGCACGCGGGTACCTGCTCAAATCCGTGAATGCCGAGGATTTGATCGCTGCAATGGAGGCCGTGCACCGCGGAGAATATCTGATTGACCCGATTATCGCAGCGCGTGTATTGAGCGAGTTGCATGTCAAAGCGCCCGACTCATCAACTGTCGAACGGCTGACAGAAAGTGAAATGGCAGTCCTGCGACAGGTTGCACACGGAATAGACAACCGCGAGATTGCCCGAGCGCTACATATTTCCCGTTATACCGTCGCCAACCGTTTGCGAACCATTTATCGAAAACTTCACGTGTCTAACCGCACCCAGGCTGCCCTTTATGCATTGCAGCAGGGTTGGGCAACGCTCACTGAATCACCCTACATTTAGCACCTTACTGACATTTTCTTCAGCCCTACCTAACTACAATTAATTGTCGCAAGCCTGCTGTTGGGTAGGCATTTTTATGTCTATATCGAGCTGAAAGATGAGTGTACGCTTAAGAAACAGGCGTCCAGTGCATCGCGCGTGGGCAATTCCTATTATAGAAGGGTAGGCGGGTAACTGGTGCTTGCTGTCGAGGCAGATTAGGCTCAAACAATTGTGCAAGCTGGGACTTTATTATTGCTAACATATTCTTATTGTGACATCACCCTTGGTACGGTCTGTTAATGTCTCATGACATTCGATGTATGAAACCTTGATAATCGGATTCTCAATTTCAGATGAAATGAGGCAAGGAGGTGTAATCCATTGATAATAACAATGTACAGAGCGTAGCATCAAAGGAAACATATTGTCATAGCAAAACTTTAAAATTATTAGACACGGATAAGGAGAAGACATGAAGAAGATTGGCTTGACTTCAATTTTGTTAATTACCATCTTGGCGTTCACGAACATTGGCTCTGCTTCGTCACTCGAGAGAAGCAAGCCCGCCATTGGATTCTCATTCGCGGCCATCGGCGATGTTCCATACTTGCCTACCTCCGGTGGTAGACAGGTGTATCCGGCTACTGAGTATGAAAGTGTAATCGCACACATCAACGAGGATGAGGATATTGAGTTTAGCATCCACATCGGAGACATAAAAGGCGGATCAACCCTGTGTGAAGACGCGGTGTATTCCACCAATCTGGAATACTTCAACTCCTTTGTGAATCCACTGATATTTACCCCTGGCGATAACGAATGGACCGACTGCCATAGGGCGAATAACGGCAGCATGGACCCCCTTGATAGGTTATCCCTCATACGAAACCTGTTCTATGATAAACACAACAAAAGCCTTGGCCAAAATACGATTACCTTGAAATCGGATCAAAAGCCCTACGTTGAAAATGCTGCTTGGACAGTAAAGCCCGCCATGTTCATTACCCTTCACCAACCCGGAAGTAACAATAATCTCAATCGAACCCCCGATATGGATCTGGAATACGCCGCTCGCAATGCATCCAATATGGCATTTCTGGAGAAAATGCTTAAGCAAGCGGAGCATCAACCACATATCAGGTTGGTGGTCATCGCCTCACAGGCAAATCCGTTTGAGCGATTCCTGGAGTCCGGCCAGGGATACACAGAATCTGGATATGCCGATTTCATTGTGATACTGCGCGCATTTGTTGCAGACAATCCTGACGTCAATGTTCTCTACATTGGTGGCGATACGCATCTATATCGTGTTGACCAGCCACTCACCGATGTTTATCCATCCCCGGCCCAACTTACCCCCGCAGGGACTTCGTATCCTAATTTCACACGACTTGAAGTTTTCGGCGCTGGATCCGCCCTTTCCCAATGGGCAAAGGTATCTGTCAATCCCGATGGAACATTCTCGATTTCTCCACAGCTGGTTCCTTAGTAACGAATAAGGTATCGGCCGGCGCCAGACTAATCCACCGACGATAACCAGATAATCGTAAAGTAAAAAGGAGATGCAATAATTATTTGTGTCTCCTTTTTACTTTACGTGAGAGACCAGGCTAATATGAGTGATGTATACAAAAGCCAAAGGAAGAAGATGACTTGCATTTTGATATGAGTGATCGTCGTACGGGAGGGGCTATTAGACACGCCCAAAGGGCAGTCACAGCGGCACCTCCCCGAAGGGGGAGACGGGAGAAGGGTTAGACGGTAGAATAATTCCATGCAAAATGACATCCTCTTCAAACGGCTAAAAAACACAGAGCTCCTGCGTGGAATTGCCGCTGAGGCTCTGGTGCAAATAGCACAAAACGCCACGTGGAAGGTCTACCCTGCAGAAACAGTGGTATTTTGGGAAGGGGATACCGAGTCCAATTTGTTTTATTTACAATACGGCTCGTTGAAAGCCGTAAAAACCTCTCTTGATGGACGCGAACAAGTTCTTAAGGTCATCAATGCAGGTGAGATATTCCATGAAGTCGGCGTTCTGGCAAAGAGGGCAAATCCTGCCTCTGCCATTGCATTGGAGGAATCTGGGATTTGGCTGATCCCCCGCCAGGCATTGGAAGAGGTGTTGTCGGCGTATCCGCAAATGGCATTTCGGATCATCGAGAACATGGCAGACAAGATTATTGACCTTGCATCACTCGCTTCAGACCTTTCCTTGAAAAACGTAAAAGCTAGATTCGCAAAACTTTTGTTGGAACAGACTGAAGGGAACCTGATCGAACGAGACAGCTCGACAACCCAAACAGAGATGGCATCCCGTCTTGGCACTGTTCCCGATGTGTTAAGCCGCATCATCCGCGAATTGACAAAGATGGGCGTCATCGAAGTGGATAAACAGCAAATCCGCATTTTGGATCGCGAAGGATTGATCGAGCAGGCAAAAATACAGGGCAAATGAATACTGGAGGCAAAAACCCGACAAAAGTCGGGTTGCAAATCGGGGATTGAAGATAAAGTAAGGCATATATAAGGAGACTAAAATGCCTATTCCATATCTAATCACCACCCTGCTGTATACCTTTGTGGCAGTGCTCATTGCAGCAGATGCTTCCCTGGTCAGTTTCAATCTCGTAGATATATTCATCTCGTTACGCTGGGTGCGCGTACACTTTATTACGCTTGGGATCGTCTCCCAGGTCATCTTCGGGTTACTGCCCTTGTTAGTCGCGTCGCTTTCCAAAAAGGAACGTCCGACAATGCGCTGGGATATCTGGTTGACACTCAACATCGGTTTCGTTGCACTCGTCGCTGGCTATTCAGGGTTGAACCACCCAATGATCTTTACAGGCGGCACATTAATATTTATATCTGCCACACTATTGTTCCTTCAACTGCGAAACCTCCGCGGCAGTGACGCCCCTCAAAGTCTCAAATTCTACGTCACAGGCGTGCTTTATTTGATGGCGGGCATCATTATCGGCACTGGAATTTTCCTAAATTGGAGCCTCTCTTTGCAAATCAAAAACCCGCTTGAAGTACATATCCACGCCAATTCGTGGGGTTTCATGTCGCTGGTTTTCGCGGGCTTGCTGGTGGACTTTATACCGATGATCACGGGTCGCCCGCTTAGCGCCGCAAAGAACATTTCACGCATGTTTTGGGGCATGACCATCGGCGCATTCGGTCTCGTGATGGGACCATGGATCGGAAGCGAGCCCCTTCTCGTTTTAGGCTTGCTTCTACATGTCGCATCAACGATTTCATTGATCGCATTGACGATCCGAGCTTTCACAACCAGTGGCAAATTGAACAGCCCAGGTGCGTGGCATTTGGTTTCATCGTATATTTGGATTATTGCCCCCATCCTGATGGCGCCCATGATCCTGCTTGGTATCTTCGAAAGCGGACCGATCGAATCAACCGCGCCTCAGGCATTAATTTATGGCTGGGTATTGCAATTTGGCATTGCCCTCATCCCCTACATTGCCCGCCGCTTCTTCCTCAAAGAGGAGAACCCACATCTCGGCGGCAGTTGGATAAGCCTCACAGCGGCTACAATTGGGAGTGTGTTTGTGTGGACTAGCATATTCATCGTCCCAGCAAGAGGCGTATTGTATGGTATAGGATTCGCGCTGTACGCGCTGGCATTGATCCGTCCATTGATGGAGATCTTCGAGATCACACGCGACGGCTTGAAAAAGCATGAACTTGTATAATTCTTATTATACAGAAAGGTATCAAAGTGGAAATCACAAAAGATACACGGGTATCGGAAATCCTTGAAGAGTACGGCGACATCGCCGATGTAATGGAGTTGTTCGGGATCAAACGTGTGGCACGCTATTCACTGCGTAAGTTCATTACAAAAGCAATTACAGTTGAAACAGCGGCACTTGTTCACCGCGTACCGACGGATGAGTTCCTTGAAATTCTGTTTAAAGCTACAGATCAGAAAAACCTCCCAAATTCAATAAAATAAGTTTCGCACGGTTCGATATTTTTCACCTGTTACGCAGGAACCAGTTGCCTCTTCACCATTGACAAGCGATATATTTTGAGTATGCTATATAAAACAGCCAAACAGTGAAGAGGTCCCGATGAGTATCAGAAAATTCGCCCAATTAACCGTTGTTTTTGTCCTTCTCGTCACGTCCGTTACGTCGTTTAGTGGCGCGCAAGCGTGGTCGCAGTGCCCCTCATATATCACAGTCCAATGGGGTGACACGTTGAGCGGCATCGCCAAACTCTGTGGCACCACAGTGGACGCCATACGCGCAGCGAACCCTGGCCTCGGCTGGTGGTTGTACACCGGGCAGACACTCTACATCCCAACCGGTTCCGCGCCTTCGTATCCACCCACGTCTGGTACGTACGTAGTCCAGTCGGGCGATACGCTTGGCAAGATCGCCGCCAGAGGCAACACCACATTGAAAAATCTACTGGCGGTCAACCCGCAGATAAAAAATCCAAGCCTGATCTATGCAGGACAGGTCATCAATCTGCCTGCAGGCGTGAGTGTCCCTCCCCCCACAAAATATCCACAACCCGCACCTCCCACCAAAACGCCTGTTCCAAGTGACGGATATTCCACTTTGAAAATTGACTACACTTACGGTATGTACATCCGTAGTGCGCCTGGCGGGACGATCATCGCATCCGCTCTCGACAACGAAAAGTTGTATTACAAGCCAGGTTCCGTTTTCATGGACAGCAAGTGGAAGGTCTGGGTGGAGGTCAAACTCTTTCCTCCAGCTAAAGGATATTCGACAGGCTGGCTACTGGTTAAAGACCAATTCGGGACGTACTTTACCGATCCACACATAAGCAAATAGTCGAATTTAGAAATCATAACAAAGAACAAGTCTTCCATTAATTGGGACTTGTTCTTTGTTTATTCAATCAGGGAAGGTTAAGATAATATTGAAAAAATGGGATGAAACTGAGGGTATTCCCTTCATAAGACACATATTCCCCTATTGACAACGAACGGATATAGTGTATTCTGTTAAAATAAGTTTTGTCCGATCACATCCTGCAAATCAGACAGGGGAATGGTAATGGAGATGAAAAATGGATAAAAAATCAGGTTCACTCATCGTATCCGTCATATTTATGCTTGTCTTATCCGCCTGCTCGCCAGGGACAAGTGATCCCAACCAACTCATTGTAGACCCTCCTCTTATTCCGGCTGTTGAAATGACTGTTCAGGCAGATACATCCGTGCCCTTCAACGCGGTTGGGCAGACGATCAATTACACCTATAAAATCAAAAACACTGGCACCGTGCCCCTGCCCGGCGTCGTCTCAGTGACAGGCGCAACGGTCAACTGCCCGCCTGTTAACACGGTCGGAAACCTCGACGAGTTCCTCGATGTGAATGAAATCCTGACATGCACTTCAAGTCATATTATCGCGCAAGTCGATCTCGATAAAGGTTCGGTGACAAGCATCACAACAGCAAACGTGAACGGCACCCTTTCTGCCGGGGTCACCACCACAGTCCCGACTGTTCCGAATAGAATTCTGACGCTGACCAAAACGGTCGCACCCCTCACCTACGATCAGGTTGGGCAAACGATCACATACACATACGTTATCAAAAATAGCGGCACATTGGATATCGGACCTGCCCAGTTCACAGTGACAGACACGGGATTTGCCGCGCCGATCAATTGTGGTAATCCCGATACCACCCTCGCTCCCAACGCGACTGTCACCTGCTCCTCTCCATATACCATTACCCAGGCTGACTTGACTGTCGAAACCATCTCGTCTAACGCGACAGCTTCAGGCGGCGAGGTGGGACCATCTCAACCTGCAAGCGCCGTTGTCACAAAAAGCGGTCTGGTTCAAAACCCCGCCAACCTGACGGTCGGTTCAACTGTTCAGCACAAAGTGGTGACAGGAGAATGGCTCTGGCAGATCGCCCGATGCTATGGAGCCGACCCTGCCAAAACGATTCAGGCAAATACACAGCTGGCGAATCCCGCGCAGATCTCACCTGGAATTACAGTCTCCGTGCCAAACGTTGGAACTGCGGGAAAGATATATGGTCCGCCTTGCGTGGGGACGCACACCGTTCAATCCGGCGACACATGGAATTCCATTGCGCTGAAATATAACGCGGACCCACTGGTCCTTCAAAAAGTAAACTTAAATTCAATGCCGGTCGGAACGGTTATCAAAGTCCCGCTTAACTCCGCAGGCGGGAACGTCATAGTTTCCAAATCTTTGACGTTGACCACTACAGCCAACCCCTTGACTTACAACCAGGTCGGACAGGTCATCAACTTCACCTATACCATCAAGAACAGCGGCACTACAACCGTGGGACCCGCCCAGTTTACCGTCAGCAACAGTCTTATCGGCGCCGCACTGATCTCCTGCGGAAATGCCGATGCAACTCTTGCACCCAACGCAACAGTAACCTGTACATCCACCTACACCATCAGTCAGGCTGATATGTCGGTCAACTCCATTACAAGCACCACAACTGCCTCGGGCGGCGGCGCAGTACCCTCTCCATCTGTGAGCACCACTATCAATAAAGAGGTCACTGTCACTACATTATCTTTGGTCGCAGCAGCCAGCCCATTGACCTTTAACCAAGCCGGCCAGGTCATTACCTACACCTATGTTATCAAGAATAATGGCACCACCACACTGGGACCTGCTCAATTTACGATCAATGACAGCCTGATCAGCCCCAACCCCTTCAATTGCGGCGCCGCAGACCTGACGCTTGCACCAGCTGAGCTGGTGACCTGTACTGCCACCTATACCATCACCGAAGCTGACCTGACCGCCGTCTTTGTTACAAATAACGCCATCGCATCAGGCGGCGGCGCGCAACCATCAATACCCGCGAAAATCACCATTAACAAAGAATAATTCACACTTTATTAACCGGGTTGAATCATGAACTCCGGAATTTCACTCCCAAATGAAATGTGATATTCCGGAGTTTCCTTATCCTTTTTAAATTTGGAACTGAGAGCGATCATGGCTGTACATACCATCATTATTGAAACCCCAAGGCTCACCCTTCGGCGATTCATCATGGACGATCTGGAGTCGCTGTTCGCATTATATGGCGATCCTGATGTGATAAAACATATCCCTGACGCTCCTCGCAATTTAGAGGAAACCAAAAAAGAACTCGAATGGCATATGAACGGTCACCCCAAATTTCCCGAATTGGGCCTCTGGGCAACAATACACAAAGGGTCGGGTGACTTCATCGGGCGTTGCGGTCTGCTTCCGTGGTCGCTCGATGGACAAGACGAGGTTGAGGTCGCGTTTGCTCTGTCCAAGCGGTATTGGGGGCAGGGACTGGCGACAGAGGCGGCGCAGGGGATTGTTCAATATGCTTATGAAACCTTGAAATTTCATCGGCTGGTGTGTTTGATCGAGGAGGGGAATCAAGCTTCGGTTAATGTTGCCGCGAAGGTAGGCATGTCTTTCGAGAGAAAAGGGCAGGATGAAATCGGTCCGTTTTTGTTATACTCCTTGAAACTCTGAGGAGTATCGAATGAGCGAACTGCAATCAAAAAATTTCGACGAGCCAGATGAAGTCTTATCAGGGCCGGGTCTTTCAGGAAAAATTGTTAACGTAGGCGGCACCTATGTTGGACGTTATGTTCATCAACCCGGTTGGCGCTGGTCAAAGGACATCAAGCCGATTGTTGGAACGCCTTACTGTCAGGTACATCATCAGGGTATTATGCTTTCCGGGCAAATGAGGATCACCCAAAGAAACGGTGCAGAGCGGATCATCGGTCCCAACGAAGTGTTTGATATCCCACCGGGTCATGATGGAATTGTCATAGGCGATGAACCCTGCATCTCGATTGAATTTCGGGGAGTGCGTGATTGGGCAAAACCAGCAATATCAGGCGAGCGAACGCTTACCACAATACTTTTCACAGACATCGTCGGTTCAACAGCGATGGCAACTCAATTAGGCGACTCGGCATGGAAGAATCTCCTTGCTAAACATTATGAACGAGTCAGACTCCAACTTGACCTCTTCCGCGGTTATGAAATTAAAACTACGGGAGATGGTTTCCTTGCCATCTTTGATGGGACGGCGCGTGCTCTTCATTGCGCCAAAGCCATCAGCAAAGTTGCGCGGGAGGATGGTGTCGAGGTACGTGCAGGAATCCACACGGGCGAAATTGAACTCCATAACGATGGAGCGCACGGATTAGGTGTGCACATTACAGCACGAATTATGTCCCTTGCAGGGGCAGGGGAGGTTATGGTCTCTGGCTCGACAGTTGCAATGCTCGAAGGATCGGATCTATCCTTTAACGATCTGGGTGAATACGAACTTAAAGGTGTTGAAGGTCGAAGGCGGGTATTTAAGGTTATGAATGATGACGAATAGTGAAGCCATGAAGCAACATATTGGCGCCATAACCCTGGTTGTAGAAGACTACGATGAGGCAATCTCGTTCTACACGAAAAGACTCAAATTCAGATTGGCAGAAGATACAGATATGGGTGGAGGCAAACGCTGGGTAACTCTATCCCCGCCCGGGTCAAGTGAGACGCGATTGCTGTTGGCAAAAGCCGCGACACCTGAACAAAAATCCCGCATCGGGAATCAAACCGGAGGGCGCGTGTTTCTTTTCCTGCATACGGATGATTTTCAACGCGATTATGCGGACATGAAATCACAAAGTGTGAAGTTTCTCGAAGAGCCGCGAGCAGAGGTGTACGGAACAGTATGCGTTTTTGAAGACCTGTACGGCAACAAATGGGATTTACTGGAACCGAAATCGTGAACTGCTATACAATCGAAAGATAAATGGAGGCTGATATGGCAAAGAAAGAAAAAGAACAGAAAGAACAGGAAGAAGAAACGGGTATCACTCCAGTCTCTGAAGCTGCTGAAATTACACAAGTCGGGGAAAAGATCGAGGATGTTCAGGAAGAAGGTCAGGAAGACGCGAAACCGAGTCAGTCATTTGGTCAAATAGTGCGGCGCATCGTCCTCGCCATCCTGCGGTTGATCATCATCGTGGCTGTCATTGGCGGCATTGGCGCGACCATTTATTATGGCGTGCCTTATGTATATCAAGGTTATATCCGCCCAGTGGAGCAGAATACGTCACAGTTAAACGACCTTGAATTCAGACAGTCGCAAAGCGAGATCGAACTTGCGGAATTGCAGACGCGTCTCGCAACGCTCGAGGCTGGACAAACAACAAATACCGAATCTCTCACCGACATCAACTCCCGCGTCGTAACGCTTGAGGGCGCAGACATCCAACGCAATGAATCACTTGTCGAGTTGACGTATCAATCCGAACTTCTCCGAGCCATGGAATTGCTTTCGCGGGCAAGGTTGTTCCTTTATCAAAGCAACTTTGGCCTTGCACGATTGGACGTGCAAGCCGCGCGCGATATTCTGGCAGAAATGCAACTTACCGCCCCCGAAGGCAAGCAGGAAGACCTCAGCGAAGCGCTCTTCCGCCTCGACCTGGTTCTGAAGAATCTTCCATCCTTCCCCGTTGCCGCCAGCGACGATCTCGACATTGCATGGCAGGTTCTGTTGGACGGTTACCCCTCGCCAGTGACGGAAGCACCGACCACCTCACCCACCGTCACCCCTGAGGCAACATCTGAGGCTGGCACACCAACTGCCGAACCAGCAGTCACGCAGACATCAACACCCGTTCCGTAAATATATAAAGACCTGTCAGATTCGATGAAACTTGACAGGTCTATTTTGTTACTTGACAAATAGACAAACATCTATATAATAGATACATCGAAGGTTACCTATATGAAATTTGATCCCGTCCTCTTTGCCAAAGCCATCGCCGACGACACCCGCCAAAAGATCATGAACGAGTGTTGTTGTTGTGAACTTTCCGTCAACGAGATCGTTGAAAAGATCGGCTTCTCGCAACCCACCATCTCACATCACCTCGCCATCCTGCGCGATGCAGGTCTCGTAACTATCCGCGAGGAGGGCAAGCAAACTTTTTATACACTTAACCAGGAACAGATTGCGGTTTGCTGCGGTCAGATCATGCTCAAATTCGCACCTGAATCAGAAACAACTCTAACCGTCAGACAAGCCATCCAAAGTTAAATGCGGGACACCATAAAAAGAAGTCCCGTTAATTTTTACCTTCATTCATAGACAAATGTCGATATAAAGGAGACAGAATGACCACAAATACCCCAATTCACGAAACTGTCCGCGAGCATTATGCAGAACGGATAAAGACCAACGCTTCATGCTGTGACGATAATTGCTGCGGTCCCGATAGCAAACTCTACCCCGAAGATCTGCTTGCCACCCTCCCCGAAGGCGAATCCGCTGTCAGTTATGGGTGCGGCGACCCGGTCACACTTGCAG
>DNDO01000204.1:0-2601 GCA_003484265.1 Anaerolineae bacterium
ATCGGCGTCAGGTTATTTTTCATAGCCGCATGCAATTTCTTATTGACCGTTTCATCCGTTTCGCCGAAATATGCGCGCCGTTCCGAGTGACCGATGATGACATAGCGGCAAAACTCCCTGATCATGCCGGGCGAAAGTTCGCCGGTGAATGCGCCCTTCTCCTCCCAGTGCATGTCCTGCGCACCGACGCCAATGTTTGAATCCGCTAGCATTTCTGTGAGTAACGCAAGCGAAGTGAACGGCGGGCACAACACTTTTTCAACTTTTTCCACTGCGTTCAATCCTCCGCTTATGGCATTGACAAGTTCGCGCGCTTCGGCGGCGGTTTTGTTCATCTTCCAGTTTCCAGCGACAACTTTTGTACGTTTCATCTATGGAGTCCTCTTTAAAAATTCTTCGGCAAATATTCTAAGCCATTCTGGAACTTCCGGGTTCGACGTCAATTCCTTCACGGCATTGCGGGCAGGCAACAGATTCCCATCATGGCGGTCGAATTCAGCTTGCAACATTTTCACTTCCGCCAGATCAGGATGCAATCGCCTAGCTTGGTTTAGATAAGCCCGCCCATCCTCCACACGATTGCTGTACAGAGCGTTACGCGCCTTTGCAATCAACACCATCGACTGGTCTATATCAGATAATGCATCGAACTGTAAGAACGCTGCCGCCTCTGGGCGTTCAGCGCCTTTATACATGGATTCATGAAAAGCCTCTGTCAAATCTTCAGGCGCTCCGCCACTGCCATTATAAATTCGTACCGCTTGAAAATACATTGCGCTTGCAGGAATCCACGCTTCCGTCGAGGCAAAATCATCCCCTGCGCTCCAATAAAATTCTTCGTCATCCGGTCCCGCCGCCTTTACTATCAGAGGCAATGTTTCTTCAACCTTGCGCGGCTGGTCCGCATCCCAATACGCGAGCGCCAGATCCAATTGCGCCTCTGGGTCTTCAGGATTTTCCATCGCAAATTCAAGCGCATCGTTTACAGACACCTTCTGATTCCCTCCCAAATCTTGCGTCAGGTTAGCCTCTCGACGATTATTTTGGGTCAAAATCCCCAAACACAAGCACATGATGACCAATGAACCGGCACCGATCCAAATCCAACGGGATCGTTTCTTCTTGGAAATGTCAATCGCTTCAGGTTCATCGGGCTTCTTCTTTGTCCCCTTGGCGGGAGCGCTGGCTACCCTGGTCGGATCCACTCGTTGCGGAATAACTGTTTCTTTATCAACGTGGAGAACCTGTGACGCACTCAGGTCTGACCCTTGCATTGGGACACCTGCATCATTCCATGCGGATTTGAATGCTTCGACCAATTTAGCAGAGTCGTCAAAGCGGTCATCTCGCTCCTTGGCAAGCGCCTTCAACAAAACACGCTCCACAGACTCTGGCACGGCGGGGTTAACTACACGAGGCAGCGGCAAAGGCGAGTAAATGTGGTCATGTATGATCGAGAACGGCGTATCTGCGCTGAATGGAACCTTGCCCACCACCATCTCATATAACATCACGCCAAAGGAATACAGGTCGGTGCGATTATCGAGATCGGATTTCCCCATTGCCTGTTCAGGTGAGATATATTGCGGTGTGCCCATCATCATGTCTGATGAAAGAGTAGACTCCCCTGCCTGTGCCATGCGCGCCAAACCGAAATCGGCAAGATAAATTTGACCATCTTCAGAAAGAAGAACGTTCGATGGTTTGATATCGCGATGCAGGACTCCCTGCTTATGCGCGTACGATAACGCCGACCCAACTGCGTCCACGATCCTGGTTATTTCGTCCGCTGTCAAGGGCCCTTGGTCCATGCGCCATTTCAGTGTCTCCCCTTCGACAAACTTCATGATCAGATATGGCCTTTTTTCATGCTCAGCATAATCATAAACCGGCACTATGTTCGAGTGCTCAAGTTTTGCCACCACTCTGGCTTCACGCTGGAAACGCGCCTCAAAATTTGGGTCTTGATTAAATGCGGGATGAAGGGCTTTAATGGCAACATAGCGGTCCAATGACGCGTGATACGCCTTGAACACACTCGCCATGCCACCCTGGCCGAGTTGTTCTATTATCCGGTACGGACCGATATTTTCGCCGACATTAAAGGACATGAGTATTCTCCGAGGGGAGGGTATCTAAAATTAGCATCGTCAAATTATAGCCCCAAAAAATGACCCGATTATGGAAATTGCATTGTTGTTAAATGAAAAGGCTGGATGATCACCTCCCTGCCCGATACATGATTACCGGTCCATCAAAGCCGCGACGCCTGGCAGTTCCTTTCCTTCGAGGAATTCCAATGATGCGCCGCCGCCAGTGGAAACGTGCGTCATTTGTTTGGCAACACCCGCCTTCTTGACCGCACTTGCGCTGTCGCCGCCGCCTATGACCGTGATCGCATTCGAGCCCGCCAGAAGTCTCGCAATCGCAAATGTCCCTTCGGCGAATTTCGGCATTTCGAAGACACCAACAGGTCCATTCCAGACAACGAGCTTTGCATCGCTCAACGAAGTTCTATATAATTCGATCGTTTTTGGTCCAACATCCAGCATTCGCCAACCGGCAGGGATCGCATCCACAGCCACGACTTGAGTGTTCGCC
>DNDO01000204.1:2785-4547 GCA_003484265.1 Anaerolineae bacterium
GCCACGACTTGAGTGTTCGCCTCGGCATCGAACTTGTCCGCTACCACTGAATCCACCGGCAGGATTAATTTATCTGGAGATTTTTCCAGAATGGCTTTCGCCATTTCCAGCGACGACTCTTCAACCAGGCTGTCCTGCATGTTTAATCCTTGGGCGCTGAGGAAAGTGTTCGCCATTCCGCCGCCGATGATCAACTTGTCGCATTTGGTTAGCAGTGTTTCGACAACCAGGATCTTATCGCTGATCTTTGCCCCGCCGAGTATCGCAACAAAGGGATGATCGGGATTTGCAACCGCGCGCCCAAGATAGTCCAACTCTTTTTCCATGAGAAAACCGGAGACGGCGGGTAGGAATCGCGCGACTCCCTCCGTGGATGCATGTGCGCGGTGCGCCGAACCGAACGCGTCATTCACAAAGACGTCTGCAAGCGCAGCCATTTGACCTGCCAACGCCGGGTCATTTTCCTCCTCCCCTGCATGGAAGCGTGTGTTCTCCAACATCAAGACTTCGCCTGGTTGGAGGGCTTTCGCCATCGCTTCCACGTCTGCGCCAACGCAATCAGGCGCCATCTTGACAGAGCGCTCTATCAGTGTGGATAAAACTTCCGAGGCGGGCCGGAGGCTGAAATTCGAGTCGGAAGCGGATTTCGGTCGCCCCAAATGACTCATCAAGATCAAGGACGCGCCTTGCTCCAACACATACTGAATCGTCGGCAACGCGGCGCGGATACGTTTATCGTCGGTCACCTTCCCGTCTGCCATCGGGACGTTGAAGTCCACGCGCATGAGGATGCGTTTATTTTTGATGTCGATATCTTTAACGGTTTTTTTGTTCATGATATTTAAAACTGTAGGGGCGGAGCGTTGCTCCGCCCCTACAGTAAATTAGAGAGCTTTGGCTACCTTAGCCACGAGGTCTGCGGTGCGGCTGGCATAACCCCATTCGTTGTCATACCACGCAACAACCTTGACCATGTTGCCGATGACGAGCGTATCCATTGCGCTGAACACGGATGAGAACTCTGTGCCGCGCAGGTCTGTGGAGACGAGCGCCTCATCTGTGACATCGAGGATGCCTTTCATCGAACCCTTGGAATACTCCACCATCGCGTCACGGATCTCTTCTTTTGTTGCTTCTTTGTTCAGCGTCGCCGTGAAGTCTACAACAGATACTGTGGGCGTCGGTACGCGGAATGCCATGCCCGTGAATTTCCCCTGCAATTCAGGGATCACAAGACCAACTGCCTTCGCTGCGCCCGTGGGAGACGGGACAATATTCTGCCCTGCGGCGCGCGCGTCGCGCATATCTTTTGCGCCGAGGTCTTGCAGTTTCTGCGAGTTGGTGTAGGCATGGACAGTCGTCAAAACACCTTTATCGATCCCGAATTTGTCATTCAATACTTTTGCAACCGGCGCCAGACCATTGGTAGTGCAGGATGCGTTTGAGATGATGTTATGTTTCTTCGGGTCGTACTTGTCGTCGTTCACTCCAAGTACAACGGTGATATCTTCATTCTTTGCTGGCGCAGAAATAATGACTTTCTTAGCGCCTCCCGATTCGATATGCGCTTTGGCTTTGTTCGCGTCGGTAAAAATTCCCGTACACTCGATCACGATTTCCACACCCATATCCTTCCATTTGATCGCGCCCGGGTCGCGCTCTGCCGAAACTTTGATCGTTTTTCCATCTACAACGAGATTGCCGTCCTTTACTTCCACCGTGCCGGGGTACTGTCCATAGGTCGAGTCGTATTTGAGCAGGT
>DNDO01000076.1:0-10857 GCA_003484265.1 Anaerolineae bacterium
GTTTGACGGAACGATCCAGCATGTATTTCGATACTTCCACCGCGCCTTGTGCGGTAAGTTGTGGCCAGCCGCCCCAGCCCGGCACATCCATTGGGATCAAATGTTCATCGGTAAGCTGCGTGAGTTGCTGGTAGATATTCAATACCCTTCCTTGCGCATCGATGAAACGCATTGGCCGGCCGCTCCCGGTTAGGTGACCATATGCCCATTCGCCGCTTTTCTTCTGCAAGGAGGGACCTACATGATAATAGCCGAGATTCATGCGCATACCATACGAGGCTTGAAGGCGCGCGGATTCCGTCCAGCCAGTCCAAAGCACGCGATGAGAACGAACGGTCGGAGGAACGGGACCATACCCCCTGCCGGTAAATTCCTTCCAATACGTATTCCAGCCATCTTCCAGGTCGTTATCAACATAAGGGTGTAATGCAAATTCATGCCCATTATCGCGCCAGGCGGCAACATCAGAGGGTGTCGGGGAGCCGAATGTCTCATGCAACAGATCGCCAATGAATGGCAGGTTATCAGTTGCCCAAAATCGCGCCACGCGCTCAGCCCTGCCCAGATCGCTTACGATCACCGGAGAATAATAAATGGTCATTCGACCGCCGCGGGCATCGACTCTGTCCAGCACATTTTGAATGAACTCAACCGGGTTCATGTGTGAATCGCCGGTGGCCACGAGGATGCTTTTCTTGTCTTCCGGAAAATACCAAAAACGAGGAAGAGGTCTTTTATCCTCACTAAGTTTTACAAGCAAGTTCACAAACAATCTTTGCTGTTCATCCGCCTGCGGAATGTCAATTCTATCAAGATCGATCCAACCTACGAACTTGTCAACGGTCCTTACGCCTTCCAGGCCATCAAGGTCCTTGTCAATCAGATCAGGGTTCCCCTGTCTTGTATACGCAATGCTTTTTGCAAGATCAAACGCCCACAATCCTGCCATGCCATTGCCAAAAGAGTTCAAGGTTACTGCAGGATGATCGCTTTGAGTATCGCGGTCCTTGTATAACCATGCAACCGGTTCCGCCTCGGTCAACTGATAGAGAGCCGCCGAACCATGAAATTGCATCGTGGATGGATTGATACCTGCTCCCACTGGATGACCTGCGTCTGTTTTGATATAGCCTTCGGATAAATCCCCGCCGCTTCTTTCCACCCCGAAAATCGCTTCAAGACGATCAACCGGTTTCATGCCGACTAACCTTCCGCCGTGAGTCACAAACGCCTCGAACATCTCAGATTGAATTCCGCTAATCGCGCCTTCTGCGAGTATGGCAATATCGTATCTCTCCAGCACGTCACTTGTGACGTTGGCAAGGCCGGTCATATGATAACAATTCAATCCCTCCGCACGCAATATTTCACTTAGATACGCGCCGAATGGGTTGTTCGAATCCCCATTTGTTATTACTAAAATTGGCACTGAACCATCAAGGATGGCAGTTTCTAACGTCGGTGCATAAGGAGATCGTACCATCGGGTACTCTCCCTTCGACTGCTGAAAAACTCTGTAGCCCAAAATTGCCGGCAAAGCCACAACTGTCCCGGCGCCGGCGATCTTTAGGAAATCACGACGTGTCATTTTATTTCTAGTCATGGCTTTGAAAAAATTGGGTCTCCGATCAAAACCCTCAAATATTGTTTGAACTCGTCAAGATAAGTTTTTACGGACTGATCGTCTATTAAATTGTTAGTCTCCTGCGGATCATTCCGCCAGTTGTATAACTCCTCGCCGAATTGCTCATGGATAATGTACTGCATCTCTTTTCCGACAACAGTTTTCATTTCGCCATGCGTGGAAGGGTTTTCCTCCGCGGCACCATACAATTGAGCAAGTTCTGCAATGGGGTCGGGCCAGTCGGTTGGGGGGTCTTCCCCGGACATAAACCGAGTCAATGAAGGACCAGTGAAAGATTCATCTTCGCTGTGAATCAATGACAGGATCGTGGCGGGCAAGGAAGAAATTGTGACTGGAGTCTCAACAGTTGTTCCGGGTTGAACATAACCTGGTGCCCAAACGATCAATGGCACGTGGATCTCATCAATATACAAAGATGCACTGTGCTGGAGGAGTCCATGCTCTCCCAGCGATTCCCCGTGGTCAGAGGTAATGATCACAATCGTATTTTCGAGCAGCCCACGTTGTTCCAACTTTCCAAATAATATCTTGATCTGGTCGTCAACATAAGAGATCGAGCCGTCATACGCATCGATCTCGTTTTGAAGCTGTTGAGGAGTCAACTCCGGATGGTAGCGTTCAACAAATCCATTGATCAATCCGCCCGGGTTCGGCACGGATGCATATTTGCTTCGATATGGTTCCGGTGGTGTGTATGGATCATGCACATCGAAATAATTCATAAAAACAAAGAAGGGCTTGTTGTCATCTTTATCCACCCAATTCAGGACAGCGTCGTTGATTTCCGAGGCAAGAATCCGGGTGGGAACACCCTCGTAATTCAATACCCTTCTCAAACCATAGAAATCAAATAGAAATCCGTAGACGGATGAATTTAGAAAGGCATCTGACGAGGACTGGTAATTGTCTTCAAAATGCAGGAAGCCTCGCCCAAATCCCTGACGACGGGTGAAAAAAAGCGTGTTAGCCGAGAAGGCGCCTGTCCGATAGCCGTTGGCTTGCATGAATTCGCCGATGGTTGGGAAAGAGTTATCCAGAGGTTTGGTCTCTGCCTGATGTTCGTAGGTGTAGCGTCCTGTCAACATAGAAGCATGTGAGGGCTGTGTCCATGAGGAAGGTGAGATCGCGTTCGCAAAGCGGACACCTCCGGCGGCGAGGCTGTCAATGAAAGGACTGGTATCGCGTTCATAGCCATAAGAAGAGAGATGATCAGCGCGGAGGGTATCCACCACAATGACAATCACATTTGGAGTCTCCGCTTTAGCATCTGGAAGACGTGATGCTTTTATCCTTTCGATAAGCCATCCCCCGCCTTGAATTACTAAAAAGCTGGCAACCGCCAAACCTGCCAGCCACGGCAGAGACATTCGAAGTTTTGAAGAAACAGATTCTTCACGCTTCGCAATTGATAGGGAAGCCTGATAACTTATTCCCACCGCAAGGATGATTATTGCAAGTATTGATATTTTCCCAAACAGGAGGATGAAGACCCAATCGAATACTGCAATCATAAGAAGTGAGAACCAAGCAATCCTCTTTATCGGAAGGCGTGGAAGCATCCAGCCAATTAACAAGAATAAGCCCCCTGCCAAGGTGAATAACGCAAGATCAACAACAGGGGCAATCCAAATCGTCTCATACCAAATGGCACGATTTTGCAGACGCCATGTCAACAGGCCGGCTTGATGCAAACCAAATAGCAATAGTCCCTCTAGGAGGCCTGTGATGAGTCCCAACCCAACAGCAGGCACTAAAATCATCTTTGAAGAGTCTTGAAAGCGTTCTTTCACTGTCATTGGCTTATTATTTCTCAATGTCGTAGGGCCAGGTCAAGCCGAGATTGGCGATCGCGTCAAGATAATAGTTCTTTAGCTCGTCCAGCACAGTCGGATATTCTTCAGCGAGGTTAGTTTGTTGTGCAGGGTCATCATTCAGGTTGAATAGTTCAACGCCGTTGAACTCATGCTCGATATACTGCCAATCAGTCGAGATGACGGTTGTCATGTCGCCTTTTATGGATAAATGATTCGGGTTGACCCATGTCGATTCTGCCATCTCAGCTATCGGGTCGGGCCATTGAGCCACTGAGTCGGGGTCCATCCAAAGTTCAGTGAGGGAGGGTCCGGGGAATTCCGTCTGGTCTTTATATCCGAGCATATTTAGTAATGTAACAGGGACAGAAACATTAGATACGGCAGTTGGAATCCGAATGCCTTGTGGAACCGTTTCGGGAAACCAAACGATCAATGGCACGTGGATGACCGGCTTGTACAGGGAATTATGATGTTCCCAAAGTCCGTGTTCACCAAACAACTCGCCATGATCGGATGTAATGATCACAATCGTATTTTCCAATACGCCACGCTCATCGAGTTCATCCAAAAGGATTTGGATCTGCTGATCGTTGTAATAGATGCCGCCGTCATACGCGTCGATCTCGCCTTGTATCTGTTCGTCCGTCTTTGGGCTGTAAATATCTGCTGTCGTCCAATCTGTATTTACCAAACCGCCTGGATTTTCAACCTCTGAGAAACGGGCACGCTCCGGTGAAATATAAGGCGCGTGGATATCGTAATAATTGATGAAGGCGAAGAAAGGTTTTTCGGTATCTTGATCGATCCATTGCAGGGCAGATTCGTTAACGCCGGGCGCCCAACGCCGGTCAATGGAGAATTCCATGTTCAACACTTTATGCAGGACATAATATTCCATAAAACGCCCATAAACAGAACTGACCGCCAATTGTGGAATCGTCTGGTAATAATCTTCAAAATGGGCAAAGCCGCGCGCGAAGCCCCAATGTTTGGTCACCGTTTCAAAATTGCCATTGAATGCGCCGGTGCGGTAACCTCTCTCTGATAGGGCTTCCGCAATGGTGGGATAGGTTTCATCGAGGTCGCGTCCGCCATCCGCTTTATGCTCATAGGGCCAGCGACCGGTGAAAAGTGACGCGTGGGAGGTTAATGTCCATGAGGAGGTGGCATAGGCGTTCTCGAACATGACACCTTCGTTTGCAAGTCGTGTCAGGTTGGGGTCGGTGACTCGTTCATACCCTTGAAGCGACAGGTGATCCGCGCGCAGCGTGTCCATGACAATTAACAGAACATTTGGCGCAGATTCTTTTGCCTGAGGCAAATTGCTTACTTTGACTTTTTCCTGAAACCAGTAACCGCCTTGAACAAGGACGAATATCGCAATGGCAAGGGCTCCGAATATTTTTACCGACCTTTGCACAAAGGAACTAAACTTCATTTCCTTCTCATACAGAGATATTGACAGTTGATAGCCAATCCCGGCCGCGAGGATACCCGTCGCAATTGGGGATAATCTGCCGGAAAGATAAGCCATAAGCCATGGGAAAACCATCAGGTATGAAAATGCAAATAACGATAACCTTTTTGCCCATTCCGTTGGAATAAAGCCTGCAATTATGGAAAGGAACACTCCAATGGGAACAAAGAATAAGAGATCAAAAAGCGGAGCCGCCCACAACACCTCCCAGGAGGTACCGAGATAGGTGATCTGACCTCTCAAAAGTTCGAACCGCTGCAGCAGGTAAAGAATCATACCTTCCACCAGCCCGGTCAGCAGACCAAACCAGATGGAATACAGGAGAGTTACTTTTGCAATCTGTTTATCAAATTTCTTCATTGATGGTCATCCATTCCAAAATTAGACGTAGCCCAGTCCGCTTAAACGATCTCGGAGAATTTCCTGCTCATCGGCGGTTAAACCTGAAGTGTTGTTCAGCTCCATACCATCGACCCACGACTTCCCCTCTGTGGCGGACGGCAGCGGATATCCTGCCAATTGCGCCAATGTAGGTGCAATATCCGATGTGGAACCGCCCTTATGTTCGCCGCTGATCGGGTTAATCGCAGAGACAAGTACGAAGCAATTCTTCCCAAGCACGGTAATGGCTGTATCATCGTCCAATTCCTGGAGCGCTTCGCCCAGGTCATTGTCAAGACGAAGATAATCGTCAGCAGACCAATTCTCGGCGGGGAAAGACGCGGCTGAATACTGTAGATAGTCCCAATCCCCCACTGATAGTTTTTCACGCAAGGTGACAGGGTCAGACGTGTCCACGCAAAGCTTATCCGCCTGCTGAAAGTATTCCATCAGCGTAAGCGTATGGTTTTCCTGCCGCGCCAGCACGTTCCATTCACCGGAACTGTTCAACTCGCCGAAGCACCCCATATCCATCAAGCGGCGCAGGTTCTCAAGGCGTTCGTCAGCAAACAAAGTGACGGGCTCGGCACCCGAAAAATTCAAAACCAAAACATTCATGATAAGAGATCGCTCCCTTCCATATCGGCTCCTTTTGGCACTCCAAACGAATTCAATATTGTCGGCGCAAGGTCTGCCAACCTGGGCGACACGGTGCGGAATTTTTGATTCATAAACAAAACACCCGTAGACAGGGCAGGGTCAATAACATGGTCGCCGCTCCAGCGTTTGTGGTTATCTCTGAACAAACCCTGAGGCACGCCTCCAAGCGGCGTATCCCATGAAACCCGATAGCCTTCTGAAAAATTGACAAGCAGGTCGGGCGCTTCACTCAGAAATGGACCGCTATAAACCTGCTCGCGTCTTACTACGCTTCGAACTGCCACAGCGCTTCGATCAGTATCCACCAAACCGGTTAATCCACTTACAACACCTGCGCGGGTCGCTTCGGCTTCATCGTCACTGAGAATGCCGTTGGCTTCGCGCCCTTTGATATTGAGGAAGACGCAACCCAACCCCATGGCATACGCTTTGGTTTTATCCCAATCCACGTTCTCAAAAAAGTCCCCGCCGTCACCTGGTTTTGAACCAGGTTTCAACGCGAGGAAACCATTTTCATACAGCCATGTATTCAGATTCAGACCGCGTTGGAATGAATTCATGCCATGATCGCTAAGTACGATAAAAAGAGTTTCATTATCAGCGAACTTCATCGCTTCGCCAACAACGGCATCGCATTCCAGATAATGTTCTTCAATAACATTTGCAAATTCAGGATTATAGCCATGAAGCTTGTTCGAAGGATGTTCCGGCTCGCGAAACCGCCAGAACATATGCGCCAGACGATCGGGCGTATCGAACAGACAGAAAAAGTATCCGCTTTCAAACCTGCCCAATTCATATTCCATCATGCGGCGGCGTTCACGCATCACAAAGCGGCATTGATCGAGATACGCCCCTTCATCAAACCGATTCAGGTTCAATCCGTCGTGGTCTTCCGCCATACCTGCCGTGTAATAGCGTCCAATCTTCATCGCCAATTCGTGAGCGTATTCTTTCGGGTGGCTGATCGCGAATAAAGGCTCCTCGGTTTCAAAGTTAACCGGCGAAGCGTACAATTCAAAATCGGGTTCAAGCTGCCGTAAATTGAACCGCACGATCCCCGAAACAGTTTGCATCATCCCAACCTTGAATTTAACTTTCAGCCACTTGCTCCACTTACCCAAGTGCACTTCCAGTCTGTCAGGCTGACCCTGTGAAGTGACGACGATTTTATTTTCGGACCTAACGATCTGGATGTTTATATCAAACTTGTGATCGGACTTTGTCTTCGGATCACGCGGGCCGATTACATGCGTCGCTGACATATCCTTGTTCAAGCTGACACTCACCACTTTCTCAGCCTGGTCGGCATGGATGTCTGTTCGGCTGGAGTAGAAGGTCGGCGTTCCAAACCCGCCTCGCAGGTCAGGGACTCCTACGCCTGAGAGCATCCGTCCCTTCACCTGATCAGGCGGATACGCACACGGCACACGCAAAATCGTGGACTGGACCTCTTTCTCAGATAACAAGTCCCAGAAAGTTGTTCCGCGCCGCATGTTCACAACCTTAGGCAACACAAAACTATTCTTTTGCTCGTAACGGCTAAGCGCCATGACAGGAAGATAAGTGTTAGGGTCGCGGGTCAGGAAGTCAAAGATACCATGCCCGCCGGGGTTTGTACCTGTCGAGAACGTGGACCACGCCACTGGCGTCTGCGCGGAATGTGTTGTGCCGAGACGCGAATAGCCTCCCTGCTCCTGCAACCTCTGCAGGTTCGGGAGTTCGCCGCGCGCGATCATCGCTTCGACTATCTTCGGCTCGAACCCATCCAGCCCAATGGCTATGACTTTTTTCATCCGCATAAGATCAGTTTATTTATCCTGCTCTTCATCAATATCCAGATCAGGCGGTACTTCGTCAGGAAGCCCGCGGAGTTTGCGATAAGTAGTGCGGAAGAACTTGACGATCAGCCGCCAGAACATTAAAAAGAATCCCGCTATCGCCGCAAGTATGGAAGCAAGGGGCATGAGAGTCTCCGGCCCCAAATATTCAGGAGGCCGAAGCGGTCCCATCAAACTGATCAATGTTGACAATAGATTCATAATTTATCCTTTCTTCCCTTCAATTTGAATAATTGAACTTACTTTCTTTCTCGATACAGTTCCTGATTGATAACGCCTGCCATGACGTTCCCATCCATTTCACCGCCCAGAAACTCATTAACTTTTTGTAGCGAGTCGTGCGGGCTGCCCAGCATGGTGTTGTAGTTGACATACAAAACTTCGATATTCGGCTGTTTTGAAATCCAGACGTTCACTTGTTTCAAGTGCTCCTGGTATATTTTTTTCATCTTCTCATCTTCGACCTTGTCATTCTGCTGACCTAAACGCCCTAGCATCTTCTTTTGAGATGCCAGGACTTCTTTCATTGCGCGCTGCATAAAGATGACTTTATAGTTGTGATCAGGCGGCAGGTTCATGATGAGACCTGTCACGATCTTGACTGCCTTTCCGCCTGCTTCACGAATCCAATCAAAATCGCCATCTGTAAGCTGCTTCACGCGCTCGAATTCATAATATCCGTTCGGATTGTTGTCATCTGGTTCGCGCAGGTTGTCAGTCAGGATGGGTTGCCCGCCCGCCTCAAGCATTTTCATCATCATGGACGTGCCTGAACGAGGCAGACCCGAGACAACAATAATATGGTCTTTGCTTTCCATCTATTTCTCCGCCCGGTTAGCAACAACGATTTTTGCCGCATCGCGGGCATGACGGCTGACCGATTCGCCATTCGTCAAAGCGGGGTAGATCTGGGAAGTGGTGGCTAGAAACAGGTTCTCAATGGGTGTCTTTACTTCGGGGACGAGGTCTATCTCGTTCAGCCCGTGAAGCGGCTCGACGTAGCGTTCCCGATGGATGAGAAAATATTTGATCGAAGAAGGGTCGAAGTCGGGGAACATTGCCTGCAAATTTTCAGACCAGATCTGTTTGATCTCGTCGTCAGTCTTCTTTTGCCACTCACTGCCAGGCGCGGTGTATTTCGGAAGATATACAAGATGGTGACCGCCGACATATTTGGGATCGATATAGGCTGTCGTTTCGATAACTCCGGTGAAAGGGAAGCGGTCGTCGGTGATGTTCACTGTCCAGTTGCCGGTCAAGGGGCGGTCCATAACAAGCAGAGGAGCGATAATGCCGAGATAATCGGATTTCGAAAGATATTCATGGTAGGCTTTATTTGCGGCAGGGATCAATCGCTGGAAGACGGGTGTCTGCATAGTGCAAACGACCTTGTCGAAATTTACAACTTCCTCGTTCACCATGCGGATGCCAACTGCTTTGCCCTCCTCGATGACAATCTCCTTGACAGGAGTTTTGAGAAGCACCTCTCCGCCGAACTCCTTGATCTTTTCGGTCAGGGCTTTGATGAGAGTGATGTATCCGCCTACCAGGTGACCAGCCATCTCTTTTTGATTGGCACCCGCACGCGTGGACTTCATGCGGACGAGCCGCGACCAGATCCACGTAGCAGGGACGTTATCGAAACCCGCATCGAATTTGGCCTTCAGCATTGGGCGCCATATATTGTGAAACGTGACTTTACCGCCCCACTTTAAGAGCCAATCTTGCACGCTGATGGATTCGAGCGTTTTCCAATCCTTAGTAAACTGTGCGGCAAGGACTGTCAGACCCAGACGGAAGCGGTCGATCCAGCCAAGCGGAGGGAATTTTAGAAAATCAATAATGTTGTTCATTGGGTGAAGAGAATTCTTGTAATAAAAACTTGTTCTTGTTTCCTTGAACCTGAATTGATCCCCAATGCCCAACTCTTCGCATAGATCCCGCAAGTGATTATCGCTTGAGAGAATAGCATGATAGAAACGATCCACCTCAGTCCCATCCTCCAAAACGAGTGGACCCGCCAAGCCGCCCAACACAGAAGACGCCTCATAAATAGTGACCTTAATTCCCTGCTTGGCAAGGAAATATCCCAAGCTGATCCCCATAATACCGCCGCCGATAATCCCAACTTTTTGTTTTGATGTATTATCCATTATCCATTCGCTTCCACTAATTGATTGACAAATACAGTCTGCCAAGAATTTCGGCGATTTTCTCGCCCGCTGTGCCATCCCCAAATATGGGAGGCTGATCTGAGGGAGGTGTAAATGTCATCCATTCGCTCACGATACCTTCCACATCAACGCCGACCAGTTTGTTCCATCCCACTTCAACGGTTTCTGTCCATTCGGTTTCATCGCGCAGGGTAATGCAGGGCTTGCCCATGAAATAAGCCTCACGTTGAACACCGCCTGAGTCGGTGGCAATTATACGGGCGTTCTCTTCCAGGACCATCATATCGAAGTAGCCTACTGGTTCGATCAAGCGTACATTGTCTCCAAATTGAACACCAAGATTTTGTAATGCGCCTCGTGTACGTGGATGAACGGGAAACACAATCGTCTCATTTACCCGACTCAATGCTCTCACGATATTTTCCAGGCGTTTGGGGTCGTCCGTGTTGGCGGCCCGGTGGACGGTGACAAGCCCATAGGAAGCCGGAGCAAGATCAAGCGTGGAAAGAACCGACGATTTTTCGCGAGCGAGTGGCCGATTGGCAAGATTCGCATCCAGCATCACATCGCCCACCCAGTAGACATCCTTCGTAATGCCTTCGTTTGCAAGTTGTTTGACAGCGGTCTGGCTGACGCAGAAAAAAGCTGATGAAAGTTTATCGGCGACAAGGCGGTTGATCTCTTCGGGCATGCGGCGGTCGAAACTACGCTCACCGGCTTCGATGTGGACCGTTGGGATGTGCAGTTTACTGGCGGCTAATGAGCCCGCCAAAGTGGAGTTCGTATCACCGCGCACAATTACGCAATCTGGTTTCTCTTTAAGCAGAAGTTCTTCGAAGCGAACCAGGATCTCGGCAGTTTGACA
>DNDO01000076.1:11040-18723 GCA_003484265.1 Anaerolineae bacterium
GGCAGTTTGACCGGCATGGGAGCCGGAACCAACTTCGAGGTTGTAATCCGGCACCGGAATACCCAGCTCATCAAAAAAGGTCTGCGACATTTTGTAGTCGTAATGCTGACCGGTGTGGACGAGGAGTTCCTCGTGATTTTTTCGGAGGGCACGGCTGACCGGGGTTGCCTGAATAAACTCAGGACGCGCTCCAACAACGGATACGACCTTCATAGTTTGATGATTTCCTTTAGAAAACTTTTACCGATGGGTTGCAGTTCAAGAAAGAAAATCTCAGCCAGCGTCCCGGCGATATCGCCAAGGGTTTCACGGTCGCCGAGGTTGACACCGTGTTTGATGTTCGGACCGAACGCCAGCAAAGGCACATACTCACGCGAGTGATCCGTGCCAGGCGTGGTGGGATCCACGCCGTGATCGCCTGTGATAACAACCAAATCTCCGGGCTTGAGCCGTTTTTGAATCTCAGGGATGTAGCTGTCAAATTGCTCGAGCGCATCCGCATAACCGCGCGGGTCGTTGCGGTGACCGTATATCATGTCGAACTCTATCAGGTTGACGAACATCAAACCTTCGAAATCATCTTCCAGCAGTTTTAGCATAACGTCGAGGCTCTCGACATTGGTCAACACGTGATTCTTTTTCGTGATGCCCTGATGATTGAATATGTCGTCAATCTTGCCAACTGAGTAGACGTCCTTGCCAGCATCCACAAGTTTTTGCATCATGGTCGGGTAGGCAGGGTTACGCGGATAATCCTTGCGGTGATGGGTGCGTTTGAAATTCTCCGGCGAGTCACCTACGAACGGACGTGCGATCACCCTCCCAACGCCGTGCTCCCCTTGCAAGATATTGCGGGCAGTTTCGCAAATCTTGTATAGCTCTTGCAATGGAATTACGTCTTCGTGCGCGGCAATCTGAAAAACGCTATCAGCAGATGTGTACACGATGGGCTTGCCGGTCTGCATGTGTTCGACGCCAAGTTCACCAAGAATTTCTGTGCCAGAAGAGGGTTTGTTTCCCAGTACGTCGCGCCCAATCGCCTTCGTGAACAGGTCAATAACTGCGGGCGGGAAGCCGTTGGGATAAGTCGGGAATGCAACAGGTAAATGAACTCCCATCATTTCCCAATGACCGATGACCGTGTCTTTACCAGCTGATTGCGGTTGGAACCTGCCGTACGCGCCCTTTGCATTTGTGTTTTCAGGCACGCCTTGAATTGCCGTGATGTTGCCCAAACCAAGTTCATACATGTTCGGCACGTTAATTCCGCCAATGGCGCGCGCAACATTCCCTAGCGAGTTGCTCCCCACATCACCATACACCGCAGCATCGGGCGCTTCACCAGCACCAACGCCGTCCAATACGATCACGATCATGCGTTTGAGTTTCATCTTATCCTCCAACCTTGATGAGTCGCTGAACCATAGGGAATTTCACAGAAAGCCGCTGGGCGACATCATAAATTGCCAACCCGGCAAAAGGGATCAATGCTGCGTCCACGGGCAAACGGTAGCGGATCAACGTCCAAGTGAGGATATGGATGATTGAATAGAACAACGCAAAGAAGATCAAGAGACCATGTGAGGAAAAGATAAGCTCCCAAAACGACGTTGTCTTCTTGATGGCAAGAAACAGTCCATATAGCATGAATGGTAACATGATACCGAAACTTCCAATGCGCGAGATATTGCTCAACAGGCTGGACCCAGGTGAATACCAGAACATGAAATACGGCGGGATGCGGCTCAACGACAAAAGGATATAACGCGTCGGGTCCTGGACCACGAATTGTATTCCCCTCCCAAGCAGTTCACTATCTAAAGCCGCTTCGTCCAAATGACGGACTTCTTCGGGTATCATGGCTCGATATTCGGAAGTCGATAGGATGGGGATGAACTTCGTCCCATAGATGGGATTGTTACCCCAAAAGAAAGCAAAACCCGAATTTGTGTTGAGCAAAACAAATCGATCGAAGCGGGAATAGTTATAGAGCGTGATCGGAATAATGAAGGAAAATATCAGGATGAAAGATAAAACCGTCGAAACGATGGGCAGGTTTCGGTTAAGCCTGAAGCGCACAATCCAAATCCAAAGGAATAAGAATGGGACAAATAATAAAAAGACCTGACGAAGGATGACTGTCAACCCGATGGATATCCCAAGCGCAGCACCAAGTCTGACATCCATTTTTTTGTCGGCGCTCTCTGCCATTAGCAATGCGAAATACAAACTGAACAAAATAGACGTGATGTAAAACGGCTCGGTCATGAGCGCAGCGCCGTAGTAAATGTAATAAATGTAAAGCGATGTGACTGCCGCGGCCATAAGACCGACCTGTTTACCAAATATCTTTTCCCCAATACGGTACGTGATATACGGATGCATTATGCCGACTATGACCGCTTGCAGTATCCTTGCCCCAATCGGGTGGATGCCAAAGAGCGTATACACGCCAGCCAGATAAAGCGTGTATGGAAAACTCCAATGCGCCGTGGGTTCGCCAGCGCGAGTCATGGGCCACCACAATTCACCGAATGTGAAGCCATGACCATCCAGTACGCGGACAGCTAGGTTGTGATAGGAAATTTGATCGAAAATGCCAGGCAGTTCCACCACATTATTCCCCATAAGAAACGCAACGATAACCCGCAACAACACCGACCCAAATATGATCGACATCAAGGGTTGTTTCTTGATGCGATTCATAAATGATCTGTTGATGTCGTTCCTGTTCTCGTTATTCATATATTGGTCTCATGGCAGACAGCACAGCCTGCCAGTCGTATTTTGTTATTGCGAGTTTTCTTCCATTGGTCGAAAGTTTTTCCTGCAAGGGAACATTTTCCAAAAGTTCTCTTGTGCAATCTGCAAAGCCGGCAGGCGTATCCGCAACCATCACATCGTGGTCCGGTTTTCCGTGGATACCCTCCAAACCGACAGTGGTTGTCACTACGGGCATTGCGTATGAAAACGCTTCAAGGATGCGCACCCGCATCCCTCCGCCAGCCCGCACTGGCACGACCATCAATGCGCTTTCCTCAAGATACGGACGGAGATCATCCACATAGCCTGTCACTTTGATGATCCCAGGGTTGCGAGCCGCTAATTCCAAAAAGTCTTGGGGCGGGTTCTTGCCGATTATGGTCAGTGTTGCATCGGGGACATGCTCTTGCACCAATGGAAAAACCTCATTGAAGAACCAGCGGATGCCGTCTGCGTTTGGCGGGTAATGTAGTGTTCCGAGCGTGACGATGTTCTTGGAATCCGGTTTGCGATTCACAGGCTGTAATCTCTCGGTATCCACTGCAATTGGGATGACAGTCACCAGAGAAACATCGTTGTCGTTCTTTGTTTTTGAAAAGTTCAACGCATCTTCAAGAAGGTTTCGATCTATATCAGTTACAGCAAGAACATGATCAACTGTCCTCAACAGTCCGCCTTCATATCGTTTGACACGATTCGCTTCAACAGCAAGGACAGGTTTCAGGAACCAGCGTGCGTTCTCCTGCATTCGTTTCACAATTGTCCAAACCGCGTTATGTGCATCAAAGATAACCTTCGGTTTTTTGGCTGGAAACGCAGAAGCCCCCCGGATCGCAAACTGTACCATCGTCAACTGGTCGGCATGGATGAAGTGGTAATCATCTTGCCGGACCAGCTCGTTCACAATATTCTGCATAGGACGCTGGTCATCTCGTTCGATCAAAAACGGGCGTCCTGTCAGATAACTCCGTAACAAATAACCAACATCAGCAACCCGCGACCTGCGGATTGGCACAGCATGAACCGCATCACAAATCTCCTGCAATGCAGAAACATACCGCACTTCTTCTGGACGAACAAAAGACACAAGGGTTACAGAATGTCCCTGTTCGACAAGCGCGCGGATTACATGATAGGTCTTTACCTTCGGTCCAGCATCGGGAGGGAAAGGAACGATCTGCGTCAGGAAAAGTATCTTTGCCAAATTAATCCCTTATCATTAATAATAGATCTGCCACACAACTTACCGACCCAACATGGGAGGGATTGCTGGTGGCAAATTCTTAAAATCTCTATGGCAGATGTACACGTTAAACCAAACCCTACTTCAAATTGAGGCATAGCCCCATCACATCCAGGTTCGAGCGCAATTCCTTTTTAGCCTGGTCGTTGCGGCTCGGCACAAGGAAACCAAAACACCAAACCAGTAGTTTCAATAAACTCATAACAAAGAACATCAGCCGTAACATCAGCGTGCTGAAAAAACCGTAATTCTTCTTATAGAACATCATCTTGCCGCGGTAGACCATCTTGCGCCGCTTCCAACGGTCCATGCTTCGTCCGCCAAAATGGATGATCGATGAATTGGGCAGGAAGACAACTTTCCAGCCTGCCTTTTTTAAACGATATTGCAGGTCAGCCTCATCGCCGTAAATGAAATAACTTTCATCAAGAAGACCAACCTGGTCTAATGCAGAACGACGAATCAGCAGACATGCCGAACTCATCCAGCCAGTCTCCCTAATCTCATTCGAATCACCGTGAGATGGGTACCCCGGCCATAACATCTCGCCGATATGCGTGGCGATCAAAAATTCTTCAAGCAATGTTGAAAATGGAGCATATCCAGATTGGAATGAACCGTCAGGGTTCAACAACTTCCCTGCCGTCGCACCTACATCAGGGTGCGCATCCAAGTATTCCACCAACACATCAAGCGCGGGACCATCCACAAGCGTATCATTGTTGAACAACAACACATACCGTCCATCCGTAGCTTCGATCCCCTGATTGCTTGCCCTGCCGAGACCCACATTCCCCTCGTTCTGGATAATCTTCACGTCTTTATATTTTTCAATCAACATTTGTTGACTGCCATCTGTTGAACCATTATCCACCACTACTACATCGAACGAGCTTTTCAGTCCACCCTCATACAGGGACTTCAAACACGGATCGAGATATGTCCTGTTATTCCAGCAAACCAGCACTATAGACATATCCACGGTCTCCCCACCGCCTCTTTTCTGAAATTTCAGTTTATCTGTTGTTTCTGACACTCCTACTCCTCCCTGTATTTTTTTTCCAGGTCTGCGATCTCTTCGTATGTACCAAGGTCAATATAAGTTCCATCCTCGAGATGAACTCCCTTAAACTTCATACCCATCGAGATCGCATCGTTCATGATCTTCGCAAAATCGGAGCTACCCTCTTCAGAAACGCATTTATGTAGGTACTCGGTGAAATTCGGACGCCAGATGATGCACCCCCACATCTCAGTCAACTCTGTCTGCTTCGGTTTGTCAACGATATTAAGAACTCGTCCATCATCATCCATGCGTACCATGCCAAATTTTTCAGGGCGTTCTGTTGTGAACATGCCAAAAATCACATCGTCATCATCAGATGCAGATTCATACATCCGCTTGAATATATCCGATGGCTTCATCAGGGTATCTGCCATGCCAAAGAAGACGGTCTTTCCTTTTACGAGATGGTACGCTGCATCCAATGCATGCGCCAAACCAGGCGAAGTAGATTTTGTCTTTCCCTCCACGATCTCCTGCACAACATAACTGATGTCACACCCGAAGCGCTGACCGCTACCGAAATAACCCATCAACTGGTGCTTGGTTTCATTGATAACAAAGACAATGTGCTTCAGCCCAGCATTCGTCAAGTTGTCAACCACAAACTGCGAGATCGGTTTGTAGTGATTATTGCGAATAACAGGATACAACTCCTTTGGATACGGCAAAGCCAAGCGAATACCCTTCCCCGCCGCAGGGATCAAGCCTATTAATTCCTCCATGATACCTCTCAATTATATAGAACTACGCTTTTACAGGTTTCAGCCTTTGATCCCTCAAACTTTCAGGGTCTGTTTTCTGGTTTACGAAATAGATTTGTTCAAGACTGATCAATCCACCAAAAAATATCCAGGGCAGAATACTGGCCCGCACGCCATCAAGACCTATATTATAAGCAAACGGCAGCAACCAATCTACAAGGAATGCCGCCATCAACGAACCGAGCACACCGGCGAATACGCTATAAGCATAACCCTTTGCGAAACCATCAGGGAGATTGTCCATTAATTTCCATGCCAGACGCCCGACCTCAAACAGTATCCACATAAAACAAACCAAGCCCAAGATGCCGGTTTGTGCAATGATATCAACGAATTGGCTGTGTGAGTTGAATTTTATGGAATAACCGCGTATCGAGAAAACCTTGGCGTACCAATAATAATTCGAAAAACCAAGCCCGATGATCGGGCTGACGCGGCTGATATCCAAAACCACCAGCCATGCATCCACGCGTGTACTCCAACTGTACACATCTGTGGAAATCAGGTTTTGCGCCAGATAAGCCGCCACAATCAGCACAAATGGGAATGCAAAAGGGATCACCTTTCTGAATTTTAAGCCAATCAAAGCCGTCGCCGTCACCGCCGCAGGGACCCATCCGGATTTCCAATCATTCTGCTGGGCAAGGGCAACATAAAAAGTTAACGCAACAAGCCCATACAATAGGACGCGGGTGCGGAGGGTTAGATGGTTGTTGAAGATCGCCTGGCCTAATGGGAGCGCGACCATCCACATCCAGAACATGCTGTTGGCATAAAAACCATTCTGATAGAGCTGATTGATGAATGGAAATTGGAGAGTTCGCCCAAGCACGTATGCCGCCCCCAGCCCAATGAACACCCAAACGATCGCCTTAAGCCACTTTACGTCCCTCACCACATTGGCAGTCATGATCATGGCGGCAACCAGGCAGAAATAGATCGCGAAACCGCCGATCTGCGCGTCCAAGGGCGCCTGATTGGCGAAGACAAACCAGGGGATTTGCCCCATTGCGAATGATAAGATGGACACCAGTAACATATAAAACGCCGGGCGGATGGCGCGAGACTTTACGAATTCAAATTTACGCCTGACAATAAACATTTCCATTAGCCATAAACCGAGCATTAAGATCACAGTGAGTATGGATATGTTAATCCCACCCGGCCCTGTGAACGGAATAAACATCCCGCCTAAAAAGATCAGTATGAATCCCATGTTGGGGTAGTTTAGAAGGGTTAGGAAAATAGCAATTCCGCCCAATACTCCGACTACGAAGATAAGAATCGCCATGGACCCCCAATATGCACTCGCAACGGCCAACAGAACAGTAGCGAGAATGATCCCATACTGGATCCATTTCAGACTGATCGTTATTCTGCGGTCTATGGAAAAGATTTTTAGGTGAAAATTAACATTCATTGCATTGGTCAAGTCGATTCGATCATAGGTTCGGCACTCTTATTTTACAACATCTGGCAGGTTATCCGTCAAATGTTGTAATTATTTTGGTTTAATCAGATACGATATCCAGATCGAACAGGAGGCGTATCTGGATATCGTATATTTTTTATTTGGCTTTTCAAGATCATTTTTTGATGCTAACACCGTCCGCTACTTCTCCTGAGAAGCCATTGGCCGAACCATCCCAATAGGTGCTGAAGGTGCAGCTGGTCGTGCTCCCCAACGTGCCAGGCGTACAAATGAATACGTCCGCTCCGTCCCCGCTCACGCCCGTCACACTGAACGCTCCCGCCGTCGTCAGATACAACCGATTGTTGCCAGGGTCGATCCAGACACCGTTGATCCACTCATTCGTCGAATTGCTCAACCCCACATCCGAGCCATCGAA
>DNDO01000076.1:19000-20847 GCA_003484265.1 Anaerolineae bacterium
GCCAGCAAATCCTCACCGCTGCCGGATGCCCCTGTTACACTAACCGTATCTATCGTACCAATGATCAATCTGCCGTCTGGTGCAAATCCAACCGAGTCTATATCTTCCTCATTTGTGGACAGCCCCACATCCGAGCCATCGAAGTACATCGTGAAACTTCCGGCTGTGTTCGTCCCCAGCGAGGTCGGGATAAAGCGCACCACATCAGAGTCGTCCACAGTGCCCAGACTGCCCACCGTTGCCGCGGCGTCCAGACTCAACAGGATGCTGCCGTCCGCCATCAAGGTGAACGCATTCACATCGCCGCTCACCCCCACATCCGAGCCATCAAAATACATTGCCCAGGTGCCTGTGGCGCGGTTGTAGGACAGGATGTCCTCATCGTT
Organism: Anaerolineae bacterium; assembly: GCA_003484265.1. Taxonomy (GTDB): domain Bacteria; phylum Chloroflexota; class Anaerolineae; order Anaerolineales; family Villigracilaceae; genus Defluviilinea. The sequence continues at coordinate 19,387 of DNDO01000076.1, forward strand.
GAACGAGACGCTTCCCGCCGTACCGCTTGAGGTCGAGCTCATATACATCACATCGTTCGCACCGGGTAACGGCGTGTTCGTGGGAACCGGTGTTGCTGAGGCAGTCGGAGTGCGGGTCGGTGTTGGTGTATTGGACGGTGTAATCGTAGGCGTATTCGAAGCTGTTGGTGTGAAGGTTGCCGTAACGGTCGGTGTGTTGGCGGTTGTGTTGGTCGGGGTTACGGCTGGAGGCGCCTGGTACTCGTAGGCTCCCATGTCACAGCCCGCTCCCTGCGGACGCACCACTCCGCGCTGATCGGTGCTTGCACAAACACTGTTCACCCCGCCCGCATCCAGCGCAGAACTGCCCGCACTGATCGCATGCGTCTGGGTATTCCCTCCGTTGTTCGCCAAGACTCCCAGGTTGGGATTCGCCGTCAGGACATTCGTCCCTGCGAACCCGCCCTGCACGACACTGTCGACTACCGTCGTACTGCCTGTACCGTCGCTCGTGATCTCGTCCGTCCCGTTACCCCACAGAATGCTGTTGTAGATCTGCGGGTTGCTCGGAGCGAATACCGCATTCTGCACGTTGCGGATCGAGCCGCCAAAGCCAGCTGGGGCTGTGTTGCCGGTGATCGTCACGTTCCGCAGGATCGGATTCGCACCTTCGTTCAGGATCGCTCCGCCGCGAATGTTGGCGGTGTTCCCGCTGAAGGTCACATTGGTCAGGATCGGGTAACTGTGGTTGTTGAATAACCCGCCGCCGCCATTGGCAGTGTTCCCGCTGAAGGTGACGTTCGTCAACAACGGCAGGCTGTATTCATCGGTCGCTTCGTTCAGTACCTGGTTGTTCATCCCGCCGCCTGCGCCGCTCGTGGCGGTGTTCCCGCTGAAGGTCACATCTGCCAACACGGGGCTGCTGTTCTGGGTGTACAACCCACCGCCGCGTGCCGCTGTGTTGTTGCTGATCGTCACGTTGGTAAAGCTCGGACTGCTATAAGATGTGCGAACGGTGCCAAGTGACAATACGAACACACCGCCGCCGTTCGCGCTGGCGACATTGTTGTTGATGATCAGGTTCGCAAACGTCGGGCTGCCGTCCTGGATGAATATCCCGCCGCCATGTCCCGTACCCCCATTCGCGTTACCCCCCGTCACCGTGAACCCGTCCAATACAGCACTCGGAGACACTCCAAAGGCACTCACTACACGGTAGACATTATCTGCAATAACACCTATCGTTCCAATATCGCCGCTCAGCACGGTCCCATTGGTGGCCGGGTTGGAATTGCGCTGACCGCGCACGGTCTCTGTACCGGCAAAGCCGCCGTAGATCGCGATACCATTCTTCATCTCGAACGTGGTGTTACGATCGCTTGTTCCGGGTGTGTATACGCCCGCCCTCACCCATAGTTCACTATTCGAACCCGCCAGAGTGCCCAGTGCGTACTGCAAGTCGCATGGGTCTGCCCAACTCGT
>DNDO01000076.1:21092-25322 GCA_003484265.1 Anaerolineae bacterium
CGATAGATCGTTGCTGGACCTGATGGAGTGTTCGTAGCAGTCGGAGGCAATGGCGTATTGGTATTCGTTGGTGTAAGCGAAAGTGTTGGCGGCAGTGGTGTATTGGAGGGAGTTAACGTAAAAATAGATGTTGACGTTAATGTTGGAATATCTGTCGCAGTTGACGGAAGAGGGGTAGCCGTGGAAGTAAATACGACGGTATTGGTTGGCAAGGCAGAGGGAGTATTCGTTGGTCCAGTTGAAACCGAACCGCCGCCAAAATCATCAATTAATGCATCGGATGCATCCGCAAACCACAGCCCAATATATCCACCTCCCGAATAGAACGACCAGGTGGTTATGCTTCGCGTTCCAAGCAATACACCATTCTTATAAACATCCAGGTTTCCATTTGCGGACGCACGCGCGCCAAACTGATCGCCATTTGCAAATACAACGGGAATATTCCCTCCGTGTTGCGCCCAGCCATTTGATGGGTGGAACGTCCAGACCTGCACCACATCCGCATTGGCATCGTACAAGACCTCAATGGCACCGGTCCCATAAGACGTATTGCTTTGTGATTTGAGAAACAGGCTTTGTTCAGGAGCATCTCCATCCACTTGCGAGAAGGTCAGGTATGCTTCCTGATCCGCACCGAAAGGGGCATTGTTCCAGAAGAGGTAGGTATCAAAACCCCCAGATGTTACATCCAATTGATTGGATGCAATATTAAAAGCGGAAACATAGCCACTCCAATTTCCACCAATGGCGCCGTTGGCACGGTCAAAATTATCTAGAATACTTGCGGATGGAAACGTGTCAAGAGCCGAAACCGTAATTACACCCACGCCAGACACCAGAATTGCAATGACCAGTATCAGGTGAATAAACAAAAAAGGCTTGGAGTTTTTTGTATTCATAATTTCCTCTTTAGTATTAATGATAGTAAAAGATAATATTGTAAGTTCACATCTTAACTTAAATTATGATCTGCAAGAATTTCATACATGATCATGCTTTGACAATAAATTTCAAATAGTAGAGATCACGATCCCCCCGATCAAACCTTTCCCGCCTCAGCTGTCACCATTTTTTCCACGAAATTTCTTATATTATTTGCAAATTTGTTAAGCGAAAATTTAAAAAAAATTTGGTATTGGCAGGCAAACAAAGAAATATACCCGGATAATCCCAAGGCTTGAATCTAGACGGGCGGAAACAAAATAAGTTACGGGACCGGGGACACATTATTCCAAACCAGACACCTGCCTGGCAAAGCGCAAGTAATCAGGCATAATCACACTCCAGTCATATTTTTTGGTAGCCAAGTGAAAAGCATTAGTCTGAATTTGTGATCTCAATTTTCTATCCATCAACATCCTGACTACACAATCTGCAAAGTTTTCAGGCTCATCAGCAAGCAGCAAATGCTCCCCTTCATTCACAACCAATCCCTCCGCCCCCTTTGATGTTGCGATCACGGGCGTTCCAAGCGCCATCGCCTCAAGTATCTTCAAGCGTGTTCCGCCGCCGTTCAAAAGTGGAGCGATACTTATAGTACTTGAGGCGATCAGTGTTTTGATGTCATCCACATAACCCAACAAGGTGATATTTTTTGACGAAGGCAGAGGCAAACCCGAATGATCGCCTGTGATCAGCAATTGCGTATCCGGCAATTTCTCGAGGATTAATGGAAAAATATCCTTTACAAACCAAAGCATCGCTTCGTAATTCACATGATATTTGAACGGGCCGGTAAAGATCAGCGTATTCGACTTCTTTTCTGTCTTGATGTATGTATATTCGTCCATATTCAGGCAATTGGGAATGACTTCAATTTGAAGTTCATGCTTGGGAAAACTCCGGGAAACCAAAATCTTTTCCTGTTCAGATGTCACCGTACAAAGTCGGAAAGAATCGAGGAGTTGAGAAAGGTAAATGCGGAGTTTGAACCAGGTCAAGGCGTGTCGGAGGCGGATTTTTCCATTTGGAGAAAAAGCCTGATCATAAAATAATCCGATCTCGAGTTCTTCAAAAATTGCAGGGACTTCTTTGAAGAATTGATAATACGCCGCCATCTGTAATTGCGATGCAATAACGAGATCATATTTCTGACCGTTCAAGGTGTCTGTTATCGCTCGCGCCATGCCGGATGAAAAAGTATCCACGATGGAACTTGGCTTTAGACTCAATACCGCAAGACGGGCACGCACTGACTTCGGATTAAATTCCTTCCACGGGATGACCTTGACCTGCGAGCATATCTCCGCAATTTCTGGCGCTTCTGGATTCGCCCCAGGCTGATCCGCAAAACTGAGTAGTGTCACGTCGTGGAGCTGATTCAAACCGTGCAGCAAATTATAAATGCGCAGTTTGGAACCGTTGTTTATCGGAAAAGGAAACCAACGCGAGAGAAACAAGATTTTCATGAATGAACAATTTCTTTCAGGTAGGTTTCGATCTCAGTTGTCATGCGTTGGATGTCAAATTTTTTGACAGCAGTTTCGCGCCCTGCCCTCGATAATTTCTCACGCAAAGAAGATGACTCGATCACCCGCTTCAATTGACGACTCAGGCTTGCGGAATCATCGGGAGTATATACCAAGGCATTCACATCTTCAAAGAGAATCTCCGCCGCTCCGCCCACAGATGTGCCGACTACTGCGAGACCCGAGGCCATTGCCTCGACGATGACCCGCCCAAACGGCTCTGCCCAAATGGAAGTGAACAGGAAGATATCCGACTGGCGGTAAAGGGCAGGCAAAGCTTCTTTTGGCTGGGCAGGTAAAAAGGTTACATAAGAGGCGATATTTTTCTGCCCTACAAGGTCATGTAGTTCGTTCACATAATCGATGTCGCCGTCTCCAACGATGGTCAGCTTTAAATGATTAAACCCATCGCCATTCACGAGATTTTTAACCGCTTCAATTGCCGTGTGAACACCCTTCTCGTATGTGATGCGTCCAATATAGAGCATGGATATTTTTTCGTTCTTTTTTGACAGCGCCTGGGGATCTAGATATTTACTTGTATCGATCGCTCCGTAAATGATCTTCGTATTTTGGAATGAAACGCCTCTGCGTTCCAATTCGCCCCGCATAAAGGCGGATGGAAACAAAGCGTGTTCAACATTCAATACAGGTCGTTCTTCTCCCGCCAGAATTTTTCGGGCGAACGGTTTCAACATTAGTTTTGGGAGACCTGTCACGACATTACGCGCAGGCGCATTCCAATAATTCACAAATTGACTCGGCAGGGTAAGCCAGTAATCGCCTATATAATAGGCAACCCGTCCGGGCATGAGTTTCTCTGCCAGTGCGGGAAGCGAACGTGGAAAATTCCACATCCCCCATATGAGCGTGGCATCGGGCGTATAAGAATCAATTATTTGTTGAAGTTTTGTGAGGCTTTCTTTTTCTCGTTTTTTTCGGTTTGTAAAAAACTGGAAAGCATTTCTCATGGAGGCGAATTCCATTTCCAGATGCAATTCGCGCCTAACCCATGACGGATCGATTCCTTGAAAATGGTCACGCCCATGTTGGCTGGTTAGCACCAACACATCATGCCCGCGCTCCCTTAATCCATCAGCAATTTCCTGGCACCACTGTTCATACCCTCCGCGGCTGGCAGGCGGATAAAAATTGGTAAGGAAAAGAAGTCTCATTTACGTCGATGCAACCCGCCGACGGATATTTCTTAATCCATCAACTAGTGCAGGTCCCAATAATGACTTGATTGACAATGAAATTAGTTGTTTGTTGAACAAATATTTCGGATCGTTCAATACAGCCCTGCCAAAGAACCGCCGCATCTCTCCAAACTCTCTCGTGCCATACGCGAGCATGCCCAGCGAGAAATAGGCTTTTGAATGAGACGCGTTTTCAAGTTGTTTCACTGTTTCGCTCGTGCCAGTGTCTGAGAAAAGTTTTTTCATCATCCCCATCAGTGGATCGCTACTCCGCTTCACATTCAGGGATGACAAATCTCCCATCGAGCCCTTGGGCTGGTCGCCGCATCCCAATTGATAGTAGGTATCCGTCTCATTTAGGAGCTCCGGGCTAATATTCGCCATCTTCTGAAAACATACATACGCGCGGTCATTGTCACCGTATTGTATATACTCCACACAGGAACCAAGATATGCCCGTCCGTAAGCCCGCCTCCTGGTATTATCAGAATCACTCCCATTAACAGGTTCTTCGCCCACATGCTTTTTCAAAACAGCCAGCCGGTTATCCAGCATCCGCA
>DNDO01000076.1:25564-34549 GCA_003484265.1 Anaerolineae bacterium
GGTATGGATGATCCTGAATTTATTTGTCACCCGGAGCCAGACATCCCAATCTTCACACGCACGTAATGCTTCATCGAATAGTCCAACCTCGTCATAAACGTATCGATGAAGGAATATCGATTCTGGGACGAAGAAATTCCCGTCCAGCAAAGCGTTATATAAGAGTTCACTCGCTACGTGGCGCGCCTCGATCTGGGGCAGCAGGTTGTTTTTCTGGTCAACGAATTGGTAACCGCAATAAATTCCATCCGCTTTCGGATTCGATTGCAAATCTGCAACCAGCGTGCTGAGAAAGACAGGCTCATACATATCGTCGGCATCCAATACACCGATCAGCGATCCCTTTGACGCGCGGATACCCGTATTACGCGCGGCAGACAACCCTGCATTCTCCTGGTAAATGTATTTAACTTTATCGCCAAATTGCTCAACCACTTCGCGGCTATTATCTGTGGAGCCGTCATCCACGACGATGACCTCAACATTTTTATAGTCCTGGCCTACTACGCTGCGTATCGCGTCGCCTAAAAAGCGCGCGTGGTTGAAGTTCGGAATAATGACGCTTACCAATGGGTTCATTTGTTCAGACGGCACGGGCTTTATCATCCACATCCTTGAGATATGTCTCTATTTCACTCACCATTTTATTGATATCAAATCTTTCCTCGGCGGTTCGCCTTCCATTTTTAGCTAGATCCTGCCGCAACGATGGATTATTCATCAAACGTTTGATCTGTGCCGCCAACCCCGCCGCATCACCTGCCTCAAAGAGTAAGCCGTTTTCACCGTGAGAAATTGTCTCCGCGGTGCCGCCGTTCGACGATCCGACCACAACCATTCCGCTCGCCAATCCCTCCTGCATAACACGCGCCAGCGGTTCCGCCCATATCGAAGGCAATAACAGGGCATCAAATCTTCCAAGGAACTCAGGCAATTCAGACCGTGGGATAGGAGCATGAAACGTAACCACATCGGATAACTGGCACTCACTCACGAGAGTCCACAAACGTTGCTCATATTGACTATGACCCTTGCCCAATATCGTGAGTCGCACACGCTGCCGCTCCTCCGCCGACAACTGATTCAGCGCTTCGATCGTCGTATGCACTCCTTTATGTTCCGCCAAAATCCCAACGAAGACCAGCGACAGGATATCGTCCCTGTTATCATAAGTTCGCTTGGCTGCCTGGATGAGATAATTCCGTAAATCGATGCCTTCATAGATGACAGGCGCGTCCTGCAACGGGACCCCCGCCTTCAGCAATTGATCGCGTTGCGCCGCGCTGCAACTTGGCGCATGTTCAAAATTCAAAGGGACCTTTTCCCATTCTTTGCGCAAAATCACGCGGATGGGAATCCGCATGAGTCTTTTGGCAAGTCTTTTCACGAAAGTTGTCGCTGGTGCATCCCAGAATGCCTGATGAATATTGGCTTCGATGGGCCATGGATTCGCAAGATAATACACTACGCGTGATCCCATGAGTCTCTCCGCCTCCCATGCCAAACTGCGGGACAGGTTCCACATGCCCCAAATAAAGACAACATCCGGCTTCTCGGTGGAGATCAATCGCCGCAAATGAACTAGATTTTGTTTTTTCCGGCTCGGATACTTCCAGGCATCCTTCATTCTATAGAATTGAAGGTCGCCTTCCAAAGAAAGCAGACGATATATATTTCCTTCCACGATTTCATCTTGATAACCATATGTACTCGTCAACACAGTGACTTGATGTCCGCGTTTTTCAAGTCCATCCGCTGCTTCTTCGCATAAAGCCTCATAACCACCGATAACATGCGGAGGATACATATTCGAAAGGAACAGAATCTTCATTTTGCTCCCACTTCCAAAATAACATCGCGAAACACTTTCTCAAGGCGTGAGATATATTGTTCCCACGAATGCTTTCGTACAGCATCATCCCTCGCCTGTTGACCCAACCGTACACGCAAATCATCATCTTCTATTAATCGCAGGATTGCTTCGGACATCTCTTGAACATCATCAGCGGAAACCAGAATTCCATTGGTTTCGTGCTGAATGATATCTTTAACCTGCCCAACTTCTGAAGCGACAATCGCCTTGGCTGACGCCATATACTCAAAAAGTTTCAACGGAGAAAGCCAATTTCTATGATCCAATTTTGGGTATGGCACGACAGCAACATCAGCAGATGCCATATATTGAGGTACTTCAACATGGGGAATTAAACCTGTAAAATGCACAGCATGTGATACGCCCAGATCGATCGAAAGCTGCTCCATACTTTCACGTAATGTCCCATCTCCAACCAGGATGAGACGCGCTTGAGGGTAAACATACAAAACCTGTGGAAACGATTCCAGCAAGGTTCCAACATCATGCCATTCATAAAAATTTCCAACAAATAATACCAGGGGGTTATCTTCCATACTTAATGATTTGCGCACCTGTCTGATTACTTCAAAATCCGGTTGAAACTGTTCTACATCTACGCCATTGGGAAGAACTACTATCTTTTGAGCATTTATTCTCCACTTTTCAACAAGGTGAGATTTCAATTGATTGGAAACACAAACAACTCTATCGGCTGTTTTCAGGTTATAGCGAAACTGTCTGCCAGCGCTTCTTCGTAACAACCCCGTTAGCGGCTCTTCCATGTAATCGTGCTCCAATATTTCATCCGCCTCCACAAAAAGCACATAGGGTATCTTTAACTTTCTGCAAGCAATGGCAATGCCGTTACGGAAAAGCCCGTTACGTTCATAGATCACATCATGGCCAGGCAGGCAACGAAGGCATGCATCATAAAGCCGAAGATTGGTAAATATGTTCAGGTAAGGAACTCTGAAAAGTTGCTGTACCCGCCAGGTCAGTTTTTGAAGCATCCTGAAAGGCAAACCATCCGACCAGGTCAACGGTGCCGATTTGGGATTTTCCAAATCCTTTGTAAAGACATTATCTCCAAGATCCCGCTCCGCTATATAAGAAAGTTCATGACCTCGGGAAATCAACCGGGTTGCTATATGGCTTTGCAGCAAGTATGTAGCATTGGTTGGCTCGCCGCGCATTGCCAGTTGTAATGGCTGCAATTCGGGCGGACAAAAGGCGATCCGAAGCTTCTTGTGTGAAAAAGTGTCATTCATATTCAGGACTCATGTTTAAGTTAATTTCACCAACCAAAGTAGTTGCATCTATAAATACATTTTCAATACTGTGCAGATACTGCTCCCAAGAGTGATTCTTAACCGCATCTATTCTTGCTTGTTCACCCAGCCGTGTTCGCAAAGGAACATCTTCTATCAGGCTGATAATCGCGTCCGCCAACGCCTCATCATCTCCCGCAGGGACAAGCAACCCGTTATCGCCATCTCGTATTACATCCTTGATCTGCCCCATGGCAGTGGCTGCAATCGCCTTGCCCGAAGCCATATATTCAAAAAGTTTCATTGGAGAATGCCACATTTCCTTTTTCATTTTGGGCACAGGGACAACTGCAATATCGGCCGCGTTGACATAGCGCGAGATCCCTTTATGGGTTACAAATCCTGTAAATTGTACAGCGTGATCGATCCCCATCTCCATCGAAAGGTCGATCATCTTTTTGCGTTCCGTTCCATCTCCTACAAGCATTAAGCGCGCGTTGGCATGTGTCTTCAAAACAACAGCAAACGCATTCAACAACGTAACAACATCGTGCCACTTGTAAAAGCTTCCCACAAATACTACAAGCGGATTCTCTTCCAATTGAAGAGAGGCTCGGGTTTGAGCGCCCAGGTCTGGGTTTGGGCTAAAGCGTTGCACATTCACCGCATTGGATAGAATTACCAGCTTGTCAGGTGGAACATTCCAATTCATCATTAAATGTTTTTTGGCGATTTCCGAAACACAAATGATCCGCCTGGCCGCTTTCAAATTATAGCGAAGCAAATTTCTCGCACGCCAGCGCAAAAGACCAGGAAGCGGAACACCCATGAATTCCAGTTCGGCAAGCTGATCTGCATCGAAGAACATAACATACGGCAGTCCCAATTTTTTACAAGCCATCGCCACACCGTTGTTGTATAAGCTGTTGCGTTCAAAGGCAATATCATAGCCTGCCAATATTTGCAGACATGCGTTTGAATAATGAATATTTGAAAAATAATTCAGGTAAGGTATGTGTAATACCTGCTGGATTTTCCAAATAATCTTGCTTAGCAACGAAAACCACCAACTCATTGTCCATGTTTGCGGTGCAAGAACGGTTTCGGCTCCGTCTACGGTGAGTGCCATTTGATCCAGTCCCAAAGGTGCAACATAGGCTATCGAATGGCGGCGTTCCCGCAATCCCTCTGCAATATACTTTTGTTGAATATGCGCTGCATCTTTGGGATCATCACGCATCTCTTCGACCCAACCTTGATCGGGCAGGCAATGCGCAATTTTCAGGGGATGGGAAAACATCGCTTCAATTTCCGGACCGCTCATTGGTTCGACCTCACAAGCATTTTTCTCTCTTCGATCACATCCCCATAAACTGAAATAAAATGACTTGCAAGCCCCTTCGGTTGAAATGGGCTGCTCTCATAAAAACCGCGTGCGGCGCTGCTCAACTGTTGGCGTAGTTTATCGTCACCGATCAAGATATTAATCTTATCAGCCAAACATTGAGGATCTTCTGGCGGACATAACAAACCATTGACCCCATCTGTTATCAATTCCGGAACGCCGCCCACCGCTGTGGATACGATCGGGCATCCATGAGCCATGGCTTCGACGATCGCCAGCGGCTGCCCCTCGAGAATGGACGACAAAAGGAATATATCTGTCCCTGTCAGTATACGGGTAAGTTCATCTCGATCTTTAAACGCCCCGGCAAATATCCTTTCTCCATCAAGCCCAAGATCCCTGGCTTTAGCCAGAAGTTCACCACGAAGTTCCCCTTCACCATACACTCTAAATTCTACGCTCGGGTGAGTTTTTTTCACCAAAGCTGCTGTGTCCAATAGATAGGTAAGCCCCTTGGTTACATATAAACGGGCAACTGTTGAAATGGTAAATGCCCCTCGGTCTTTTTTATTTTCTTCCTTGATCCAACCAGGCCCATACGGATCAGGCAATAATGGATTTCGGACGACAATAGGACGTGTAACTTTACACACTTCCCGCAATCCTTGTGCACTTTTTTCCGAGACGGCGATTACACGGTCTGCTTTGTTGATCGTGGCTTCAAAACCTTTCCACCAATTGAACTGTGGATCAGGTGTTTGATGTTCCTCATAAACTACAGGAACTTTCTTGATGTTCGCCCAATCAATAACGAACAATAAGGTGGTTGTATAGCCTTGAATGTGGATAATATCGGGGCGCCAGCGGAGATTCCACCAATTCAACAGAAATCGCCCGATAGACTTGCGGTAATCGGGGCCGATGAAACGGTCCATCAATTTTCCCTTGAGCCAGTTGTGGGCGCTGGTCCATGCCTGTTGAAAGGGACGTCTCTTGAGCATTGACATTCCTATACCCAAGGAAAATGTTAATGGACCAAGTACCAGCATCATGCTGCGTAAGATGCGTTCTTTTGTATCCCAATCCGATGCAGGCATGGATATACATTTAGGTGGTTGAACCAGATAGATATTCGACGCCTTAAGTCTTACTGCGTATTGATTATCAGGCTCCACCCACGCAGCAGACATATAACTGACTTCATGTCCTTGTTGCTTTAGCCCGATTGCCAGATTAACCGCATATTCTTCCAAGCCACCAAACTCCTGCATGTCGTAGGAGATCATACAAATTCTCATATACCCGCCTTTAGCATCGAGCGGATGAATATGGTTAGAACACCGCGATTAATTAGAAATTTTGGGGCGATTCGCCATGCACTGGGAACTTTAGAGAGAACGCCCTTATATTCACCCGCTCGATAGTTCTCAAATGCGCGGTTGACAAGATACGACCCGTGGAGTTCATTGCCCCCGTTCTTTGTTACCTGATTGATGTAAGGAACCAGTTTTGAAATAACATCCATTACTGCGTCAACTCCGAACTCGTTTTCATAACCCAGTAAATGATATGTAGTATGCTTCAATAACAAATCGTCCATATGCGCAATTCGAGTTTTCGCTTGTGTAAAGTGAGCATGTCCATCATCTGGTCTGTTCCACATGATGGCGCGGATGCCTTTCCAAAGATAACCATTGTTTACCGCTTTTTCATATTGAGACGTTAACCAACTCAATTCCTGTGGTAATTGGGTGAATATTTTTTGTAACAGTTCTTCGTGATCGACACTCTCATCAGCAATACTTTCTGACAATAGAAATTCAACCAATTCACATAGGTTCCCATCAAGAACTGATGGGGCCAGCTCGACAAGTTCATGGATATATTTCCGAGCAAGGCCGGTCTCATTTTGTATCAAAGCGAGTGAAACGATCACAATGAGATGATGCCTGATTGCCATCGGTCCCATTTCTCGGACATCTTCAGGGCAATGAGGGTTGGCAAATACTGCTTCCTGCACGCGTTTCACATCATTAATTCGACCTGGCAGGTTCTTGCGCCCTCTACTTGAATGGAAACGTCGATAATTCAGCGCTTGATCGATCCCTGCGAATTGGCAACCTGCCAAAGCGAGCCTACATGGAAAATCGGTATCTTCAGCAGTTCCCACCTCGGGATCAAAAAGGCCCACTTTAAATGCCCACTCCCGCCTAACAACTGTATCGCTAGGGGAAAAGGGAAATCCAAGGATGAAATCCCTCAGCCCTACAATAAGAGGAGGCCGCCACATCTCGCGCACTGTGTGGGAAGAATGATTTAATTCAAAACGCGCATTATAGGAAACCCCAATTTCAGGATGCTTCTCAAGAAATTCTACATGAGCTTGAATTTTTTCAGGATGAAATAGATCGTCTGCATCCAATAGAAAAATGACCTCCCCACTCGATGCTTTAATTCCAGTATTTCGAGTCGCAGATAGCCGCAAGTTCTTCTCATGCACAATATATTTCAATCGTGGATCGGTGAATTGCGCCATAACCGCATTGGTATCATCGGTGGATGCATCATTTACAACAATGATCTCAAAGTTCTGATATGTTTGATTGAGGACACTTTGTACGGCTGCAGCCAGGAATTCAGCCTGGTTATATGCTGGGATGATGACGCTGACTAATGAATGTTTCATTGGTGTTAATATGCTCAAGAATAATATCGTGTCTTAGACGCCGATCTTATTCACGCCAACCCCAAATATAATACGGCGCATCGGGTCCACAGTTGAAAAGCAAATCCAAGATCGACACTTGATGCTCAAAGGGAGGAAATCGTTGAGGATATTCCGGATAACCAGAATAATCCTTATAAACCAGTTCGATCCCGCAATCGATAAAGCGTTGTTCATCAATATAACTCTGCGCAGAAGGACCTGAAACATAGAGATCAGCATCCGCTTGCTCAAGTAAATCCATTAGGCTATCGAGATTTGCTCCAGTAACATGATACTTACGAGAGTCTTCAAACTCGGTCGTAATTCCAAGAAATTCTTTGGCTATCGTCTTTATTAGAAAATGATTTAATGCAGACAAATTATTCCATTCTTTTTCTAGGTATACATATTCAAAGAAGCTCTCAAAGGTCTTGAAGTAATGAGCTTTTGAGTAGTTTTGTTTTATTTGTTTCCAGTGCTTTTTAGCCCAAAATCTATCCTTAATTTCTACATCACATATTAATTTGTGACTGTTGCCACCAACAGGAACAGTTAGCCAATGCAGCCCATTTGGGGTCTTTATTTTATTGCGATTACGCCAGTTATGCTTGTTGTATTGCACGTTGTCATCAAGAATGAACACATCAACATCGTTGATAATATCAAAATATCCTTTCCAGGGGATGTAGTTGGATTGAATAATAGCCACATTCTTCATTAACTCCTCCTTTGAACTTGACTTAATTTTTCAGGTTTAGTGACTTGTTGATCGCAGCCTGGTCCATGAGTACAACACCGAGTGAAATAAAATAGACAACACACCACGATTGGCAAGATATTTAGGGTTTCTTACAATAGCAGGTAAAATCGTCATTGGTACTCGAGCATAATCACCAGCATGATAACTCTGGAAAGCTCGGTTGATCATTAATGAACTCTGCAATCGAGGGATGCTGTTTTTTTTATCCACTTTTTTGAGATATGGGCCCAAACTTTGATGAATATCCTCAGCAGCCTCGATACCAAATTCAGCCTCATAATCCAACAACTTGTCCGTCAATATACCCAGGAAGTAGTCATCAACTTGGGCATTCAGCATGACTGCCCGCTCAAAATAATCTCGCCCGTTGTCTGGGCGATCCCAAATCAATGCCCGCGTGCCCTTCAACAGGTACCCTTGCATTACAGCCCAACTATACTGGTCAAACAGCCAGTCTAATTCTGGAGGAAGTTGGTCTAATACACTTTGCAGTTGAGTTTCGTGATTTAGATTTTCATCATCGATACAGTTAATAAGAAAGCTTGTCATCAATTCACATGGCATTCCTTCAATGATGGAAGGCTTCAATCGAACAGCCTCACGAATAAATTCCTGACCCAGAACAGTTTCGTTCTGGGCAAATGCCATATAGCTCCAATAGATATAAACATTCATATGAGCTATGTCACGTAAGCTTAATACATCCGTGTGACAACGAGGATCTTCAAAGACCTTGATTTGACAATCCAATTCAGATCGACAAGCAGCAGCTATATCACCTACGACCCGGCCTGAATGATACCGGCGATAATTGAGGGCTTGACCTACAAACGAAAATTTACATCCCGAAAGGAACAGGGAGCCAAAATCAGAAATTTCTGAACCACGAACGCCTTCTAGAAGTTTCAGCTGTAGAGCCCATTTTCGTCTGAAAAACGCATCGCTCGGCGCCAGAGGAAACCAAAGCACGAGATCCGCCAGTGAAATCGGATGGGGTGGTCGCCATAGATCACGAATTGTATTTGATGAATAGTTCAATTCGAAGCGACC
>DNDO01000076.1:34861-35611 GCA_003484265.1 Anaerolineae bacterium
GTATGTCTGGCAACATCGGCCCCAAGATTTCTCTCATGCTCAATGAATTTTATACGGGGATCATCAAACTTCCGTACTATGGTACCAGTCTTATCAGTAGATGCATCGTCAACAACGATTAACTCAAAATTAGCATATATCTGACCAAGAACACTTTCAATCGTTTCGGTTAAAAACGCTTCAGCATTATACGTCGGGATGATAACACTTACTTTTGGATTCCTCATTCGGTATTATTACCTATACAATATCCGCGAATTGGAATTCGACTCGTTTGAAAAACCAATAACCAACCAACAACAACAAAAAAGAAATGATGGCGGCTGGAACCAAATAATCACCCGGCACAGTATTGTAGATCAACACATCACGGTATGCCGCAATGATGCCCGACATGGGATTGAGGAAGTATAACCACTGCCACTTCTCTGGGACAAATGAAATCGGATATAGGATCGGTGATGCATAGAACCAGATCTGTGTCACAAGTTTGAGCAGTGGGTCCACGTCACGGTAGAAAACGTTCAGGGCGGCCGCACCAATTCCAAGTCCAAGAATGAGCGCGAGTTGGATGAGGAGAATGAGCGGCAAATAGAGAAGTCCAATGGGCGAGACTGGCAACCCGAAAATAATAACCAGAACGAACAAGAGGATGAACGAAATTCCAAAGTCTGCAAGCCGCGCAATCAAACCCGCAATGGGAAGCGCTTCACGTGGAAAGTATATCTTGCGGTCGTTATCAACAATCCA
>DNDO01000190.1:0-11919 GCA_003484265.1 Anaerolineae bacterium
GGCAGATAAAGATGACAGCTCACTGTTTGGGTAATTCGCAAATGGATCAATAACGACTTCAAGGGAAGTCGTTATTGATCCGTCCATTTACTTGATCTTGAACATCTGCATTAACTTCATCGCCAGGTTCAAGTCTCCACCAAGTTTGATCTTTCCCTGCATGAATGCGGACATTCCATCCAGTTCGCCGGTAAATATCTTGACGTAATCATTCGAGTCTGCGGTGAGGGTCATGGAGGCAGGGTCGGCTGGCGCGCCTGCCGCAACATCGCATTTTCCGTCTGCGATCTTCGCATTCCACTCGCCTGATTCTTCACCCGTGAACTTGAAATGCACAACAGCGTTTATTCCCTGCGCCTTTTCAGGAAGGAACGCGCCGGGCATTTTTTCCATAAGTTGTGATACTGTGAGGGGCATTCTTTAATCTCCTAGTCTAATTGGTTTTCTAGTTTTGTAAATTTTCAAAAATCGCCGCGGCGCCCATGCCACCACCGATGCACATGGTGACCATGCCGTATTTTGATTTACGGCGTCCCATTTCGTAGATGAGCTGCGTGGTCAGCTTGGCGCCGGTGCACCCAAGCGGATGCCCCAGGGCTATCGCACCGCCATTGACGTTGACTTTGCCATCATCAATTTCCAATGTGCGGATCACTGCCAGCGACTGTGCGGCGAAAGCTTCGTTCAATTCGATCAGGTCAATATCTTCCAGAGAAAGACCTGCAACTTTTAGCGCTTTCGGTATGGCAACAATGGGACCGATCCCCATCAATTCAGGCGCGACACCTCCAACAGCATATGAGACAAACCGCGCCAGCGGAGTCAACCCAAGTGAAGAAGCCCTCTCAGCAGACATGACTACCGTGCCTGCCGCGCCATCGGACATCTGGGATGAATTGCCCGCGGTCACAACGCCTCCATCCTTGAAGGCAGGTTTGAGTTTGGACAACGCTTCCATGTTCGTATCCGCACGCGGACCTTCGTCACGGCTCACAGTGAAATTCTTCTTGACCGGTTTCTCGTTGCCGTTGAGCTTTGTAACTTCCACTTCGATCGGCACAAGTTCGGGGTCGAATAATCCAGATGTCACCGCATGAGTCGCTTTTTGGTTGCTCTTCAAGGAAAACTCATCCTGGTCTTCACGGCTGATGTTGTACTTCATTGCTACATTCTCAGCGGTGAGTCCCATGTTGGTGTAATAGTGAGGCAAGTCCTGTGCGAAATATGGATTTGGCGAAAACTTGAATCCCGTCATTGGGATCATCGTCATCGACTCCGCGCCGCCTGCTATGCCGATTTCTATCTGACCGGTTCGAATCGCCTGTGCCACATGCGCAATGGACTGAACGCCTGAGGCACAGTATCGGTTGATCGTTTCAGCGGGGACAGAGTCAGGCAGGCCCGCTCTTAATGCCACCATACGTGCCATGTTGAGCCCCTGTTCGCCCTCGGGGAAGGCACAGCCGATGACCACGTCTTCGATTTCAGCGGGGTCGAGATTCGGCGTCCGTTTGAGCAAGGCTTGGATAACAGCAGCAGACATTTCGTCGGGGCGAACCGTGGTTAGTCCTCCGCGTTTAGCTTTGCCCACCGGTGTCCTTACAGCAGAAACAATAACTGCGTCTTTCATAATATCTCCTTTCCCACTAATCGCAACTTATCCTCGCGAATATTTCGCGGAGATAGGCGGTGATTATGGGTTAATTCCTAAGAGGCTTACCCGTCTGTAAAATAGACCACATACGCGCCTGCGTTTTTTCTTCGCCGAACAGCGAGAGAATGGCCTCGCGTTCGAGATCGAGAATATATTGTTCGGTCACCCACTGTGGATGCGTGAGTTCGCCGCCGCACATCACGTAAGCGAGCTTGCCCGCAACGTGATGATCGTATTCCGTTATATGGTGACCTTCCTTGAACATCCATGCGCCAATGCGGAGAGCGGCAAGCGCATCTCGTCCTGCGGCGTAGATGGGTTCCGGCGGTGGAGGCTTATATCCCGCTGCGACCATATGCAGGGCTTCTTTCTTCGCTTCGGCAAGCAGATGCGAGCGGTTCATCACGATGCGGTCCTGTGGATTCAGGAAATTCATACCGCGCGCTTCCTCTGCGCTGGTGGCAACCTTCGCCTGGCCCATTTGTAAAAATGCCTTTTGCAATGCAGGCAGCGCTTCAGCATTTTCGATTCGCATGACAGGGTTCACAATGCGGCGCAGCATCTCTTTCGTGCCCGCGCCCGCAGGGATGACACCGACTCCGAGTTCAACGAGTCCGATATAGGTTTCAGCCGAGGCAACCACGCGCGAAGCATGCATTGTGATCTCGCATCCCCCACCGAGTGTCAAGCCAGATGTCGCCACGACGACAGGTTTAGTCGAATAACGCATACGCATGTTCATATCCTGCAACTTGCGCACTGCGCCGTCGAGCATATCCCACATACCCTGCTGTGCACCTACCACCATCATGAACAAGTTCGCGCCAGCGCTGAAGTTCTCGCCTTCGTTGCCGATCACAAGTCCGTCAAAATTCTCAAGATGTTCAAAGGTCTCGGTCGTCAGGTTCATGATGTCTTCATCAAGCGAATTCATCTTCGTGTGAAACTCAAGGCACGCAATGCCATCGCCGATATCGCGCAGTGTCGCACCTGCGTTTTGTGCCACGATCTTTTGTTGCTTGAGAATCACTATGCCCTCAGCGCGTTTGAGTCTTACATATTTTTTCTTTAAAACATCATACACGCCGACCTTCTCGCTGTTCTTATATTGGTAAAACGACTCGACGCCAGCCTTAAGCATCTCATTGACCCACTTCTCGGCGGGATACCCTGCGGCTTTCATCGTTTTCACCGTCTCTTTCACGCCGAGCATGTCCCACGTCTCGAACGGACCTGCCTCATGCATAAATCCCCACCGGACAGCGTCGTCTATCGGCTTGGGCGTATCCGCAACCTCTGGGATGATAGAAGATGCGTACTGGAAGCCTTGATACGTCAAGGTTTTGACGAGGTCAGCCGCCTTATCGTCCGCTTCCAACATGGCTTTGAGCCTGCCTCCCAAATCTTCGACATCTTTCGCCGCCTTGACCGAGTCGAAACGCGGCTTGGTCGGTGCGGTATGTTCCAGCGTTTTCAAGTCAAGAGACCAGAACTCTTTTTTACCATTCGCATCGAGCACTTCTTTATAAAAACCGACCTTCGTTTTATTACCCAGCCACTTACGCTCGATCAGCGTCGAGATCAACTTGTTCGGAGCTTCGGCTCGCAGGTATTTCTGTCCCAATTTATCATGTGGAATCAACGGCGCAAGATTACGCCCGACATGATCCCACACATCAATACCTACCAAATCCATTAAGCGGAAAGTAGCTGTCTTTGGTCGCCCCATCAAAGGACCTGTGATCGCATCCACTTCATCCACGGTGTAACCGTCCTTCAAAATGAAATCCAAGCCGAACGCGCCTGTGCCAAATGCGATGCGGTTCCCGATGAAGTTGGGCGTGTCTTTACAAAGGACGATGCCCTTTCCCAATCGATACCCGCCAAAGTGAGTGATGAACCCAACCACATCTTTTGACGTGTCTCTGGTCGGGATGATCTCCAACAACTTCAAATAGCGCGGAGGATTGAAAAAATGAGTCCCGAGAAAATGCTTCTTGAACTCCTTAGAGCGCCCTACTGCAATGTCATGGACAGGTATTCCTGAAGTATTCGTTGAAACGATTCCATTCGGCTTGCGTACTTCGTCAATACGCGCCATTAGTTCCTGTTTGACCTTGAGATTCTCGACAATCGCTTCGATGATCCAATCCGCTTCCGCAACTGCGCCAAAATCATCATCGAGGTTTCCAAGCGTGACCAACGTCTTCAACTCGGTAGACATCAGGTTGGCAGGTCTGGCTTTCAGGCAGGCGTCCCAACCAGCGTTGACGATATTATTCTTATTGCCATCTTTCGCGGGAATATCCAGCAATGTGACAGGCATGCCCGCGTTCGCGAGATGTGCCGCAATTGCGGCGCCCATTGTCCCTGCGCCGATGACGACTGCTTTTTGTACTTGATATTTCATATCAATCAGTTCTCCTCGGTGATCGAGTATCCCTAAGTGCTCTTTTCGAAGGTCGTATCCAGGTCACCAGTAAGTAAAACTTTTTTCAGTTATTAGATGGTGGTTTCGATATGATGGCTTTCACGGTCCACTCAACGATCGTAAATATCTATCTCAAATCCTTACCGCTATAACCCAGAATATTCCTCGCGACTACCAACCGATTGATCTGCCCAGTCCCCTCATAAATATCGGTGATCTTCGCATCGCGGAACCACTTCTCGGCAAGAAACTCTCGGCTGTATCCAAGCGGTCCCAAAATCTCAACGACCTTTTGTGTGACCTTTGTAGAAACATCGCCCGCTTTCACTTTGCTCATCGATGATTCTAGCGCGTTAGGTATTTTGTTATCCGCCATCCACACCGCCTTGATGACCATCAGCCATGCAGACTTGAGCATTACATCCATGTCGATCACTTCGCGTTCGATGTTGGTCAATTTCTGGCGAGGCAGCCCATATCTTATCTGGACACCTTTCTCCACAAGTTTCTCTTTCAGGAATTCGAGAGCCGCTCGCGCCACGCCGACACCTGTTGCCGCGACAAGGGGTCTTGTCGCGTCGAAAGTTGCCATGGCTTTCTTGAAACCGGCCGTGTTCGTTTCGACAGTGGGGCTGCCGAGAATATTTTCAAAAGGCACGCGCGCATCCACAAGTGAGATTGCGGCGGTATCACTTACACGGATCCCCATCTTGTTCTCAAGTTTCGTGACCTTCACACCGGGTGTGCCACCCTCGACGACGAATGCCCGCATACCGGCGCGTTTTGCAGCCGGGTCAATGGATGCCCAGACCACGATAAACCCCTTGCCGAGTTTTTCATATTCGGTAAACGATTTATCGCCGCCAGTGACAAATATCTTCTCGCCGTTGATGATCCACTCGTTGGTCTTTTCATCCAATACGGCCCGTGTGCGGATGGCTGAATTATCCGAGCCTGCGCCCGCCTCGGTGATGCACATTGCGGCGAACGTCGGCTTGTCTTCATTGAAACGTGCAAGAAATTTAGCGCGTTGTTCAGGAGTCCCTGCCGAATAGACCGCCGCCGCGCCAAGTCCACCGCCCGGAAGACAATGATACATTCCAACGTCGCCCCAGGACAACGCCTCCAATTGTGCTGCGATCAACTGATATCCAATTGGCGGGCGTTTATCATTATCACTTTCCTCGCTTCCATTACTGCCTTCACGCGGAGCCAATGCACTGCCCCCCATGGCTTTCATGGCTGAATGCATGAACTCGATATAGTCCCAGGGGATTTCATGTTCATGTTCATCAAAATAACGCGACTTTGGTCTCATCATCTCATCAGCTACGGTTTTGAGGACAAACTGAGCCTGGGTTATTGGTTTCGGCGCTTCAAATTCAATTGGCATTTCTTACTCCTATACTATCGCGAGCCCGGTAAAGGCAGCGAATCCTCGTCCATTCCGCATCCACATCTCCACAGGATGCTCCCGGATATATCCATGCCCGCCAAGGATCTGTACGGCGCGGTCAGTGACCATCATTACCATATCCATCGCGCCTGTGTAGGCAAGATAGGCATCGTTGGATGCGTCTTCACGCCCCCGGTCAATTTTCCACGCGGCTTCCCATGTCAATAGGCGGGTTGCCTCGATCTCGGTCCGCATTTCGGCGAGCATGAAAGCGATGGCTTGTTTCTGTGCGACTTTCACACCGAACACCTCTCGTTCTTTGGCATAGTCCTTGCTGTATTCAAACGCGGCATTCGCCACACCGACAGCGGCCGAGGCGGCGGCAATGCGCATCGAAGCGAGAACTTGTTCAAAGTCCATGCCTTGAACGCCGCCGAGGCGATTTGATACGGGCACTTTCACCCCATCAAATTTGACGCGATACATTGGAAGCGCATTCAGGCCCATCAATTTTTCGCGCTCATCACTGACAGTCAATCCTGCAGCACCCTTCGGTAAGATAAAGGCTTGCGTCTGACCACCAAGGTTTGCATACACGAGAATCATTTCCGCCTCATTCGCGAACGGGACAAAAGCCTTCTCGCCGTTAAGAATGTAATCTTTACCTTCCAGGGTTGCGGTTGTTTTCAGTTCGTTCGGGTCGAAATCGAAAGCATATTCGATAAGCGCAGCGGTAAATGGAACCCATTCGCCTTCGATGATCTTCGAGAGATATGCTTGTTTTTGGTCTTCCGTGCCTGCGATGAGTATCGGCATTGCAAAGAGACTGGGCGTTGTAACAGCCAACGTGCCAGCCAGGTCGCCAAATGCCATCTCTTCGAGCGCCAGTACGCCAGTGACCGCGCTTCGTTCACCAAATCCGCCGTAGGTTTCTGGGATGGATGCTTGCAACAAGCCGAGCTCCCATCCTTTGTTGATAAGCTTCTTGGGAAGGACGCGACCTTCCTCGGCTTCGTGCGCGGCAGAACGCAGATCGTTAACGGCAAATTTATTGACAGCGTCTATCAGCATTTGCTGTTCTTCCGTTGGGTCGAATGAGTACATAACAAAAATCCTTTCAATCTTTTTCCGCTGGTTTCGATATGTCCCTCGTGATCACTCGGAACTACTCAATCACGGTGTACTTAAGCTTCGACAAAATCCCATCATCAGGGATCCCGCCCAGTCTGCGATATTTTTTAATTCCAGCGTCGCTGACGACTTCGATCATGCCGTGTTTATCAAAGTATTCGATATATGCGCCCGTCTTTTCGATGACGAGAAGTTTTTGGTATCCATCGGTTTCGCCATAGACTGCTGTGCAGACTTCAGCGATGGTGAGCGGAACATGTAAAGCTTCGACCGCTTTGCTCATCCGGTGGATAATATTTTGATGTGAGGCTTCAATGCTGGTGGAGAGATCAGTTTTAATGTCATCGTGCCCACTTAGAATGAGGCGGGAGCCATGTGACCAAATTTGTAATTTTTCAAGAGACGCCAGGTAATGATCCAGCCCGTTATATGGACTGATCGATCTAGGGAATAGATGCGGCGTAACACCTTCGACAACCATGTCGCCGCAGAAAATAATGTCGTCAAGTCTCATTGCAACGTGACCCGCGCAATGACCGGGCAAATGGATCATTTCAAGCGGACCGATCTGCAGTTCGTGCGCTTCGTAGGTCATGTCCACCGGAACCGAGCGATAGAAGGACTTTGTGAAACGATAAATGCCGAGGAGCGCATCAACTGTCTCTTGATCGAGACCAGCTTCAATTAAGAATGAAGCATGTCTCATTGCCATTGAGTCTAATTTTTCGTTGTGATCTGAGATCGTTGGAACATCAAGTTCATGGCATCCGATCTTCGCATCCGTTAGAGGCTTAAGTTGAGATAGTCCGCCGTAGTGATCAATATGAGCGTGGGTCAGGAGGATGTGAGTCAGATCTGATGTTGCCAGACCGGCTCGCTGCAAACCAGACAACAGATTTTCGTGCGATGGATCCGTTCCAGACCCGCAATCGATAAGGATGCGACATTCATCCTTTAACACGAGATATGCATATACCCAGAAATTCGGGAAGGCTTCCAGCGGGAGACGATGTATCACTGCCCCGTTGACGGATTCAAACCTGGCATATGCTGCGGGACCTGACATTATTTCAGCAATCCCGTCAATAACAGGCTGGAATATTGATCGGCGATCTCATCAATATTCTTCTCGCCTTTGGGGTTGTACCAGGTTATCGTCCAATTCATGATTCCGAGCATGGCACGGGTCGTCAGTCCCGGATCGTCGCATATAAATATATTCGAGCGAACCCCTTCTGCAAGGACATCCTTCCATAGGGATTCAAATTTATCTCGGTTGGGAATGTGACGTGCATGCTGGCGGTGCTCCAACGCCTTGTGTTCAAAAAGCAATACCGCGGCGAGGTCAATGTTTTCCACAAGGATTTGCAAGTACTCGCGGATCATCAGGCGTAATTTTTTATCGGCTGAAATGTTTTGATCTGTTATCCTGGAAATTCTTTCAAGGAGCAATTGAAGCGCTCGGTCCAGTATTTCGAGCAAAATCTCCTGTTTGGAAGAGACGTGATGGTACAGACTCGCCTTTTGTAAATTTACTGCGCCGGCAATGTCGTTCATGGATGCGCCGTGAAATCCCTTCTGGCGAAATACTTGTGCGGCGGCTTCTAGGATGTCTTCTCTGGTCATGGATGCTCCCTACCGAACGGTCGGTTGTTATGGTATAATAATCCATATTATAGGCAAAGTCAAGAATAGGTTGGAGGAGACATCAGGTGAAATACTTTATTACAGGGGCGACAGGTTTTGTCGGGGGCGAGGTCGCGAAAAAATTGATCAACGCCGGGCACAAGGTCCATGCTTCGGTGCGCTCATTAGATAAGGCGTCTGCATTACAGTCACTTGGTGTAAGACTATTCGAAGGTGATGTAACAGACAAAGAGTCCATGCGCGAAGCGATGACAGGCGTGGACGGTGTGTTTCACGTTGCCGGCTGGTACAAGATCGGCACACGCGATAAGAGCGGTGGAGAGAAGGTCAATATTCAAGGTACGCGTAATGTCCTTGAATTGATGCAGGAATTGAAGATCAAAAAAGGCGTATACACCAGTACACTCGCTGTAAACTCGGACACCAAAGGCAAGGTAGTGGACGAAACCTACCACTATACCGGAAAACACCTGAGTGAATATGACCGCTCAAAAGCTGTTGCACATGAAGTCGCAAAAGAGTTCATCGCCAGGGGACTGCCGCTTGTGATCGTGCAACCCGGCTTGATCTATGGACCCGGCGACACTTCATCCATTCGCGAGACGGTTATTAGCCATCTCAAAGGACAACTCCCGATGCTTCCCCTCGAGACTGAACTCACATGGGCGCATGTGGATGACGTCGCAGACGGTCATATACTTGCTATGGAAAAAGGCAAACCAGGTGAAAATTACTTCATTTGCGGCGAACGCTATAAGATATACGATGCCTATCTGCTCGCCAGCAAAACCAGCGGTAAAAAAGCGCCATCCCCGGTTTCACCGAAATTCATGGCGATCTTATCGGTACTTGTCAAACCATTTGAGTCACTCCTTCCGGAGGTTTATTCCTCCGAGGCATTGCGAATCGTCGCCGGCGTGACCTATCTCGGAGACAACAGCAAGGCAAAGCGCGAACTGGGATACAACCCCCGCCCGGTGAGTGAAGGCTGGGTGGAGACAATCCGCCACGAGATGAAATTGCTGGGAATGATATAATCAATTTATGTCTTCATTGCACACAGACCACGAACCAAAACCGAGATTGACCGCCGAAGAGATCGCCCAACAGAAACAATTGAAGCGCATCACTGCGGGGATCGTAATCGGCGCAATCGTTCTACTGGCGTCACTCGGTGCGGCGATTTATTTCCTGCTCCAACCCGCCACTCCGACCGATAAGATCCGCGATGTTTTTATCATCGTCGTGGCGCTCGAGTCGCTGATCATCGGTGTCGCGTTGATCGTACTGGTCGTGCAACTGGCAAGCCTGATCAACCTGATCCAAAATGAAGTACGCCCGATCCTAAAGGCGACCAATGAAACGGTCAACACATTGCGCGGCACAGCCGAGTTTTTGGGTGAAAACGTTGTAGAACCTGTCATCAAATTGAACGGCTACCTTGCGGGTTTGTACCGCATGTTAGAATTAATGGGAATAAAGAAAAAATAATGTAATCCGCGCTGAGCGGAGTGAATCGTATGTCGAAAGTACTACCTTGACACCTTACTTCGGCGACGAAGAACGCTCAGGACGAAAATAGATAAATCATTAACCTAAAGGAGGTTAACATGTCAGATAGAGATGAATTTGGCGCATTCCTGGTAGGCTTCATTGTTGGAGGTCTTACAGGCGCCGTCGTAGCCCTGCTCTTTGCCCCGCAATCCGGGGAAGAAACCCGCGCGTTGATCAAGGATAAATCCATTGAATTGCGCGATAGGGCCCAGCATTCCGCAGAAGAAGCGTTGGCTCGCGCGGAAGAACTTGCCGCCGACGCCCGCACCCGCGCCGACGAATTGACCAAGGCAGCACGCACCCGCGCAGAAGAACTTGCCACCGAAGTAAAAGAACGCGGCAAGAGCGCAATGGACGCGGTACGCAAGCCGAAGAAATCGGACGAAGCGGCGGCGTAAGGCACACCCAACGACACAAGGGCTTGGCTTAGGTCAAGCCCTTTTCCTTGTGCGAAAACTCCTCGACGTCTTCTTTCATTTCCTTTATCACCAGATCGCTTTCGCTTACGATCTCGTCGCGGCAACCGTTTCGTTTGGTCACTGGAAGAACTGGATACTGGAAGTTCTACCCTTCATCGATGGGACGCGAATTCTCGAGATCGGTCATGGACCCGGTCATTTACAGCGCGCCCTTCTCAGCCAAGGCTTGGACTCTATTGCGATAGACGAATCTTCATCCATGGGCAGGCTCGCCCAACGCAATACGAATAATACCGCCCGTCTCATACGCGGGCTTGGGCAACAACTTCCGTTTGCGAACAAGTCGTTTGACACGGTCGTCGCAACCTTCCCTGCGGAATACATTAACGACCCCCAGACATTGTCTGAGGTGAAGCGATGCCTATCGGACGGAGGCAGATTTATCGTCCTGCCGGTGGCGTTGCCCGGGAACAGATTCCTGTCGTGGTTGTTCAGGATCACTGGGCAGGCTACATCAGATGCGGTAAAGGTCATCCAGGAAAAAATAAAAGACCCGTTCATCAAATCTGATTTTGATATGGAGACGCAAGTTCTTAATCTGAAATCCGGCACGTTGATAATAATTATTGCCAAACCATCCGCCGCCAAAGCAAATGAGGCGGGTTAAATGACAAAGTGTGGCATATTAAATAAAAATTACGCATAAAGAGGTCGATCATGGAAGCATCCGGCGCCGAATCTTCGAAAAAGAAATCCAAATGGTCTATTCTCGTTTTACTCATAGGCACCTTCATTCTTTTTGGGACCTGTCTCGCTACAGTCTTTGGGATATATATTGACATGGCTGGCAGGGAAACCAAGGGTATGTTAGTGAACGATTCCAATTGTGATGGCAATAGAACCTGCTGGACAGCGAGAATTAACTTCAATACAGATAGCGGTGAAGAGATCGCCATCTATCCCAACCTGGACCAATGGCCTTTTACTTTCGACCGTTACATCGAATCAGGGACGTTCAGCTCACCAGCCAGGATAGTGAACGTAAAATATCTTGAGAATTCACCCATGTTCGCAAAAGTAAATCTTGCATACCACATCGAATACGTTAACCGGCTGACATGGTTCTTCTGGGGACTGGTAGTTACATTCATTGGCTGGGTGATCAATCGTAACAAACCGCTTTTGGTTTTGGACCTATCGAAAAGGAACAAATAACATGCTTAATAAGCTCCGTGAACCTGTAAACAGCCTCACCCATTGGGTCGGCGCAGCGTTGGCATTGGCGGGACTGGTTGCACTGCTCATTGTTGGCTGGGATACGCCCGCCAAGATCATCTCGTTAACCGTGTATGGGCTGAGCCTGATCGCGATGTTCTCGGCGAGCGCTACTTATCACATGGTGCGCGTGAAAGCCAAAGCGCTTGAGATCTTTCGCAAAGTTGACCACTCTGCCATATACCTGCTCATCGCCGGGACGTATACACCATTCTGCGTGAACGCCTTCGAAGGCTTTTGGAAGTGGGGTATGTTGAGCATCATATGGTCGCTGGCGTTGATCGGGATCGGTGTGAAGGTGTTTTACATCCGTGCGCCGCGCTGGTTGAATGCTGGGATTTATGTGGTGATGGGATGGCTGTCCGTCGGCGCAGCCGGACAGATGCTGGCAGTGTTACCCGCGTGGGTGTTC
>DNDO01000190.1:12087-12830 GCA_003484265.1 Anaerolineae bacterium
TGGGATGGCTGTCTGTCGGCGCAGCTGGACAGATGCTGGCGGTGTTACCAGCGTGGGTCTTTGGCTGGCTGGTCGCTGGCGGCGTAATCTATACGCTTGGCGCGATCGTATACATCACCAAGATATTCAATTTCAAACCCGGCGTTTTCGGCTTTCACGAGATGTGGCACATCTTCGTCATGCTTGCAGCCGGGGCGCATTATGTTGCGGTGTTGGGTGTGGCGATATAAGGGTAGTGAGATGACAACCCCTTAAATACCGTGATCGTCACTTAAGAATCTGAAACAGGTTGCTGTAATCATCAGTCCATAATTTCAAATCAGTGAAATAATCGCTAAGATCAATAATATTCTCTTGATTTGCAAAGACATCAAACAACGCGGGATGGCGTGCAAGTAAAACCCAATGCGACGCGTAGCCCCCGTCGTCATCACCTTCGTACTCCACACGCACCATCGCTAAATTAAAATAATCGGCCAGCCCCCAAAAGACAGGTTGCAGGTCAAGATGTAAATTCGTAATGTGCGCAGCGATGATCCCATCAGGGGCAAGATGTTCTAGGTATAAACCAAACGCTTCTTTCGTGACTAAATGGACGGGGATCGAATCACTGCTAAAGGTATCCAACACAAGCACATCAAAGTTTTGTGAGCCGTATTCGGCAAGTTCACGTTCGAGGGAAATACGCGCGTCGCCGAGCACCATCGTCACATCGGCTTGACTGTCTTCGACGAAGGAAAAAT
>DNDO01000190.1:13089-13584 GCA_003484265.1 Anaerolineae bacterium
CCCACGCCCAACATTCCCACTCGTTGATCCTTTCCATACGTTGGATGGTTCAGTATCGCCAGCCCCGCTCCCCCATCGCGGACGTAATATGTTGTCGGCAAACCACGACCTTTTTCGATGAATTGCAATCCATGGACAGTGATGCCATGCGCCATCAGATAAGCTGGGCGCGGCGGGTCACCGACCATATCCGCGCGGACGCGGATCACACCGTAGAAGTTTCGTTTGGCGAAGAGTTCGCCGGAGAAGAAAGAACTGACTAGTACGAGCATGATGGTGACGAGTCCGAAGACAAAGAAGATGAAGCGAGTTTGTTGTGTCACTCTGAGGGAGCGCTCTTCCGCTACCGAAGAGTCTCGTTCTTGTGAAAGTAGAGACCCTTCAGTAACGCTCATGGTGACATTTCCCTGACCTCGCAACGACATGAGAATTGCAATCGTCATCGCCAAACCGACAAAGAACTCCCAATAGCCGTTAAATATGAGAGGCGCGATC
>DNDO01000190.1:13718-15518 GCA_003484265.1 Anaerolineae bacterium
CAATAGCCGTTAAAAATGAGGGGCGCGATCAGGCTGACGAAAAGTCCGCCCGCCGCACCGCCGATGGAGACCATTAGGTAGAAAGTGGTCAGGTGTTCCGCCTCGGGACGCAGGAGATATAACTCTCCGTGACAGAGCATACACGCCGCGAATAGCAATGAACAATACGCCAGTATCTGCCAATACACATGCAAGGCTGTGACATTGAGCATGACGAACAACGTCAATGCTGTGGTAACGATAAATAGGATGGAGTAAAACTTTCGGTTGTATCCGCGCTCGCCTGAGAACGATAGAATAAAAGATAATAAATAGATCGCAAGCGGCAACACCCACAAGAAAGGAATGACAGCCACTTCCTGTGAGATCTGATTCGTGACAGACAACAGAAATAATGAGGCGGTCGCGCTGAGCACAATCCACAGGGCGAGTAATGATGAGGAGGATGGTTTTGATGATCGGACCGAATCAGAGCCGATCATCAAACGAGGCGCCGCACGTCCATTTTGAATTGCGACCCAGACGGCAAGACAACCAAAGATGATGAATCCGATACTCCACATCCAGCCTTGAAAGCGCAGTGACAAATTCGGCTCGATCAACACTGGATAGGCGAGCAAGCCGAGCAGGGAGCCAACGTTTGAAATGGCGTACAAACGAGCGTAGGAACGGCCAACGTGGATGCGGCTGAACCACGCCTGCATGAGAGGACCGTTCGACGCGAGGATGAAATACGGCAAGCCAACCGCGACGGTAAGCAGTTTGAAGATGTCGAATATCGGCGCGCTCACGTCTTGCGGCTTCCATGTTGAATCAGGCGTGATGGGCGAAGCCCAAACGAACGATAGTAAAACAAGAACGATCATCGCGAATACGATCAAGATAATGTGGGTGACTGTTTGTTTTTTGGCGCGTCCAATCAGCCAGTAAGCATATGCGTAACCGCCAGTCAGCAAAATTTGAAAGAACAACATCACTGTAGACCAGACCGCAGGCGTGCCCCCAAACCACGGCAGGATAACCTTGCCGATCATCGGCTGGATCTGAAAAAGGAGAAACGCTGAAAGGAATATACTGACCGGGAATACAACCACGATGGTATTTTACAGTACAGTTCGTTTCCATGTACAATATCCCCGCTTACAATTCACTACGTATCTAAGGAACTCCCATGAACAACCTGCAAGATATTCTTCTTTTTCCTGTGCGAGACGCGGGGTCGCGCAAACAATTCCTTCTCGCTTGCCTGGTCGCGCTGGCTGGTTTCATCGTTCCCATACTCCCGATGCTCTTATTGGCAGGATATAGTGCGAAGATAATGCGCCAGGTCATCGAAGAAAGAAAAAGCCCATCCATGCCCGAATGGCAGGGCAGCGACTGGTCGGAGATGCTCATGGACGGTCTCCGATTGTATGGAGCCCAATTGGTATTGGCAATTCCGCTCTTTATTATCATGGGTTTCGCTTTTATGTTCACGTTTGGCGGATCGATGGGGCTGGCAATCTCGGCGAGCGAAAACGCAGACGCGCTCCTTCCCATCTGGGTTTTATTTTTTATCATCGGCATCGGGTTGATTATGGTGCTTTCTATTCTCTCCATCCCATACGGGGTCATCATCAGCCCGGTCGGACCTCATGTTGTAACCAACCGTTCCTTCGCCGCGGCATTTCAGTTCAAGGATTGGTGGAACATCCTTCGCAAAGGGCTTGGGCATTTCATTTTAGGTTACGTCATTGTCATGGCTGTGATGTTCTTATTCACATTTGTATTGCAGTTTGCCCTTGTTACCATCGTTCTAAC
>DNDO01000190.1:15769-17619 GCA_003484265.1 Anaerolineae bacterium
GCCTACGCTCTGGGTAGTGAAACGTTAAAGGCAGGATAACATGCGTCCACTTGAAATCGTCACGCCCATCATTCTAGTCGTCTATTTGCTTTATCCGCTCACTGGTAAAAAACGCCCGCCCGCTGTCGGCATCCTGCCTGCCTTCGCGCTGGTTGTCATAGCGACACATGCGCAAGTGGAGGGGATTCGCTGGCAAATGATCCCGCTTTATATCTTTGCCGGGGTAAGCCTTTTGATAAGCATCCCTGCTTTTTTGAGAACGCAATCCGGAGTCGACCCAGCAGTGCGACCGCCTCGCGTCATTCTAAGCCTGAGCCTGCTCGCGCTCTCTTCAGCCCTGCCTATTCTGTTGCCGGTTCCAGTCATACCCTCTCCCAGTGGACCTTACCAGGTCGGCACGCGCATTTACGAACTGACTGACATGTCGCGCAAGGAAATCTATTCAAGCAAGGACGAAGCGCGTCGCTTCCAGATCCAGGTTTGGTATCCAGCCGATGTGAGCGAAACAGACCAACGCGCCCCGTGGATGTCAAATGCTGAAATTTATGCGCCTGCCATTGCAACCTATATAGACCTGCCGTCCTTCTTCCTCGATCACCTAGCGCTGGTTAATATTCCTGCCTTCAAAGAATCAAAAGTGACTCCAACGGATGCAGGCTACCCCATCATCCTGTTCTCGCACGGCTGGAACGGATTCAACGCACAGAACACCGGTCAGGCGTTGGAGCTGGCTAGTCACGGATACGTCGTTGTCGGCGTGCAGCATACCTATGGCGCGGTCGTCACCGTCTTTGATGATGGTACCCTTGCAAATAATAATCCATCCGCATTGCCCAGCGGCGCGCCTGAGGGAGACTATGAACGAGCCGCGCAGAAACTGTCCAACCAGTGGGCAGGTGACATCGGATACTCGCTTGAATTTCTACAGGGACAAAATCAAGATGCAATTAGTCCGTTCAACGAATCGCTCGACTTCTCCCGCATCGGAGTCTACGGACATTCCACCGGCGGGGGCGCCGCCATCCAATTCTGCGGCATAGACTCGCGCTGTAAAGCATTGCTCGGACAGGACCCTTTCATGCGTCCGGTCTCTTTTGAAATTCTTGAGAGCGGGGTATCACAACCATCGTTCTTTATGTTCAGCCAGGTCTGGGCGGACGATTTCGACTCACGCAACAACAAACTCTTCAAGCCCTTCTACGCCAAGTCAACAGACTCGTTTGGCGCAGTATACATAGAAGGTACCGCTCATTATGATTTTGCCGATCTGCCATTACTATCTCCTCTCGCTCCCCAGCTCGGACTGAAAGGCCCGATCAACGGCAGGCGTGTTACAGTCATTGTGAACGATTACCTGGTATCTTTTTTCAACTTGGCTTTGAAGGGAATACCAACAACACTATTCGACAACCAAAACCAGAAATATGAAGAGGTAAAGATTAAAAGTTAGGAGAGATCATGGACAGACCACCAGCCCTTGAACCAAGCCTCGTTATGGAATTTGTCGGGAAGGCGCATGCCGACCTCGACCGTGTAAAGGAACTACTTGATCAGACGCCTGCGCTGGTCAACGCCACCTGGGATTGGGGCAACGGAGACTTTGAATCCGCCCTCGGCGCCGCGGCACATATGGGTAGAAAAGACATCGCGAACTTTTTACTAACGAATGGCGCACGTCTTGACATCTTTGCTGCCGCGATGCTTGGCAACCTGGATATTGTCAAAGCCGCGCTGACAACCTATCCCAAAACAATCAATACGCTGGGTCCGCACGG
The DNA here is from genome assembly GCA_003484265.1 of Anaerolineae bacterium. GTDB lineage: Bacteria > Chloroflexota > Anaerolineae > Anaerolineales > Villigracilaceae > Defluviilinea. Next base: position 17,545 of record DNDO01000190.1, read on the forward strand.
GATACCGCTCATCAAACACGCCGAAAAGGGCGGGGACGACGCTAAAGCTGTTTTGGAATATCTTCAATCAGTAGC
>DNDO01000156.1:0-198 GCA_003484265.1 Anaerolineae bacterium
GCTGACCAGCCCAGTATCCCGAAGAAGAAGCGGGTCGGCTTTCCAGCCGCCGCCCAGATGAAGACCCGCAACTGCACATAAAGAAATAAAAGTCCGAGAAGGATATATCCAATGATAATCAGACCGTTGATTATCATTATGCGGGCAACATCCGAGATGATCGCGGCGGAAACTAAAAAGTTTATGCCCCCCCAAATA
>DNDO01000156.1:357-2785 GCA_003484265.1 Anaerolineae bacterium
AAGTTTATGCCCCCCCAAATAATAAAGGCAAGGATCGACCACCAGCGCCATGAACGGATATTACTTAAGACATATCCGAGCCCGCCCAATGAGAGAGGGTTCAGCCACCAGGCAACCGCAATGCCAGCCAATAAAACGTCGGCGCGCGCCGCACGCGAAGCATTTCCATATAATAACCAGATCACTGGGATTGAAACGAAAATAGTTAAAAGTAAACCCGTAAGCCACCCCACTGCACCGTAAAAATCGGATGACGCTCTGGCTGAATAAGCCGCACGCGCCTGTTTTGCCTTCTCCTGCCCATGCAATGCCGGCGGTTTACCATTATCTTGGGGAACAATTTGATATGACATCTGTCACCTCGTGGAGGATTGTCCAATTTTGGATAGTCTACACCAAAACTGTTAGGGGTACAATGAAACAGATAATTCTTGTTCGACATTAATTCACACCATGCAGATATCATTAAAACAACTACTTGATAAAGCCATCGCATCCCGCTTGACCTCGCATGATTCGCGCTTCGAATCAGCTTTTCGCCTCTTCAGCGGATTCTACGAAGGTTTTCCTGAACTCACGCTCGACATTTATGGTCGCACTGTGATCATTCATAACTATGGCAAGGATCCATCACAAAATCATTTCCTTGTTCAAGAATTAATTCCCTACTTACAAGCTTCACTAAATTGGCTACGCGCTGGAATTGTCAAGACAAGAAATGGCAAAACACAAGAACAAAAACGCGGACAACTCATCTTTGGCGATAAACCTGACCACAAGATAAAAGAACATGGAATTTGGTACTCCATCGACCTGACCATGAACCGCGATTCGAGTTTTTATCTCGATACAAACAATCTACGCAAATGGCTTATCGAGCACATGAACGGTAAAAGTGTGCTCAACGCCTTTGCTTACACCGGGAGCCTCGGTGTTGCAGCGATGGCAGGAGGCGCCAGCCGTGTTCTGCAAACAGATCGCAATCGGAAGTTCCTGAACATCGCAAAAGCCTCTCTTTCACTTAACGGTTTCACCGTTAGAAGTAGCGATTTCATTGCGCAGGATTTCTTCCCAACGATTTCGAAACTTAAAAGCACTAAAAAAGTCTTCGATTGTGTCATCATCGATCCCCCATTCTTCTCCGCCACTTCGAAAGGCAAAGTGGACCTCGGCAAGGAAAGCGCGCGCATCATTAACAAAGTCCGACCCCTCATTAACGACGACGGGTATCTGGTTGCAATTAATAACGCCGTTTTCGCCAGCGGAAAAGAGTATATTGAAACGCTTGAAGAATTATGCAAAAGCGGTTACCTGAGCATCGAAGAATTGATCCCAGTACCGGACGACTTCATCGGCTATGACCTTATCGGCAACCCTATTACTGACCCTGCGCCTTTCAATCATTCGACAAAGATCGCAATACTGAAAGTGAAAAGAAAATAACCATGTCTGGTGAAACTGATCTTCGAAAACTCTTACAAAGCATGAGCCCGAAGCTCAATAAAGGCGAGTTCGTGTTTTGTAAAGTTGAATCGTCTCAAGCCGCCAAATCACTTGATCCAATTTGTATATTTAAGGAAGATGAGGGGATCTCAGTTATCATCCCCAGACAGCAAGCAGATAGAGTCGCTCTTCCTTATTCAGTTGTTTGCGCATGGATCACGTTGACAGTTCATTCTTCGCTTGAGGCAGTAGGGTTGACCGCCTCTGTATCGAAAGCGCTGACGGAGTCAAATATCAGTTGTAACGTTGTCGCTGCATATTTTCATGACCACATATTCGTTCCCATAGCCGATGCGAATGAAGCGATGAATGTTCTCGGGAAAATAACGCTAGGAAAAGGTATCTAATATTCCCCATGCTATACTTGGAATTATGACATCCACATCCCTTACCCACGCAGGCTGTGTCGTCTTCCGCGATGACAAAGAAAAGATCCATTACCTTGTTATCTCATCCTCTTCTGGAAAACATTGGGTGCTGCCCAAGGGACATATCGATCCCGGGGAATTGCCGGAAGCCGCCGCGTTGAGGGAATTGAAGGAGGAAACTGGTGTATTAGGCGAAATTATTCAGCCGCTATCCGTTCAGAATTTTGACAAATCGGGCAGAAACGTTGTCATCCAATACTATCTGGTTCGAATGACAGGGAGCACAGAACCGATGGAAAACCGCAAACTCATCTGGGAACGTAGAAAATCCGCCCTGGAAAAACTCTCATTCGTGGAAGCGCAAAACGCCCTTGAAGATGCAACCAAGATCATCAGGAGTATGAAATGAGTACTGCCCAGGTAAGCATTGAACTCGTACTTGCTGGCATCCTTGCGCTTTGCGCATTCATCCTTCCGCTCATGGGCGGGCAGGATATCCCAACCGAGCTGCTGCAAAGCAATGCACTGATCGGAGTATTGGGGGCGGCTTATTTATT
>DNDO01000130.1 GCA_003484265.1 Anaerolineae bacterium
GTTATAGTGCCATGCTCGCGGCGCTGAAAGGCTGACATGAAACAATACGACCCGAAAACCGCAAGAGACACAATTCTCAAACGTACACCGCCCGACGAATTACCCGTCAGCGAACGCGTGATGGATAGCATCGAAAAAATCTTCGGCGAACGATTGACAGCGGATGAAGCCGTGACGCGCATCTTGAAAGACGTGCGGACTCGTGGCGACTCTGCATTACAAGATTGGACAAAGCGCCTCGATTCAATCGACCGAAAGCCCGCTCCCGTTTCGAAAGACCTGATCCAGTCAGCATACGATTCACTACAACCCACACAACGTGAGGCGCTCGAACAAGCCGCCTCACGCATTGAAGCGTTTCATCGCAAACAACCCTTGGCCTCATGGTTCACCAACGAACTGGGCGGCACACTCGGTCAGATCATCCGCCCGATTCAGCGCGTTGGCCTATATGTCCCTGGCGGGACAGCTCCATTACCATCCACAGTATTGATGAGCGCCATCCCTGCAAGAGTAGCAGGCGTGAAAGAGATCGCTGTTGTTACTCCTCCCAACCGTGCATACGCTGACTCGGAAGTCCCCATTGCTCCAATCATTCTCGCCGCCTGTGCTGTGGCAGGTGTAGAAGAAGTGTATGCAATCGGCGGCGCGCAAGCCATCGCCGCATTAGCCTATGGCACCGAAACGATTCGTCCCGTTGATAAAATTTTCGGACCAGGAAATTTATTCGTCACCTTAGCAAAACGACAAGTCTATGGCGTGGTCGGCATTGACGGGCTGGCAGGACCAACTGAGACCGTCGTCATTGCCGATGAATTCGCCAATCCCAGTTGGATCGCTGCTGATTTGCTTGCCCAAGCCGAACATGACCTGCTCGCCTCTGCCATTTTGCTGACACCTTCACAAATCTTGATAGACAATGTCCAAGTCGAGGTCGCCAAGCAAATCGAACAACGCAATCGTGCAGACATCATCGTTGCTTCATTAGAAAATCGCGGCGGCTCAGTTTTGACTCGTGATTTGGAGGAAGCCGTTGATCTCGCCAACGAATACGCTCCTGAACATTTGGCATTATCCGTCAGCGAACCATGGCGCTGGGTGGTAAAAATAAACAATGCAGGCGGTGTCTTTCTTGGCGAACATTCCTTTGAGGTGCTTGGTGATTATCTCGCAGGTCCCAGCCACGTCATGCCGACAGGCGGCTCTGCGCGCTTTGCCTCTCCGCTTAATGTATGGGACTTTGTGAAAATTGTCAGTCTCGTTGCGCTCGATAAAAGTACCGCGCAATCCATCAGCCCCATTGCCGCCAACCTCGCCCAATCCGAAGGTTTGGATGCACATGCGAACGCGGCTTGGTTGAGGAGCGATATTTCACTCTGAGGGAGAGTTAGCGACCAAAAAGTCTCTGGCAATTGGCGTAGAGATTTTTCGCTTCGGTCAGATTGACATTAAATGGAGTATCCATGAAAACTAGAAAACACCTTGATTCACTTCCACCTTACACTCCCATCGAACCCTTCGAGGTCCTTTCTGCTCGTAATGGACGTGACTCTTCACAAATTGTTAAACTCGATGCCAATGAAAATCCATACGGGCCATTACCGGTTGTCCGCGAATCTTTGGCAAAAATGGAATTTCCTCACATCTACCCCGACCCCGAAAGCCGCGCGTTGCGAATGTCATTGGCAAAGTTTACAGGCGTGGACGAAGAATGTCTCCTCGCAGGACAAGGCGCAGACGAGTTGATTGACCTGCTCATGCGAGTCTTTCTTGACCCCGACGATTGCATTCTCTCCTGTCCGCCCACGTTTGGAATGTATGTGTTTGATGCCGAGCTAAATGCTGCCCGTTGTATCGAAGTGCCGCGCAATGCAGACTTTTCTCTGGATTTGGACACCATCCGCATAGCCGTGGAAACCTATCAGCCAAAATTATTGTTCATCACTTCGCCCAACAACCCTGATGGCTCATTAATTCCTGCCGATGTGATGGATGCCTTATTGTCATTACCTACCATGATCGTTTTGGATGAAGCCTATATTGAATTCGCAGGCGAAAACCTTGGCGGGAATTTGAGTCGTATCCGTGAAGTGCCGGAGCATGGGAATCTGATCGTCCTGCGCACATTCAGCAAATGGGCAGGGCTGGCTGGTCTGCGTATCGGTTACGGCGCGTTCCCCAGGTGGCTCATGCCGACGTTGTGGAAATCGAAACAGCCGTATAACGTCAACGTGGCGGCGAGTATCGCGGCACAGGTTTCGTTGGAACATGTCGATGACTTGGCAGAAATCATTGAGCGATTGAAGGATGAACGTTCAAGATTGTTCGATCTGTTGAATGAGGTCTCTTACTTGAAACCATATCCCACGCGCTCGAACTTTATCTTGTGTCAGGTGATTGATAAGGATGCCCTGCAACTCAAAAAAGATCTTGCTGAAAAATTCGGCATCTTCATTCGCTATTTCAATAAACCTGGTTTGAAAGATTGTATCCGCATCAGTGTTGGTAGACCAAAAGATTCAGATGCGTTGATAGCAGCATTAATTGAGTTGTGAAGTTTGAAAGTATGCTGATTTGCAGGTTCGAACGTTCGAACCTG
>DNDO01000102.1:0-5375 GCA_003484265.1 Anaerolineae bacterium
CCAAAGACCGTTCGATAACTCATGCGCGGCTGGCACAATGACAAACGGAGTTGCTGTCGGGATAAGAGGTGTTGGGGTGGGGGGACCAACTTCGGTTTGAGTAGGAAGCGGGGTGTTGGTCGGTTCTGCGGCGGCTTGTTGTGCCGCCTCCGCATTTTGCGCGGCGACGGTCAACGCGACGGCTTCCTGGATCTGTTGTTGGATCTCTGCCGGATCTTGTGTCGCGGCTGGGGCGGGGGCGCACGCCGCGATTAAGACGATGCCTGCCATGATAAGGAAAGATACTCGTTTGATTGATGGGTTCATTTTTGATCTCCTTCGAATGCTTATTTTTCGTTCTTTTTTGAACTGCCGTCGCCAATTCCGAGCGGCTGCCATTTCTTATCATCTTTGAGGCGGTGCTGAATGCCCTGCCGGTCGTGTGTTTCATCGAAGCCTTCGGGTTTGATGAACATCTGATCGCCTTCAAGTAAGCCATGCACGCCAGCCTGACCAGGTTCGAGGCGTTTCTCGCCTTTGAATTTGGCTGCGTCGCTGGGCATGTAATCGGTGGGTTCTTCGTAGCTTGTTACATAGCCTTCGTAGTTGCGCAGGATGACCTTATGGTCGGACATGCTCAGGAGGTAGTTGGGCATGACGGGGATCTTACCGCCGCCGCCCGGCGCGTCGACGATGTATTGCGGGACGGCGTAGCCGGAGGTATGTCCGCGCAAGCCTTCCATGATCTCGATGCCCTTCGCAACGGGTGTGCGGAAATGACCGGAGCCTTCGACGAGGTCGCATTGATAGAGGTAATAAGGGCGCACGCGAATGCGGACAAGGTCCTGCACGAGTTGGCGCTGAATGTGGACGTTGTCGTTCACACCTGCCAGCAATACCGACTGGTTGCCCAACGGGATGCCCACCCTGGACATGCGGTCGCAGGCTTCTTCCAGTTCTTTGGTGATTTCGTTCGAGTGATTGACATGGATATTGATCCACAACGGATGGAATTTTGCAAGCGTGTCGCATAATTCCTGTGTAATGCGCATCGGCATGAATACCGGCACGCGCGTTCCGAGACGGATGATCTCGATGTGCGGAATGTCACGCAGTTTGCCGAGCAATTCTTCGAGAACCTTGGGTGCCAGCACAAGCGGGTCGCCGCCGGAGAGCAGCACGTCGCGCACCTGGGGAGTGCGTTTGAGATACTCGATCTGCATCTCGAACTCCTGGCGGTTGAACGTTTGACCGGGATCGCCCACGATGCGTGAGCGCGTGCAGTAACGGCAATACGATGCGCATTGAGTCGTAACCAGCATTAGGACTCTGTCCGGATACCGATGGACCAGCCCGGGCACGGGAGAGTGGCGGTCTTCTGCAAGCGAGTCTTCCATCATGGCTGTGAAAGATTCCATCTCCTCCGCTACGGGGATGACCTGTTTGCGTGTCGGGTCATCGGGGTCGTTCGGGTCGATCAGGGAAATAAAGTAGGGCGTGATATCCACACGGAACAAGCCTTGTGTCTGTAGAGCCTTTCGTTCGGAATCGGTGAGCGGAAGGACTTTATCGATCTCTTCCGCACTGTTCAGGCGGTGACTTAACTGCCATCGCCAATCGTTCCACTTTTCATCGGGTACATCGGCATAAATTTTGGCGCGTTTTGAAACAAAGGGGGTGGACATATTTTCCTCCGGGTTTGATTAAGAGTTGGACAACTATAAAACGACAAACACCTGCACGGTTATTTGTGGAGGATCGTGATCGGGTCTGAAGAACCCCGCAGTCGTTAGATTCATAAAGGTATTGTAAGAGCAAACAAAAAGCGGGTCAATGTCCCATTCGTCGGGTTGCATTAAATCGGGAACCCCGCAGGCTTTATCGGTGTATAACATATGAATTATGAGCTCTCCGGAGAGAATTATTGGATGAATCCACTTTGATCCGCCGCGCCAGGACCGGCGATGCGGATGCTTGGGAGCCGCTTGTGAGCGCCCATCAGGATGCCGTTTTTCGGCTGTCCTATTTACTTCTTGGCGACCCCGATGATGCGGAGGATGTAGCACAGGAGACCTTTTTGCGTGCCTGGAATCATCTCGATCGGTTTGACACTGCGCGCCCGCTCCGCCCGTGGTTGTTAAGCATTGCCTCGAATCTGGCAAGCAACTGGCGGCGCTCCGCTGGAAGATATTTGTCTGCGTTGACACGCGCTTTTCGTTATGAGCCGCCACCTGCGAGCATCGAGGAAACAAGCGCACAGCGTATGCAAGCCAGCGGATTATGGAAAGCCATTCAAACCCTGAATACAGCCGACCAACAGGCGGTATATCTGCGTTATTTTCTTGACCTGTCTGTTGCAGACACGGCTGATGCGTTGCAAATCGCTGAAGGGACGGTCAAGTCGCGCTTGAGCCGCGCGCTCAAGAAGCTGCAAAATATCATTCGAGAAGATTTTCCCATTCTTATCGAAGGACAAGAATCATGATGGATATCGAATTCGAGAACCAATTGCGCTCTATTGCAGCGGAGATGGAATATCCACCCACCCCTGATATTGCGGGACGATTCACAGCGCGCATCAAATCAACATTTCGTCCGCGCCTCTTTCCAAGGAAGTTGGCTTGGTCATTGACCGTTATGCTGGTACTACTATCAAGCCTGTTGCTCATCCCGCCAGCCCGTGCCGCGATCATCGAATTCATCCAAATTGGGATTGTGCGTATCTTCCCTCAGCCGGTCGAGGATGTTGCACCAGATATTCAAAAACCCTCAACTGCCACGCCAAATGCAGAATTGCCATCATTGATCCCATTGCTCAATAAGATCTCTGGTGAAACAACTCTCGCGGGAGCGCAACGGACGGCTTCATACCCATTATTGCTCCCAACCCATCCCGAAGGGATCGGAGTACCGGACCATGTTTATGTCCAGGAATCTGAGGGAGAAATAACAGTCCTTGCCTGGATGGACTCTCAACAACCAGGGCGTGTTGAGATGAGTCTCCATTTTATTCCTGCAGGACATTGGGCGATAAATAAGATGGGTCCCACTGTAATTGAAGAGACTGAAGTTAAAGGTCACCGCGCATTGTGGACGCAGGGATCCTATCCTTTGATAATGAGCAACGGAACTATTGACTTCATACGGTTGATAGAGGGTCATGTGTTGATCTGGACGAATGGGGACATTACCTATCGCCTCGAAACAGACCTGTCCGTTGAAGAGGCGGTCATGGTCGCAGAATCACTTGAACCAATAAGGTGATTGGAACCAAACTTCCGCAGTACGTGTCGCCTGTCACATCAACAAATTTGATCGCTTTCATCAATTCAAAAAAAATTCCGCGTGTGCAATCGGACAATGATCTCTCGCTGTCCGATTTTTGTTTACAGTGTGCAGCTTAATTGGGTAAACTTGCGGTAATGATATTATCGTGAAAAATGGAGGACGCATGACCGACCCCGTTTCAACTCATGGGCTATGGGCTGACCTTTATCGCCCAACCTTTTCCCCCGCTGATTCAGATTTTTCGATCATCGGCATTCCTTACGATGGCGCCGCGTGCGCGCGCAAAGGTGCGGCGCTTGGACCTGATAGGATGCGTTTTTGGTCTACGCATTTGACGCCGTTCAGTGAGGACCGCACGCGATTGGGTGACATCCGTATCGCGGATCTGGGGGATATTCCCATTTCGCATCAAGAGTCAGACTTTGAACTAATCCGCCAAAAAGTAGCGGGTCTGCCCAATATACCCATCATCCTCGGGGGTGACCATTCGGTCAGCATCCCTGTGTTACAGGCACAGCGAGAACGCTATAAGGATCAACGACTCGGATTATTATGGGTGGACGCGCATCCTGATCTTTGTGATGAGTTCACCGGTTCAAAACTCTCACATGCCTGCACATTGCGCCGAGCGCTCGAATTCGGATATGATCCCAGCGAAATTTGCATGGTTGGTTTGCGCTCTTGGGAAGATCAAGAGATCGACCTGATAGAGAATGGGGGACTCAACGTTTACACGGCCGTGGAGGTCGCTGAGCGCGGAATGAGAAGTGTTGCTTCAAGTGTCCGTAGTAAGTTGAGCGATTGCGATGCCGTCCATATCTCACTGGACATTGATTGTCTTGACCCAGCCTTTGCGCCAGGCACAGGCATTCCCGATGCAGGCGGTTTGAGCACGCGTGATGTGATAACCTTGTTCAGGGAATTAAGAGGCTTGCCTCTGATAGGAATGGACCTGGTCGAGGTTGCGCCGCCGCTTGACCCTTCTGAAGCGACGGTATTCGCTGCATTGAAGATCATTATGGAATATATTGCAGTGCATGCAAGAGAGAAACAATAGTTGAAAACAAATGCCCGATCTGAGGCTTAGTCCCTTGTTGGATGGAAAGAATTGGAGAGGAGATATTGATGGAAATTAAGCTGAACGACCTTGAAATTACTCACAATCCCGCTGAAAACCGATTCGAAACGTGGATCGACGGCGAACTTTCAAAACTTGATTATATGGAAGATGGAGATACCATCGTCATGATGCACGTTGGTGTGAACCCGGCTCATCGCGGGCAGGGGGTGGCTGGAAGGGTAACGCAGGTCGCGCTCGAATATGCAAAAGAGAGATCCCTGCGCGTCATTCCCATGTGTTCTTATGTTGGGGCATATATCCGACGGCATCCCGAATATATCGAACTTACAAAACAGCACTCAAGCGAATGAACGAAGTTAACTTTCGATTGGCTCGTCATGATGACCTGCCTTCGATTGTCCGTCTATTGGCGGATGATGAGTTGGGAAGTCAGCGTGAACGCTATGAAGACCCATTGCCAGATTCCTATTTCAACGCATTCGAACAGATTGATATTGACCCGAACCATGAATTGATCGTCGCCGAAATTGACGGGGAAGTGATTGGCACTCTGCATCTGACATTTCTCCCGTCCATCAGCTTTCAAGGAGGGATGCGCGCACAAATTGAGTCCGTGCGCGTAGACAGGAAGTATCAGAGTCAGGGGATAGGAGGCAAAATGATGAAATGGACCATCGAACGGGCAAAGGCACGCGACGCACATCTTGTCCAGTTGACAACACATCATTCCAGGGAAGATTCGCACAGGTTTTATCAGAGGCTGGGTTTCAAAGGGTCACATTTGGGGATGAAATTGAATTTGAAATAATAGATCAGTTGACACTCAGTTATTTACATTTTATTCGAAGTGGAATACTAAGTTCGAAATCCGAAAGGTTGATGACCATCATACGGTCAACGCGCCGTCCTTTCGTCCATGGGTTTCTTGGTGGTTCCAGACAGTTATTGGTTGATCGGTTCAAGGTCTGTGCACGGTATTGGCTTGGGTGAAGGTGCAGGTCGGCACGCAGGGAGCAGAGTGATGATT
>DNDO01000102.1:5649-10318 GCA_003484265.1 Anaerolineae bacterium
GTTTTTCGATAATATCCCAGTCAAAACAAAAAACGCGCTCCATATGGAGCGCGTTTTCCTTGTGGCGGGGAGGGCGGGATTCGAACCCGCGACTGGTTTAACCCAGCACTCACTTAGCAGGCGAGCCCATTCAGCCACTCTGGCACCTCCCCGTGTATTCGGTTGAAGATTTCAAGTTGAGGGACTTGTGCTAAATAAACCTTCAACGTTCGTATTCTAACATGCAACCCTCAGCGGAGGGAGTGGGATTCGAACCCACGTTGGTGTGACCCAAACATGTTTTCAAGACATGCGCCTTCAGCCGCTCGGCCATCCCTCCATTAGTATCCCAAATTTTCCTGGGAAACGGACGTCATTTTACCATAACTGAAACTGGAAGCAACAGAGGTGGTTTCCCAGCTGAATTTTCAAAATCCCGACAAATGAACAATGTAAATAAGAATTCATTGATACTGATTCGTAAATCGGGTAGACTCAACCTCAGGATTCTATTGGATGTTTGAGTTAACGAACATCAGCGTCATTCTATTCGTGACCACTGCGATCAATTCCTTTGCCGCGTATATCAGTTGGAAAAGGAAGAGAACAAGGAGCGGGTTCTATTTTGCTCTGGGGATGGTGGCGGTAACTTTTTGGACACTGGCTGGAGGGTTTGATTATGCCGCTGTTCAGATTCCCGTTAAAGTCTTTTTTGCGAAACTTGAATACGCTGGTTATAACATGGCGTTGCTTTTCTTTGCCTTATTTGTTCTTTCCTATGCGGGTTACGAAAATGTTTTGGAGAGAACACCTGTAAGATTCTTCCTTTCGGTCATTTCGATTTCGACCATCCTGCTGGCATGGACGAATGATTGGCATGGCTGGCTTTGGAGCGGTTTTAGAAGAACAGAGTTTGGCGAAAATACCGTCATATTCGAACCCGGACCGGGTTATGTTTGGGCGGCAGTTACCGGATACCTGATGATATTGATCATCGTTGTTCCGCTATGGTTGGAGTCGCGGAAGGGTTCGGAGTTGTCACGGCGGCAGGCGCGGCTGCTGTTTACCGCCAGTTTCATTCCGATCGTGAGTAATCTCTTCTATATGTTGCAAGATCAGGAATTCAGGGGCGTGGATTGGACATCTGTCACATTCTCCATTTCAAGCTTGTTGTTCCTGTCAGCCTTATACGGCTCGCGCTTGCTTGACCTTGTTCCGATCGCCCGCGACAAACTGATAGCCAGTTTGAGCGACGGAATGGTCGTCCTGGATCTGCAGGACCGTATCATAGATATCAATCAGGCGGCTGCAGATATGATGAAGTCGTCTGTCCAGATGCTGGTCGGTAAAAAAATATCGGAGGTGGCGCAATTTAACCAGCCCTTGACGGAGCTTCTTTCAGGAAGGGAAATCAGGACGGAGTTTATAACAGGCGGTATCCACGAACGGCACTTCGACACGCTCATATCCCCTCTTTATGAAAACCAAAAAACGGTCATTGGGCGGCTCATTATTTTCCGTGATATTACGGAGCGCAAAAAAATAGAAGCAGATCGCGAAAGAATTATTGAAGAACTGGAAAGGCGAAATGCCGAGTCTGAGTCTTTGCAGGAAACTACAACCATTGTCACATCGACACTGGATATTGCGGATGTAGTTCAGCGAATCCTCCAACAACTAAGACGCTTGATCGCCTATGATAGTGCGTCTGTCTGGTTGTATAACGGAATGAGCGCATTTATGGTGGGTGGCGTCGGGATACCTGAACTCTCGGATGAAGATAAACGTTTCAATCTCAGCGAATCCGACCCGGATTATCCTCTATGGACTCATAATACCGCCTACGTCCTAATCGATGACATCCAAGTAAATTATCCTGTGTTTCGAAATCCTCCCATCAACTATATTCGCGGCTGGATGGCAATCCCGCTTAAAACGCGCAGTCGATTGACGGGTTACATCTCGCTGGACAGTAAACAAACCGGATACTTCACGGACGCCGATGCCCAGATCGCGCTGAACTTTGCCAACCAGGTCTCGATCGCCCTTGAAAATGCGCGCCTTTTTTCCAACCTGCAAGATGAATTGTATGAACGCCAGGAATTAATCAACCAATTGGATTACAAGAATTCCGAACTCGAACGTTTTGCCCATGAATTACATGAATCCCAAGCAAAACTAATGGAACAACAGCGGGCACTTGCCGCCCTGAATGAACGCCAGAGCCTCGCACGCGACTTGCACGATTCAGTCAGTCAGTCGATTAATGGAATGGTTTTGTTCGCAGATACGCTCGCCGCCACGATTGAGAAGAATGACATCGAACGGGCACAAAGGGTCATGGACCGCCTGCGGGAAAGCGCGAAGCAATCTCTTCGGGAAACGAGGCTGATGTTATACAGGTTACAGGATTCGGGTCAAGCTGGAAGCGTGGACTTGATCGCGAATATTGAGTACCGCCTTGCCATGGTTGAGAGTCGCTCCGGGGTGCGACCCAAATTCATCCACAAGGGGGTCGAGGAATATTGCCCGATGAGTTGGATGGATAATTTGTTTTGGATTGTGATCGAGGCATTGAACAATTCCCTCAAACATGCCCGGGCGCGTTCGGTTGAAGTTATGATCCGATGTACCCCCAAGCGCCTGGAACTGGAGGTGATCGATACAGGTAAGGGATTCGAGCCCTGCAAGGTGACGGTTGGAGGAATGGGTTTGAAGATCCTGCGTGAAAGGGCGGATATAATTGGCGGGACGTTGAGTATTGAATCCAAGCCGTTGCAGGGGACTACGGTAAGATTTGTAGCGGAGATTGAACCGGGAACAAAACATGAAGAAGATAAATATATTGATCGCGGATGACCATCCGATGATGCGGGAAGCGCTGGTGACAGCGTTGGAGGGAGAATTCGATCTCATTGTGATTGGTGAGGCAAATAATGGGGCAGAGGCACTTGCGATGGCAAATAAATTAAAACCAGATGTGATATTGATGGATATGCTGATGCCGGAGATTGGCGGTGTGGAGGCGATTGTCAAACTTCGTGAAAGCCAGCCGCAGATCAAAGTCATGGTCGTCACGAGCCTCGAAGATGAGGATAAAGTGCTGGCGGCAGTGCAGGCGGGAGCATTGGGTTATTTTCCAAAGACCGCGCCGCGCGAATTTCTGCTTGAAGGGATACGTAAGGTGGCAGATGGGGTTCCCTATCTGCCGGCAGGCATCGCTATGAAATTGTTCAATGGTATCCGTAATATGAAGCAGCCGTTGCCGGGCAGGAGCACCGCTGATGAGCCACTGACCTCGCGCCAGGAGGAACTGCTGGCTCTCATTGGAGAAGGACGCTCGGACAAGGACATCAGCGGGATACTGCATTTGTCAGAATCCACAGTGCGGGCACATTTATATCAGATCCGCCAGCGGCTGGGATTGGAAAGCCGCGCGCAGGTGGTAGCATACGCTAATCGAGGGCGGAGGGCAGAATAATTTTTCTATTTCGCTGCTAAAAAATTAAGAAGCCTACAGGGCTTTTTTGTTTAAACACCCGTTTAAGAATTCCTAAACAACAATTCAACGAAACTTCAACACCCTGTCGATGTGTTAAACGGGGGACCGCACATACAATCTGGTCCGTGAGTACGAATCAACCTTCTGTGGTGATTATCGAAAGTCAACCAATGATGAGGACCGCCCTCAGCACAACCCTCTCAGCTGAGGGTATGTTTGTTCTTGCTGAAATAGCAGATAACCGCGATGCACTGCGAACTGCTTCCGATCTGACCCCGGACTTGATCCTGTTCTCTGTGAACGATGTTGGTCTGAATGATTTTGAGCGGATCTCTGCCCTCCGACAAAGTCTCCCTAATGCATTGATCATTGTGCTTGTTACTGGTGAGATACGTAGTCACTTCCAGTCAGCGCTGGAATATGGTGCGCATTTGGTGTTGACCAAATCGACACCCCGCTCGGAATTACTTAATGCCCTCAAAAAAATGCTAGTTAAGAAAATCGATCCTGTAACCATGCAGGTGAATTAAAAGACGGTCAAAATCGTTACCAATGATTTATCCAAAGGAGAAATAAATTATGTTTTCAAAATCAATGAAAGAAAAAGGGCAGGGCCTCGTCGAGTACGCGATTATTCTATCTCTTGTTGCGATAACTGTAATCGCCGTCATGCGTGTGATGGGACCAAAGGTTTGTAACACCTTCTCCACGATCAATAGCTCTCTGCCAGGTAGCAGTTCCAGTGCTAATTGCGGTGGGGCTTCTGCACCTGATCCTTATGCAAATACTTGGGGGCCATCAACGATGGGTGCGTCATACGCACGAGATAATTTTTGTGCTGGGAAGCCATCAGGCACAGGCTATAATGTAATAAATGTAGGTTCAGGCTGGTTTGTCGGTGGTGGTTCAGGAACAACACCCGGCAGCTATCCTGGTCACGAAAGTGCATGGGCTACCTTGGATTCATCAGGCGTTTGCCCTTGATATTATGGTATCTAGTCAAAAACATGCTGTTGAGCTCAACAGCATGTTTTTGATTCCAAACATTTCAATTGACCATGACTTTGTATATATCCAACCCGATTAAATACTATATCCTGACCGAGGACTGCTCTTTGAAATTTAATAAGATTGGACTCTCAACCTGCTCACCTTTCCAAAAGTCCGAAGGATGGGATTTTTCCATTC
>DNDO01000102.1:10554-12755 GCA_003484265.1 Anaerolineae bacterium
GGAGAAAAATGAACAGGCATTTATTCATTAATATCCGAGATAGAGGACAGGGATTGGTTGAGTACGCAGTCATACTCGCGCTTGTTGCTGTGGTTGTGATCGTGGTCATGCGCATCATGGGACCCAAAATCGGAAATACCTTCAGCACCATTAATAATTCTCTTTCAATAAGCAGTTCGAATGTTGCACCGTCAGGTCCCTATACACACGCAGCGAACGAAGGGGGGACGTTTAATCTCCCGGCCGGTTTGTGGGAAGTCCAATATGGGGCAAATGGCACATACTATTATCAGTGGATTTCAGGACCAACCACTGTCGGTTGTAACAATGGCACATTTGGCGATCCGATCCCCGGTGTTGTAAAGAGTTGCGCCTACAGGTAAATGCAATCAAACTAAACAGATAATAGACCTTTTTAATCATCATTAAATCCCAGCTACTCTTGGTATAATCCCAAACCTATGAAATACCACATCTGGACCGAAGGGTGCCAAATGAACGTTGCCGACTCGCAGCGGGTTGGCTCGTCTCTTGAGCATCTTGGCTATTCCCTTACTAACAAACCCGAAGAAGCGGACGTAATTGTTCTAAACACCTGTGTTGTTCGACAGTCTGCCGAAGACAAGGCGATGGGGCGAGTCAGTTCATTCAAAAAACTAAAGATGGAAAACCCTGATCTGGTCATAAACCTAATGGGCTGCCTCGTGGGTGTGCGCGGCGCGGAAAAATTGAGAGCCAAACTCCCTTACGTGGATGTTTTCTCACCTCCTTCCGACCCGGGTCCGTTGATCTCGCACCTCACGCAGGGCGAAGTCCAATCCATTGAAAACTCAGAAACCACGCGTCGCTTCCTGATGATGGATGAAGACCTTATCCTGCCGGTTGCTGAACAAGGCAAACTCGTCAGCGCGCACGTGCCGATCGTTTATGGTTGTTCACACGCCTGCACATTCTGCATCATCCCATCCAGGCGCGGTGGTGAACGATCCCGCCCGGTTGGTGATATTGTGGCGGAAGTCCGCTCATTGGCTCGGCAGGGTGTAAAGGAAGTAACCCTCCTTGGTCAGATCGTTGACCGCTATGGCAAGGATATTCCGGATGGTCCCAACCTCGCGTCGCTTCTTCGTATCGTCCACGATGTCGAGGGCATCCAGCGCATCCGTTTCCTCACGTCACATCCCAACTATTTCACTGAGGAACTTATGGATACCATTGCCGCGCTTCCAAAAATCATGCCGCATATCGAAGTTCCCATTCAGGCAGGCGACGACGAAGTGCTCCTCAACATGAAACGCGGATACACCCAGCAGGAGTACCGCGACCTCATTGCAAAAATCCGGGAACGGATTCCAGACTGCTCCATCGCAACGGACATAATCGTCGGGTTCCCCGGCGAGACCGAAGAACAATTCATGGAAACATATCGCGTCATATCGGACCTGAAACTTGATGTCGCCCATTTAGCCCGCTACTCATCCCGCGAAGGGACCGTTGCCACCCGTCGCATGGACGATAACGTCCCCGAGGAAGAAAAGATGCGCCGCCTGCACATGCTCGATAACCTGCAAGAGGAGATCGTCGCAGATATCAACAAGAAATATCTCGGCGAAGTTGTTGATGTCTTGTTTGAAGAAAAAGTAAAAGGGCGCTGGCGCGGACGCACCCCCACCAACAAACTTGTCTTCGTTGAATCAAACGAAGACCTGAAAGGTCAGCTCCTGCCGGTCACTGTCACATGGACGGGACCGTGGTCCATGCAGGCACGGTTGCAAACTCAACCTGAGTTGATTTCGTTGTAGAACACCGCTGTGTCGGGGGCTGAACCCCCGACACAGCATTTAAAGGGAGAGAATATGAAACAAATTCGCCCTCTTGCCATTTGCGTTTTTCGTCATAATAACCGTATTCTTGTAGCTGAGGGGTATGACCCAGTAAAAAAGCAAACTTTTTATCGCCCCTTAGGCGGTGGTATCGAATTTGGTGAACGCAGTGAAGACACCATCCGGCGAGAGATCAGGGAGGAGATCAACGTTGGAGTTGCGAATCTCAAATACATTAGCACATTGGAAAACATCTTCACCTTCAACGGGGAGCACGGTCACGAGATCGTGCAGGTCTATGATGGAGTGCTGAAAGAGTTTGGGTTGTACGAGCAGGCTGAAATCGTAGGGAAAGAAGCGAATGGGGAATCCATCCGTGCA
>DNDO01000102.1:13089-13416 GCA_003484265.1 Anaerolineae bacterium
TGAATCAAAAGAGACTCGCCAATCGACGAATCTCTTTTGATTGCGCAACACGAATCTATTTCACCAAATTTCTCAACACCGTGTGAAGGATACCGCCGTTGCGGTAGTAATTAACCTCCACATCAGTGTTCAGGAGGGCAGTGGCTTTGAATTCGATGGTCGTGCCGTCAGCTTTCGCTGCTTTTACTTTCATAACAGATTTCGGCGCCATCTTGTCGCTCATGCCTTCGATGTCGAAGATTTCGTCACCTTTCAATCCAAGCGACTCAGCGTTCTGCCCGTCGTTGAATGCGAGCGGCAGGATCCCCATGCCGACCAGGTTCGAGC
>DNDO01000211.1:0-9841 GCA_003484265.1 Anaerolineae bacterium
CGTCCCCATCAACATCCATCCGGAATCGATCCCCAACGCGTATGGCAGTGTGTACTTAATGACAGGCATTGAGTGGGCGAACGATAGCGAGAAAATTTTTTACGCAACACTGGACGATGCAAAACGTCCGTTTAAATTTCATTCCCACAAGATAGGCACCAACCCATCCCAGGACGTATTGATCTATCATGAAGAGAATGAAATCTTTTCATTATATTTTTCCAAGTCCCGCGACGATGCCTACATAATGACTCACCATACCAGCACACTGACAACCGAGGTGCGTTTTTTATCAGCAGATCAGCCGGATAGCGAATTGAAAGTGGTGGCCAAGCGTGAACATGGAATTGAATACTCCGCCGATCATCACAATGGATTCTTTTATATCGCAACCAACAAGGGCGCGAAGAATTTTAAACTCGTCAAAGCGCCGGTGGAGATGCCTGACCGCGAAAACTGGCAGGAGGTCATCCCACACCGCGACGACGTGTTAATTGAGGATGTTGAATGTTTCGAGGATTATCTTGTCATCTATGAACGCAAGAATGGGCTCGAACAGATCCGTATCAGCGACAGTGACGGGATTAGTAACGTCCGCTATGTTGAGTTCCCTGAACCCACCTATCATTTTGAACCCAGGGGAAACAGCAACTTCAAAACAAAGCTTCTTCGCTTTATCTATTCATCTCTCGTCACGCCCAACTCGACCATCGACTATCACATGGATAGCGGCGAATGGGAGGTGATGAAGGAAAATAAGGTCTCAGGCTACGACAAATCGCAATACGTTTGTGATTACATATTCGCTACAGCAAACGATGGGAAAAAGATACCCATATCCATTATTTATAAAAAGAGCCTCACATTGGATGGAAACAACCCGACACTCCTTCACGGATATGGCGCCTACGGTGCGACACTCGACGCGGAGTTTACCTCCAACCGTATCAGCCTGCTGGATCGTGGATTTGTATACGCCATTGGACACATTCGCGGCGGTTCTGACCTTGGGCGCGAATGGTACGACGACGGCAAGGTGTTTAATAAGAAAAATTCGTTCACCGATTTTATAGCTTGTGCCGAGCATCTTATCGCTCATGGTTTTACGTCAAATGAAAAACTCGCCATCTATGGCGTATCGGCAGGCGGATTGCTGGTCAATGCCTGTATGATCATGCGCCCTGATCTCTTCAAGGCAGTCATCGGCAAGGTCCCGTTCGTGGACGTGGTCACCTCGATGAGCGACCCGACCGTTCCCTTAACCGCCCTCGAATACGATGAGTGGGGCAACCCTGCGCGAAACGAGGATCATTACGAATATATGTTGTCGTATTCGCCTTACGACAACATTCAAGAGGCATCATACCCTAACCTGTTGTTGACGGGCGGACTCAACGATCCGCGCGTGGCATATTGGGAGCCTGCCAAATTCGCCGCGAAACTGCTCGAGCATAAAGTAGACGACAACATTTTGATCCTTAGAACGAACTTCCACGCCGGCCATGCGGGCTCATCGGGGCGTTACGATTATCTTGAAGAAGTCGCCTTCGAATATGCATTTTTGATCGACAGGGTGGGTCATGGTGTAAGTCGTTTGAAACCGAGTTAGGTATAATTCTGGCGAAAAATATCGTCTACTGATTAAAGGAGAATCTATGGATCGTTATCTTGTCGAATCATCACATGAAGCTGGCGACTGCGATGCCATCATCAAGGAGATCCACGCGGCGGGGTATCTCCATCATTTTGAATGGGGATGCCATGACGGCGCACATTGCGGCTGGGCGATCATTGAAACGGATAACAGGGAACATGCCCGACAGATCGTCCCTTGGAGGATACGCGACAAGGCGCGCGTGATAAAACTGGAATTTTTCGGAAAAAGGAAAGACCCGCATACATAAATTCTTGGAAACCCAAAACAAAAGCAGTGCAGGAGTTTTCCTGCACTGCTTTTATGATTCAATTCATGAAGGTCCTATAAAGGTTGTGCCGCTTCCTGCACAATCTCTTCGAGCATCTTGGTCGTCATTGATTTGGGCCGCTCAATGGGCTGACCTAATGCACGCGCCCACACGTAATTGGATGTAACGCCAAGCGCGCGACCGACACCGAACAACACTGTATAAAAATCGAATTCGCGAACGCCATAATAATATTGCAGCGTGCCGGAGATCGCATCCACATTCGGGGCGGGGCTTTTGGCTTTTCCCTGTTCTTTCAGCACCTGAGGGACAACGTCAAGCACCATCTCTGCAAGGCGAAGTAACTCATCATCCGGAAAACGCTTTCGGGCAAATTCGAGTTGGGCAGTAAAGCGCGGATCAATGACCCGCAGAACGCCATGTCCATAGCCTGGAATTACCTTCCCACTGTTGAGTGTGTCCCATGCGAACTTATACAACTCATCGCGCGAGGGATTTCCGCCAAACTGCTTACGAACCTGAAGCAACCAGCCCAGACACTCCTGATTCGCAAGCCCATGCAACGGTCCCACGAGTGCATTCAGCGATGCTGAAAACGAGTAGTAGGCGTCAGACAACGTGGAACCAGCCAGATGCATGGCATGAGCCGATGCGTTCCCAGACTCATGATCCGAATGAATGATGAAGTATAAGCGGGCTAGTTCAGCGTATCCCTTTTTATCAGAGACTTTCATCATGCGGGCAAAATTCATCCCATAATCCTGCTTGGGATTCCATTTTAACTTTTTTGTCTCGTTGAAATATTTCAGGCGGTATATGAACGCCGCAATCATCGGAAGTTTCGCGGTCAGGTTCAAGCTGTCTTCGAGGGCGGCTTCCCAATATTCCTCTTTCTTCATCCCCTCATGGTAGCGTTTTGCAAATACCGACTCATTTTGCAGGGCGAGCACGGCCTGCGAGAACAAAGTCATCGGATGAGTCTCGCGCGGCATGGCTTTGAGCATTTTATACAAGTAGTCCGGCAGTTCGGCGCGTTTGCCCCACTCCTCGTCCACTTCCATGGCCTGTTCTTTTGAGGGAACTTCACCGACCATCAACAGGTAATATAGACCTCCCACCATCGGCATCTTACTTCCTCGCGCCTTGGGCAACGCCTTTAGCGTTTCAGGGATGGTCATGCCGCGGAACCGGATTCCCTCGCTGGGATCGACGTAAGAAATGTCAGTATACAGGGATTTGGTATCACGCATCCCTCCGACCACTTCACCGATCGTCACTGTATCAACAACGACATCGGCGTGCTCCTTCGCCAGCACGCGGATACGTTCTCGCCAGGCTGGCAACTGGGCAGAAATTTTTTCGTTTAATATCATCTTTCCTCCAAACATTCATTCATCGAACCGGGTTATTTCGACAGTTCGAGTCGGACTTCGCCTACTGACCGCCAACCCCCGCAACGAGTTTATAGTTTAACTAATTTTTTCAATGCTTCGTGAGTTTCCTTGACAGCTGCGGCGGATGCATCGAACATTGCTTGTTCATCATCATCAAGCTTATATTCGATGATCTTCTCCAAACCGTTTCTTCCAAGCATGGCGGGTACACCGAAGTATATGTCGTTCAATCCGTATTCCCCGTTCATATATGCCGCGCACGGGACGATCAAGTTCTTATTCTTAAGGATCGCTTCCGCCATTTGCGCGCAAGCCGCCGAAGGGGCATAAAACGCGGAGCCGGTCTTCAACAGGTTCACGATCTCGCCGCCGCCCTTGCGAGTGCGTGCGACGATCGCGTCCAATTTGTCAGCAGGGAGATATTCCTTTAATGGAACCCCGGCAACATTCGAATGACGCGTAAGTGGAACCATCTCATCGCCGTGGCCGCCCAAAACATAACAGTCGATATTTTCCACGCTCACGCCGGTTTCCATGGCAACGAAGGCGCGCATGCGAGCCGAATCCAAAATTCCAGCCTGACCGATAACACGCTCGCGCGGCAAACCGGTCTTCTTCATGGCGAGATATGCCATCGTGTCGAGCGGATTGGTAAGAATAATATAGATCGCATCGGGTGATTGTTTAAGCGTTTCAGTTGCGGCTGTCCCCACGATCTCAGCGTTCGTCTTTAACAGGTCGTCACGGCTCATCCCCGGCTTGCGCGGCAAACCCGCTGTGATGATGATAATATCCGAACCTTTGGTGGCGGCATAATCATTTGCGCCGACAATTGCCACATCTTTGCCGATAATTGGCAACGCCTCAGACATATCAAGCGCTTTCCCCTGCGGCATACCCTCCACCACATCCACCAATACCAGGTCGGCAAGTTCGCGTTCAGCGAGCCAGTGTGCCGTCGTGGAACCGGTCATGCCAGCGCCAATGATCGAAATTTTATTCATTGAACCTCCAGAGTAACATTGTATTTACATTTTATCCGAAAATCACATGGATATAAGTGCAATTTGTCATTAATTCGTCGTGATGGACGTAGACAAGAAAACAGTGGCGCCGCTGGCGCCACTGTCCGCTTCATTCTTATTCGTTATTCTGATTCTGCTTCGAGGAACCTCGTCGCCTGGATCGCCGCAGCCGCCCCCATTCCCGCCGAAGTCACCACCTGCCGAAAATGCGGGTCCGCCGCCTCTCCCGCCGCGAACACGCCCGGCACATTCGTTTCCATCTTGTCATTGACCTTGATATAACCGAGTTCGCTCATATCGAGTTTCCCCTCGAACATCTGCGTATTCGGCGTATGACCAATGAAAATGAACAATCCGTCTGCTTCGAAGGTTGATTCGTCGCCTGTCTTGACGTTCTTTAATTTCAAGGCTTCAAGCTTTTCTGTACCGATGGTCTCTGTAACGATCGTATCCCAAATAAAGTTTATCTTGGGATGATTCTTCGCGCGGCTTTGCAATATCGCCCCTGCCCGTAATTCGTCTCTCCGGTGGATGATCGTCACTGAGGAAGCATATCGTGTGATAAACAACCCCTCCTCTAGCGCGCTATCCCCTCCTCCAACGACCACAACCTTCTTGTCTTTGAAGAACCAACCGTCACAAGTGGCGCAATAGGATACGCCGCGTCCGGTTAATTCCACTTCGCCGGGAATTTCAAGGTGATTTGGGCTGGCTCCCGTCCCAACGATCAGAGTATCAGCAAGATACTCGCCGCTATCCGTTGTGACTTTGAACGGTCTTTTTGAAAAGTCAACTTCGTTTGCCAGATCGAACTCAGTCACTGCGCCAAAGTGTTCAGCCTGTTTTTGAAACAACTCACCCAGCTGCGCCCCGCCCACACCCTCTGGAAAACCAGGATAATTTTCGATTGTATAGGTCAGAGCGGCTTGCCCGCCCAATTGCATACCGGTCAAGACCACAGGGCTCAATTCCGCGCGCGCGGCGTACAGTGCGGCGGAATACCCTGTCGGTCCCGACCCCAACACCAAAACTTTTACATGTTTTGCATTTCCATTCGAAGACATACTTGATCTAATTTCCTCGCTTGAGATTTCCTACCGTATTCAAGACGACATGGTGTCTGTTTTTTATACTATTAAAATTTTATCAGCGATTTGCCAATTGCAGGATTTCAATTCGGTTAACTTTTCAATGAGCTAGTCTTCCACCCTTTCGATCATTGCGCCGAGTGCACTAAATTTTTTATCCACATCTTGATATCCGCGCTCTATCTGACCGATATTTCGCACCGTGGATGTCCCCTTTGCGGCAAGCGCCGCCAGTAACAATGACATACCAGCACGGATGTCTGGGCTCTCCAAATTTTCAGCAAATAATTGATTCGGTCCTTGAATAAGAACGCGGTATGGGTCACACAAAATGATCTTCGCACCCATGCTCACGAGCTTATCGGTGAAATACATCCGTCCGGAGAACATCCAATCATGGAACATTATGGAACCGTTCGCCTGTGTTGCCACCGTGATTGCAATGCTGATCAAGTCAGTGGGAAATGCCGGCCATACGTTGGTCTTTACTTCAGGGATCGCACCGTCCAAATCTGGGAGGATCTTTAATTCCTGATCTGCGGGAACGATCAGGTCATCGCCTTCCACATTCCACATAACACCCATGCGCTCAAAGACATGACCGACCATGCTTAGGTTCTTCACCCCAGCGTTTTTGATCCGCACCGTTCCATGCGTCACAGCTGCCGCGCCCACAAAACTGATCACTTCAAGATAATCAGGACCGATCGTATATTCGCCGCCATGCAATTTCGTGACACCGTGGATATGAAGCGTGTTCGAGCCGATCTCTTCGATCTGTGCCCCCAGCCCGTTCAGGAAATTACATAACTCCTGCACATGCGGCTCGGACGCGGCATTGCGAATCACCGTATCTCCTCTGGCGGTGACCGCTGCCATGATCGCATTCTCTGTAGCGGTCACGCTGGCTTCGTCCATGAGGAAATCAGCGCCGCGCAACCCGTCCGATTGGAAGGAAAATCCGCGGTCATATGCCACTTCCGCTCCAAGGGCGCGAAGCGCAATAATGTGGGTATCGAGCCGTCGACGTCCGATCACGTCTCCGCCTGGCGGCGGTAATTTAAATGCGCCGATACGCGCAGCTAACGGTCCCGCTACGAGAATGGAAGCGCGGATAAGGCGGCAAAGATTCGGGTCGAGGTCCGCAGGCTTCAGGTCACGGGCGGTGATGCGCCACGAAGCGGCACTCAAATGTTCAACCTGCGCACCCAGGCTTTCGATAAGATGCCTCATCACACTCACATCCTTGATCTGAGGTACATTATGCAAAATAACCGGCTCGTCTGTCAGGAGACACGCGGCTAAAAGGGGCAGTGCGGCATTTTTATTTCCTGCAGGGGTCACTTCTCCATTTAATGGAACCCCGCCTTCTATCAAAAATTTTTCCATTTTCATCTCCAGGGGAATGTGGGCGCGATTGTAAGACATATCACGAACTCATGCAAGCACATTACAGTTGGCTTACATGAGTGTAACCTCATCAAACAGCTTGTGCTTTGGAATATAATATTAGATAATGGACATCTCTCTACTCGTCCCTGTATTGTTCGGCTGGATCGCGGGCTTATTCATAAATTACGCCTCCGACGTCCTTCCGATCACGCGCCAGTTCAGCCAGCCTGCCTGCGCAAACTGTCAGACCGCGTTTTCCTGGACTGAGTATTTGACTCTGCGCGCGTGCCATCATTGCAGGACTCGACGAAGCCTGCGGACATGGATCGTACAATTCGCAACGGTCGCTTCAATTCTATACCTTTGGTTGTACCCGCCAAACGGACTTGGTCTGCTCCTCAGTCTGATCGTCCTCACCTATTTTGGAATTATCACAGTCATCGACCTTGAGCACCGTCTGATCCTGCACCCTACCAGCGCGTTCGGCGCGATACTTGGTTTAATCGCTGGAACCTATCTACATAGCCGTATCAACGACAACGGACTTCTTATCGGACTTGGCATGTCATTGCTGGGAGGTCTCTTCGGTTTTGGCGTGATGTTCGTACTATATCAGATCGGCGCACTGGTCGCCCGCATGAGAGCCAGAAGAATGCAAGCCGCCGGCCAACCGGACGACGAAGAGGAAGCACTCGGCGGCGGAGACGTTTACCTGCTTGGCGTGCTTGGGCTGATGCTGGGCTGGCCATTCATCTTCAACGCCTTCATTATTGGGGTTATATCGGGAGGTTTGATCAGCCTTCTATTTATTATTGCTCTATTCGTTCAGCGCCGCTATTCAAGCGAAGCGCTAATGACCTTTATACCCTACGGACCGTATTTTATCCTTGGAGCAATGTACGTGTTGTTCCTTTAGAATTACAAATATGTCAATTGAAATTTGATGCATTTAGTACGAATGTCTTATTGGTCTGCACAACATGTACATTACACTACTATGTACAAGAATAGCAGAAACAGGAAAGTATTATGAAATTTTTGAAATTAAATCCCCGTAAGAACAAGGCACAGGCAATCCTGGAATTTGCGATTGCATTACCCGTTCTGCTATTGCTGGTATATGGTCTGATCGAAACCGGCAGGTTGCTTTTCATTTATTCTTCCGTGATCAATGCCAGCCGCCAGGCCGTCCGCTGGGGCTCCACATCAGGGATCGGACCGAACGGCGTTCCGCGCTATCAAGACTGTCAGGGAATCCGCAATGCTGCCCAAGCCGGTGATTACTTGAATGCTTTTGACGATAACGACATCACCATCACATACGATTATGGAATATCGCCTTATACAGCTTATGACACTTGCAATGGCACCACGGATACCGGCGTCAATGCGCATACCGGTGACCGGGTCAAAGTTAATATTACAGCTGACTTCAATGCGCTGGTTCCGCTCGTTCCTTTTGTATCCCGTACTGTAACGAATGGCAATCCAATAATCGGTACAAGCTCCCGTACCTTATTACTAACCATCTCCATCGCGACTCAATCAACCGCCACTCAGACAGTGACTTCTTCACCAACTTTTACTCCGTCATTAACACCTTCCAGAACCCCGACTGCGTCCAACACACCGACAAGAACACAAACCCTGCAGTTCACACACACACCGTCCATAACCTCCCCGGCAACGGCAACCTTTACAAGGACAAGAACACCAACCCCCACGAACGCCGCACCAACTGCTGTAACTGGGTGTAACACGGTCACGGTTGGGCTACTCAAAGATACAGGCGGAAACCTGTCCATGACGATCAACAACCCATTATCCACAGCATTACAGATCAGCGATGTAACCGTACAGTGGAACCACGATAAGGGGCACCAAACCGGCAGTGATAAAACTTTGAGGTTACAAAGCGCCAGCCTTGGAGGTGTCTTTTGGACAGGAAACCAGAATGGTCCAACTTACACTATCAATCCTGTTACAGCGACCATTCCTGCCAGCACTACATCAACCATATCATTCAGCTTTCACCAAACTTTTGACCGCTGGGATAGCACCGAATCAATTACAATCAATTTATCCACGCCGGGCTGCCAGGGTGTGGTGTTGTATCAGAACCAGCACTAAGGCTGAAAAGTGAGCATACGATAATGAAAAACGAACGAACCGAACGCGGGCAGAGCCTGGTGGAACTTGCAATCAGCCTCATTGTTATCTTATGGTTGTTGTCGGGCGCGGTAGAATTCGGCATTGCGTTCTTCCAGTTCATCCAATTGCGCGATGCGGCACAGGAGGGAGCGTTGTATGGCGCCATTGATCCCAGCAACACAACCAAGATCGAAGCCCGCGTTAGAAACGCATCAACAAAGCCCGTTGATCTTACAGTGACTACGGGAGCAAATGCCGTTACCGTCACATCATCGGTTTCCGGATCGGGCTGTGTTGCTGACAGCATTACCGTGGTAGTTTCATTCAACCACCAGGTCTTCATGCCGTTCGCCCAGTTATTTACAGGCGGTCCCACAATTCCGATTACAGCGTCAGTAACAGATACGATACTCCAGTCAAGTTGTTAGAAGTTCTCGAAAAGCGTATCGTTGCGGGTGCGGGATTATCTGATCCATTTTCATCAGGTATAATCGCACCCGTATTTATTCTTTTACCAATTCTAAAGGAGGTGCATCGACAATTTATCACGGGAAAGACAGCGCATGACCCCGCAAAACGCGGGGTGACGAGGATAAGGGTTCTCCACCTCGCGGTGGAGCTAACTTCATGATGGTTTTGATACCCTCGTACTCAACCATCATGAACGAAAATCGACAGTTCAGCGGAAGCCCTTCGGGTGTGCCATCGCCCGTCCAATCTTTCCCTCCGAAATAAACCTTGCGACAATACCGTACAAGCAATTGTACGGGCAGAAACGCAGGGAATGGCATACCACAGCTTTGCGAACACGAGTTACAAAGTAATTCCTGAACACAGGAGATTGCTTCGTCGCTTCGCTCCTCGCA
>DNDO01000211.1:10069-17126 GCA_003484265.1 Anaerolineae bacterium
TGACACTAGAATTCGGAGGAACCCATAATGTGTGGAATCGTAGGTTATATCGGGCCGCGTGATGCGACGCCGATTATTGTCAATGGCTTGAAACGGTTGGAGTATCGGGGATACGACTCAGCTGGAGTCGCTGTCTTGAACGGGGATCAGATCGAAGTCCGAAGAGATGCGGGCAAGTTATCTCAATTGATCGAGCTGCTCGAAAAATCCCCCATCGATGGAGCGCCCGGCATGGGTCATACGCGCTGGGCGACGCACGGCGCTCCGAACGCGCGCAACGCGCATCCGCATCTTGGACAGACAAAACGAGTTGTCGTGGTCCAAAACGGCATCGTCGAGAATTTCCTTGAACTCAAGGATGAGTTGACTGCGGAAGGTGTGGAATTTCAATCGGAGACCGACACCGAAACGATCGTTCATCTTGTCGAACATTATCTTGCCACCGGCATCGGCCTGGTGGAAGCTGCCCGCAAAACCTTCAACGACATTCAGGGCGCAAATGTGATCGTTCTGATGTCCGCCGATGAACCGGATAAGATCGTTACAGCGCGCATCGGCAATGCTGGAGGCGTGGTGCTCGGCATGGGACAGGATGAAAACTTTATCGCCAGCGACATCCCCGCCATCATGGAACATACGCGCGATGTCATCTTTTTGGAGTCGCACCAGATGGCTGTTGTCACGCGGAATACCATGACCATCGAAACGCTAGACGGTGCAAAGGTTAAGCCCCAGGTTCATTCGATTTCCTGGGACCCGGTGGCGGCGGAGAAGGGTGAATACCGCCACTTCATGCAAAAGGAAATTCACGAGCAGGCGCGCGCGCTCACCGACACACTTGCAGGGCGGGTGGATTTCGCAAATGGAAAGATTCGACTGCCCGATCTCAATCTCACGGAAGAACTTGCAAAGAAGATCGACAAGATCTACATCACCGCCTGCGGCACCGCCGCTTACGCCGGCATGGTCGGCAAATATCTGATCGAAAAGATCGCGCGCATACCTGTTGAAGTGGTGATCGGATCGGAGTTCCGTTACAGCGACCCGATCCTGGACGACAGGACGGTCGTGCTGGCGATCTCACAATCCGGCGAGACGGCAGATACGCTCGCGGCAATGGAGGAAGGACGCCGCAAAGGCGCGATCGTCTGGAGCATCGTCAACGCCATCGGGTCGCAAGCCATGCGCGTGGCAGATGGATACATCTCGATGCAAACCGGACCCGAGATCGGGGTCGCTTCAACGAAAGCCTTCACCGCCCCCCTGGTTGACCAGTACATGCTGGCGATATTACTCGCAGACCTGCGCGGCGTGATCGACGAAAAAACCCGGCGGCAACTGGTATCAGACCTGCGCCTCGTCCCTGACCTTGTTGGACGCACGCTCGAACGCGAAGATGACGTGGAGGTCATTGCCCATGCACTAAAAGACATCCGCGATTGTCTCTATCTTGGACGCGGCATCAACATGCCCATCGCGTATGAAGGCGCGTTAAAACTTAAGGAGATTTCCTACATCCATGCCGAGGGATATCCAGCCGGCGAAATGAAACATGGACCGATCGCA
The DNA here is from genome assembly GCA_003484265.1 of Anaerolineae bacterium. Taxonomy (GTDB): domain Bacteria; phylum Chloroflexota; class Anaerolineae; order Anaerolineales; family Villigracilaceae; genus Defluviilinea. The sequence goes on from DNDO01000211.1 coordinate 11,636, forward strand.
TTGATCGATGAGCATATGCCGGTCATATGTCTCGCGCCGAAAGACCCGTGGCACGAGAAGATGATCTCGCAAATCCAACAGGCAAAGGCGCGCGGCGGGATCGTGATCGCTGTCGCAACGGATGGGGATGAGGTGGTCAAGGGAATGGCAGATCACGTGATCTGGATTCCCGAGTCGCCGTGGATGCTCTCGCCGGTGGTAACAGTATTGCCGCTTCAACTACTTGCTTATCATATCGCCGCCCTGCGCGGGTTGGATGTGGACCAGCCTCGCAACCTCGCAAAAAGTGTGACGGTAGAATAGGTCAACCGCTATGCGGCAGTGGCATTGAACATCATGTCTCTGCCATTGCCGCGTAGTACCATTAGGGGGGTGAAATGTCAAAAATGTGGGTTGATTCCCATTGATAGAACTGGGAAATTTGCTACAATAAATTGTACGACCATTATCCGAACCGAATCAGACTATATTTTTATATAAGAATTTATCCTATTGTTGAATATCCAAGGATTCGGAATATAATAAAACTTGGATGAAGTCAGAAGGAGTTCGGACATGTTTAAGTTGAATTCAGAAAAAGGTCAGGCAATAATTATGATCGCCTTCGGCATTGTAGCGCTGGTGGGTTTTACAGCGCTGGCAGTGGACGGCGGCAGGGTCTTATCCGACCGGCGTCATGCCCAAAATGCAGCCGACACTGCGGCATTGCAGGCAGCGCTTTCGAAAATACGGGAGGAAAATTATGTTGCCAAGGGTTTGGAGCGGGCAGTATCCAACGGATACGACAACGATGCCGACAGCACGGTGACCGTAATCCTATGCAGCAGTGCACCAGTATCTGATCCCTGCACAGGCTTACCCACAGGCGCAAATCTCGGCGAATATATTCGAGTGAAGATCACATCCGATATACCAATGACGTTTGCGCGCGTGCTCGGCAGGCAGTTTGTTACCAACAAAGTCGAGGCGATCGCGCGCGTGCAGGGAAGCACATCTTCAGGCGATTTCCTGGTCGGTGCAGGTATGGTATCCGTCAGGGGTGATAACGCCAATGATTGTTACAAGGTGCTTGGAAATGCTGACCTTACCTTTCACGACTCGGGTATCTTTGTGAACTGCACGGGCTCATCAGCGCTCAATTTCGGCGGCAGTGCTGACATTTATATGGATGCTGATGCGCAGGTTGCAGCCTCGCCGAATTGCACAAATGACCCGAGTTTTAACATCGATGGACCCGGTGAGATTGCCTGCGGCGCTCCTCACCAAACGGTTGACGCCAGCACATTCGCCCACATCCCAACCACCCTGCCCACGCCAACCTGCTCCAATCCCGGCTCCCAGGTCGGAACCACAATGAATCCTGGCTATTTTAATAGCAATGTTAGCATCTCTAACGGTACCGTGTTTAACCCTGGAACATATTGTTTTAATTCCAGTTTGAACCTTGGGAACTCACATGTTACTTTTAGCGGGAACGGCTCTGTAAAGTGGGTCTTATCATCCTCTGTCAGCCTCTTTGGCACTGCAAACTTTGGAGATAGCGGCGATAGTCTTGAGATCTACACCAATGGTTCAGATTTCACCATACAGCATGGAACTCTGACCGCAGATCGTTTCCGTTTCTTCGGAAACGGGAATAGCGACTTCGATGTACAAGGTGGAACGCTCACATCAGGTGATGCATACATTTTTTCAGAGAGCGGTAAGATTGAGATTGACGCACAAGCGGATGCCAATTTGCATGCCCCCCCACCCGGAGATACCTTCGACGGCATTCTCATGCATATGCCCTGGTCCAACACCAATAGTTTTGAGTTGAATGGCGGCACGAATAATGTTTGGACCGGCACGATCCTGATTCCGCATTCGAACGTCACATATAATGGTGGTTCGGGCTTTGAACTCCATGGACAGGTCATCGGGTACACCTTCAAGATCAACGGCGGAGCGGAAGGAGATATCTATTATGAATCGAGCCCTCTGCTTACGCCTCCCGACAACCCATCGATCGAATTCACCAAATAGTGCCATTTTGTGACCGAAATGACTAATTTGTAACCATTTCTCATATAAGTGGTTGACACCACCCCCACTTAATCTGTACAATAGAGATGCTTGAACTGGCGTCAGGCATCTCTATTCGTTTAATTGCTCGAATCATTGACAAAGCATCGAGAGGAGTTAACATGGCTAAAACATTAAAGGTATTTTTCATTTCATTCACGATCGTGGCGTTCGTTTTATTCAGTACTTTCGGCACATCAACCGCTTACGCAGACGGCGACGATGGTACCGATACCGGGACTACGGAAACAACGACAGAGGAAGAGCAGGCTTCGGACCCTGCAACTGATGAAACACCCACCCCGGCTGAAGAGGCAGATCCTGAAAATGTCATGGACCAGGTGCCGGATAATACAACGGTAACCGTTCTCAGTTCCGAGGGCGAAGCGTTGCCGCTTGCTTCACAGGAAACTGCCGACGCGATCGCGTCGGCGTACGACCCGATCTGGTGCCCTGCGGGACAAGTCCCGACGCCAAGCGCGAACGGATGCACGGAGTCCTTCAGCAGTTTCGATGATCTGCTGTCATTCCTGCAGGCGAATGAAGGGGATACTGCCTACCAACAGGCAGGCACGATCTACATCCAACAGGGCGCATACCTCGGCGGCGAGTCGAGCATTGACTTTAACAACTATACATTCACCCAGATCAATAACTACGACCTCACCCTGCAGGGCGGGTGGGACACATCGTATGACCCGGACGTGGATGGCGCTCCCACCTACACATCGACGCAATTCAACGTCCCGATCACAATCGGCTCGGGTTCCAACCCGTGGATTGGCTCGTTGACGATCAACGATCTCACCATCAACGGCGTAAACAACCAAACGGGGCTGACACTGTATTCACAAAACGACATCAACCTCGAAAATGTCGAGGTCACTGATTCTCAATCCGGTGCGGAACTCAACGCAGGCGGTGACGTGTCAGTGAAAAACTCAAAATTCAACAACAACGGTTCCGGCAATGTGCAGGATCCGATCGGTAAAGGCTTGGACATTTTAAGCGGCGGTAACGTTTCGCTTTCATCCATCGAGGCAAATAACAACCAGCTCTTTGGAGCGAACATTCTGGCAGTGGGAGACGTTATTGTAACTAACGGCTTCTTCAACAGTAACCAGGGCTATGCTTACATCAATGGCTGGGTCTATGACGGATATGGTTTGCAGGTGATCACAACCGGAGCCATCACACTGGAGACCGTTGCCGCAAACGATAACTACCTGTTTGGCGCCCGTCTCGAAGGCGGAACCATTAATGTGGCGAACAGTTCGTTCAGTGAGAACGACTCCGACTGGCATGAACACTCTATCGGTTCTGGAATCCAGGTCGTTAGCACAGACAGGGTAACCCTGTCCAACGTCACAGCAAATAATAATCAGCAGTTTGGTGCGGACATCGAAGCAGCTGGCATCGTAACTGTAATTGACAGTTTCTTCAATGGAAACCAGTCCTACATCTATAATTGTGACGGTGATAAGGTCTATTACGGCTACGGCATTCAAATCGTTACAGATAACCTGGCATCCCTGGAGAACGTTGAGGCAACAGGCAACAACCTGTTCGGCGCGCACATTGAAGCGAAGGACGTAGCGATCGACGTTGCAAATTTCAGTAACAACAGCTCCGGCGACGGACTTGCCCTGACTGGACGCGGTTTGGAGATCATCAGCCAGGTTGACGTTGCTCTTGCAGGCGTGACCGCAAACAACAACCAGTTGTTCGGCGCGAATATCTCAGCAGGCGACCTTGTGGCAATCGAACAGTCATCCTTCAATGGGCATATCACGTACGTTTATGATTATTTCTCCCACGAAATAGCCAGCAGAGATGGCGGATACGGCTTGAGAGTGGTCACCGGAGGCAACATAGCAATAGAGGATGTGACCGCTGATAATAACTATCTATATGGCGCTTATATCGAGGGTAACGATGTAGCCATTGAAAGAGGTTCGTTCACCGGCAACGGGTCAGGGGTCATCACTGAACCCGTCGGTTACGGGTTAAAGGTCGTAAGCACCGACGATGTCTCCCTCTTTGATATCGATGCAAGCAACAATCAAATCTTCGGTGCGGATATCGTAGCTGAAGATAATGTCAACATTGTACGATCCTTCTTCTCCGGACATCAGACCGTATCCTTTACTCCATGTTTCGACCTGGAATTCCATGGCTATGGTTTGACCGTCGTTACTGAAGGAACCATCTTCCTGGACTACGTGGAAGCGAATTACAATAACCTGTGGGGCGCCAGCCTGACCGGTGACAACGTACTAATCTCCAACAGCCAGTTTAACAATAATGTATCAGACTCGAATATCTTCATTGATGACACCGGTTTGATCGTGAATGCAAGCGGTTTTGTTGACATTTATAATACCGAAGCAAAAGAAAACAGGCTGATCGGCGCTGTCATCACAGCCGGCGGGGATGTCTATATCGAACTAAGCGACTTCAGCGATAATCGCGGTTACACCTGTCTGTTTGACTGGTGCCCGGAAGGAAGCATCATCTATCACGGTTATGGATTGAGCATCACCACACCCGGGCTCATTCAGGTGATCACCACGAACGCAAACAACAATAACCTCTTCGGTGCGCAGCTCAACGGCGGCGTGATATCCGTCTCGGACAGCAACTTCAACAACAACGGCATGGGGAACGGTCTGACCATCAATGCCAGCGACAATGTCACCCTGACGAACGTCACCGCGGTAGACAACGGCGGAAATGGCGTGGATGTAACCGGTGTGTGCCAGAAGATCGTCCAGGTCAACGGCGGCACTTTCACAGACAATGCCTTATACGGTCTCAGTGTAGTGAATGCCACATTGAACATGGACGGCACACAAACCTTTGCAAATAACGGCTCCGGCAACGTGTTCACGGATACGAGCACCTGCATCACAATCACAATCACTTCCATCCCGGACAATGATAGTGGCACTACAATTGTTTTGAAGAAGCCGAACAGCAATAATTCGGACAAGAGATCGAAGGTTCGTCGGCAAACTGCAATAACCGAATCTGTACCTGTCTCACCTAGCGTTTCTTCAAACACCGGACAAGGTGGAACGACCGAGGTCACACAGGGTACTGACACTGGGCTGCAGATTGGAATGGATTTAAAGACTTCCAAGAAACAAGGTCTGGATAAGAGGTCCGAGGGTCATCGAAAACATCGCCGCGGCATCAAGTAAGCCATTAGCTTCCGCAGGATCAACTGCTATAATGGAGGAACAGCATCCGCTGTTCCTCCATTTCTTAATAAGGAAAGAAACACAATGCCAAAGAAATACAATCACCTCATTACAACAATATTAATTTTTCTGGCGCTCGCCCTCACTGCATGCGGTAACAGCACGTCTCAATCCTCTGAACCGCAAGTGATCGTTGTCACAGCAACTTTCCTGCCGGAAACGAA
>DNDO01000211.1:17423-19662 GCA_003484265.1 Anaerolineae bacterium
CACAAATTCATGCGCGAGTTCGATGATGCGTCCACTCTTGCATCCAGTCGTCCTCGCGAGGAACTCGGCGATTCCATCGCTGGCTTGCAGCAGATCCGTCGGGCAGCGGAGGATCAACCCACCCCCTCGTGCCTGGCAACCCTCAAAACGCACCAAGTCTCTCATATGAACTCCGTTATCAATACCCTGATCGCTTTTATGGGCGGCGCGGAACAGACAACCGTTGACCAGGGCATCGCTCTAGCCCGCGATCAGCACGATAAATACACACTTGAACTGGCTCGTCTTTTGGGGCTTACAGTTGAACCGGCAGTGGTGATAACCCCTGAACTAACCCCAAGCCCATAAATAAAACACAATAAAGACTCGATCAAATAGAGCCTGGTTGACAGGCTCTATTTGATTCCCGTGTTCTAATGCATAACCCAACCCCAGCAAGCTCCCCGGCAATTGAACTGACCAAATAGTAGTCATTCTATACTGTCGCAGCTACATTTCCTACTTCGCTTGAAAGAGAGCCCTGTTTTGAACCGAGCTCTCTTTTGTTATATCGTCTTTCCAATCTGAAATGTTCCATTCATCCTATGGAAGTGTAACCTCGCGCAATGGATCAGCAATGATATTTTAGAAATTGCTTTGTTATGATTGCCAATAACGGAAGCAATCCCATGCCTCCCACATAAGCATGATGACTGTAAATAGCAAACCCGCCGAAAGGCGGGGACGCAAAGCCAAGGGTCTACGATCACACAAATGTGATTATGACAGCCAGGTTGCCAAATGCATCGAGCATTCTGACGAGCCTGGATATTGTCCACCGGGCTCGTTTTTTCTTAAGCCTTGTGCCCTCCTTGCAAAAAAGTAATTTGACGTCAAAACTTGCAGGACTGTTTGTTACCTCATGTATCAGGGATAAACACCCTCCGTCATGCCAACGAAAGTATTTTCTTATTAAGGAGAACTGCTATGAAATTCAATCCTTCTGAAAAAGGGCAGGCGCTGATACTCATCACCTTCGCGATCGTGGGTTTGGTCGGCTTTACTGCATTGGCCATAGATGGTGCAAGAGCATTCGATGATAAGCGCCATGCGCAGAACGCGGCTGATACCGCTGCGCTGGCCGGGGCATTGGCTTACCAGCGCGGTGAAAATATCACAAATACCGCACAAGCACGAGCCACTTCAAACGGATATGACGACAACGGAACGACGAACGACGTGACCATCACTGTGACCAATACGGCTTCAGGCGTCTGCCCTGCCAATGCTCCCGGCAAGGAGGTTGTTGTGGATATTGTCACAACGATTGATACAACCTTCGGTCGAGTGTTGGGAAGAAATACTTTAACAAGTGCTGTTACTGCAACAACACGATCCTGCGGTTCTTACACTGGCGCTCCATTCAATGGAAACGCTATTGTTTCGCTTGCACCATCGGGCACAGGGTTTGACGCCCATGGAACCCCAGACTTTTTGATCACCGGCGGCGGTATATATGTAAACTCATCCAGTTCTTCTGCGGCAACATGCGGCGGGGCAGCGGCCGTATCTGCGCCCGGCGTAACGGCTGTGGGGGGTACGAGTATGGGAGGCTGCTATACAGGTCCAACACCAAGTACCGGGGTACCTCAATTAACGTATGCAGATTATGCCGGTTTATTCCCCCGACAACCTGCTTGTAATGGTACAGCCTATCAATCCGGCGGCAAATGGTATCCGCAAACCGGCGCAGATGGCAGTCAGGTATCTTTTAGCGGTAGCAAGGATTTTGCCCCCGGTTTGTATTGTGTAACGAATAGCCCCGGACCCTTTCATGGCACAATCAGTGGTAATGACGTCACTTTCTACGTAATGAGTTCGACTTTCTCAATGAAGTTTAATGGAGGCGGCAATATGACCGCCTCTGCCCCGACCAGCGGTGAATACAAAGGCGTACTAATGTATCTAGCCCCACAGGTGAGTGGAAGCACATTATTGAACACCCAGGCATTGGATATGCGCGGAAATGGCTCAGGCAATATTGTCGGAACAATCATTGCGCCCTCAGCTGATGTGACAATGTTCGGGAACTCCGGGACAGGCGCATATAATAGTCAAGTTATTGCCTACCAGGTCGATTCAGGTGGTAACGCCAATATTACGATTGCGTATCAACCGAACAACAACTATCAGGTAACAGCACCAAGCACATTGACTTTATTAAAATAACTGGAGGTGGAAATTATAAAGTGGCGTTCTG
>DNDO01000211.1:19898-21612 GCA_003484265.1 Anaerolineae bacterium
CAGAACGCCACTTTATAATTTAACCGTATAATCCAGATATACATCTTATAGGAGACTATCCATGCGCCCTGACTGGGACTCATATTTCATGAAGATCGCGTACGCCGTTTCCGAACGCAGTACCTGTGACCGCGCCATGGTCGGCTGCGTTTTGGTGCGCGATAAACGCATTCTGACATCTGGTTTCAACGGCTCGCCTGCCGGGCAGGATCATTGCGACGAGATCGGTCATCTCATGGTGGATGGCCACTGCGTCCGCACCATTCACGCTGAGACGAATGCGATCATTCAAGCCGCCTTGCATGGCGTCTCATCAAAGAATTCAACCTGCTATGTGACTCATTTCCCCTGCATCAATTGCTCAAAAGCGCTCATCAATGCGGGTATCTCCCGCATTGTTTACAGTGTCGCTTATCGGGCGGATGAGAACGCGATGAACTTTTTGAAAACAGCGGAAATCGAGATAACACAAAAGGAATACATGACCGCGTCGCCGTCAATGGATGAGTAATTCGACTGCCTGCCTACATGAATCAATAAACCGCATCAGATGTTGGGGTTTATTGATTCCAAATACAGGTTCATTCACTTGGGATCATCATCCACAGGATGAAGTAGATCAACAAGCCCGGGACACCGCCGGGGATGAACGCGACGATCAGCGCCAGGCGGAACCAGAACGAACTGATCCCATAGAACTCGGCAAGTCCGCCGCAGACGCCGGCGATGATTCTGTTTCTGCGCGAGCGGCGCAGGACTGGTTTTTGTTGTGTGGTCATTTTATTCTCCTATTGAATTCAATATGATTTACGCAAGGGTATCCAATAAGTAGCAGGGAATTTTATCCATTGCTCACGAGAACCACAGTTGAATGGAAATTAGTTCCCCTGCATGGAAGCGTTGGAATAGATTCATCATCGACTCCTACTATGGTCGAAGCAATGAACATTCTTTTCCCTGATCTACATTTCAAATGTAGCCAATGGTATTGATTTCGTCAAGGTGACGGGGTATCGACTCGAGGGTAAAATAATAACATGCCATACTCAAACGACGTTCGGGACGAAACGCTCAAATCAATCGCAGACGCCAGCAATATTCCTTTCTGGCTGGATGATCCGCTTCGCCCCGCTCCCGAACCTGCTCTCACAAAAGAGACATTCACCGACCTTCTCGTGGTTGGCGCAGGCTTTTCCGGCTTATGGACAGCCCTGCTGGCAAAAGAGGAGAACCCCGATCGGGATGTCATCATCCTGGAAGGTGACGAGGTCGCGACCGGCGCGACAGGACGCAACGGAGGCTTCATGGACGCCTCCATCACGCATGGATTCTCCAACGGGTTTTCACGCTGGCAAAATGAAATACATAAACTACTTGCACTGGGACTCCAAAATCTCAAAGAGATCGAAGAAACCATCGAACGCTACGGAATTGACTGCGACTACATCCGCACCGGCGATATAGACATGGCGACCGAGCCCCATCAAATCGATGAGATGAACGAGGAGATGGAAGAAACCGCACCGTATCAAACAAACTTTCAATTCCTTGACCGCGATGCCGTACAGGCGATTGTCAAATCTCCGATCTTTATTGCAGGACTTAAAAGACCGGACACGTCGCTTGTCAATCCGGCGCACCTGGCTTGGGGGTTGAAAAAAGCGTGCCTGGATCTGGGAGTGCAAATCTACGAAAATTCCCCGGTTACAAAGCT
>DNDO01000211.1:21837-38875 GCA_003484265.1 Anaerolineae bacterium
GCATCGCGAGTCGCGCTCGCGACCAATGCATTTCCTCCTCTGCTAAAAAGGCTATCCCATTATGTTGTGCCCGTCTATGATTATGCCCTGATGAGCGAACCGCTCACCCCGGCGCAGCGCGAATCCATTGGCTGGCATGGGCGTGAGGGCGTCAGTGATGCGAGCAGGCAATTCCATTACACCCGCACCACAGCAGATGGACGCATTCTTTGGGGCGGCTACGACGCAGTCTATTATTGGAACAACGGGTTTGGCGAACACCTCGAAAATTCCCCGCTCATGTTCGGTCGTCTGGCTGAACATTTCTTTCAAGCCTTTCCGCAGCTCGAAGGTCTGCGCTTCTCACATGCATGGGGCGGCGCTATAGATACCTGCTCGCGCTTTAGTCCGTTTTGGGGGACGGCACACGGCGGCAAGACATCCTATTCAATGGGTTTTACAGGCTTGGGAGTGGGAGCCACGCGCTTCGGCGCAAGAGTGATGCTCGACATGCTGGATAACAAAAAGACCGAACGCACCGAACTTGAAATGGTTCGTACCAAGCCGCTTCCCTTTCCGCCTGAGCCGTTACGCTCCATCGGTATTAACCTGACGCGCTGGTCCATGGATCAAGTCGATCGCAACGGCGGACGCGAGAATCTCTGGCTCCGCGCCATGAATTGGCTGGGGCTGGGATTCGATAGTTGAGCAGTATCAGAATTTAGTTTAGAGCGAGCCGTCCGTTTCGGTCACGGGAACAATTATCTTCTGTCTACCGTCTGCCAAAAACAGGAGATAAAATGAAGTTAAAGATTTACCCAATATCAATATTGTTCGCACTGCTGGTCAGCGCGTGTGCCCCTCAAGCCGCGCCAACGCTCATTCCTACTGAAGAACCGTCGCCCGTCATAACAAAGACAATCGTCCCCGAACAAACTGCATCCGCATCGAAAATGTGGAGAGCGATCCGCGATCCTCGTCATGGATTTGGCTTTGCCATCCCCTGCTGGTGGTTGACCAACTCCATCTTCGAAGATGATGGTTTGTATACGATCAAAAACTATGACGATGCGTATTTTCAGGCAAATAGCACGAAGGGATTCTGGGATTGGCCCAACGGCACGTTAAAACTGGATATCATCATCATGGAAGGCATCGACCCTGCAAAATCAGACGCCGATGCGTACATGCAATTTGTTGATCCCACGATGACGGGGTTGGTCTCAGCCGAGCAACAACAAATTGGCTCGCATACCGCTACTGTTCTAACGCTATCGAATCTGGTCAATACGGCCGACCCAGATACAAAAGTTTATATCTTCCGCTTCCACCCCGACAAACTTCTCGTGGTCGTACCATTCCCACAGAGCATAATTGGAACGCCGGATTTTGAAGCATTTCTCGCATCGACTGCACTGTCGCAAGATGAACAAATTAAGCTTCCCGATATCACCCCCGCGCCTGCATTGATCGATGCATCCTGCGCGCAGTAACCGCAACTATCGGATCAGAAACACAAAGGGGCAGGAACCGCTCTTTTGTGTTTCTGATCTTGATTCTCGATCAACAACTCGCCCAAGTAATCGCGATAATAACTCACCATCCATTTTGCACAGTTCGGGATGCTTATCGATGATTGCAGTATACGGACAATGACCAAAGATGATTCTGGGTCCCTCCGCGCCAGCTTCCCAGCGTGCGTGATAATTCATTTGATTTAATTTTTCGACGACAAGATTAAGCCGCTTCGCAATCGGTTGACTAACAAAATCAGACTCGCCAGCCAGATGGCGTGCCAACGCATCCATCTTTACCTTTGAGCCTGCCTCCGTCAAAAGAGCCTTACTCAATGCGGACAAATTATCCCCCAACGCCGCGCGAGGTATTGAATACACCTTCTCGGGTCTGCCGCGCCCGTCACGTCTGCGCTCAGAATCTACCTCCAGCCTGCCATCCGTTGACAGCACTCGAAGATGATGCCTCACCGTCGCCGCAGTCATCTTCAATGCGCGAGAAACCTCCCGCGCAGAAGCTGTGCGATTTTTCGTAAGATAGGTCAAAACTTTCTGTCGCGCGGTTGTCATTCGACTCCCATGATTATACTCACATTCTTGTTTATATAAATATATATTTACGCAATTCGATTGACTAGAGCCGATCAAAAGGTATAATCACCGAAACTATGGAATTCAAAAACTACATCAACGGCAAGTGGGTCAGCGGACGAAAAACATTCCAAACCATCAATCCCGCCAACGAAGAATTGGTAGCGGATATTGCTCACGCAGAAGTCACTGACGTCGACTCTGCAGTGGACGCAGCGAAAAAAGCTTTCGATTCGTGGCGGCTCGTCCCTGCCCCAATACGCGGCGAGATGCTTTTCAAAGTCGGGGATATTCTCAAGCAGAAAAAAGAAGAACTCTCACAATTATTGACCCGCGATATGGGCAAGGTCATCGCAGAGGCACGCGGAGACGTGCAGGAAGCCATAGACATGGCGTACTTCATGGGTGGTGAGGGACGCCGCTTACTCGGGTACACCGCACCCGTTGAAATGATGAACAAATTCGGCATGGCGGTCCGGGATCCGTCTGGCATTGTCGGGCTCATCACTCCATGGAACTTCCCCATAGCCGTCCCCTCGTGGAAGATATTCCCAGCGCTGGTTGCGGGTAATACGATCATTTGGAAACCATCACCGGAGACACCCGCTGTTTCTGCCGCGTTCGTTGAAGTATTTGAACTAGCAGGCGTGCCGCCTGGGGTATTCAATCTCATCATGGCGCCCGGCGCGGACGCAGGCAAAGCTCTCGTCGAACATCCTGATGTGCGCGTGCTTTCCTTTACAGGCTCCACATCAACGGGGCGCTCCATTGCTGAATTGGCAGGCAAGCATAATAAAAAACTCTCGCTTGAAATGGGCGGCAAGAACGCGATCATAGTGATGGATGATGCCAATATTGAACTTGTCACCGATGCAACCCTTTGGGCGGCGTTCGGCACAACGGGTCAACGTTGTACTGCCGCAAGCAGATTGATCGTGCAAAAGGGGATTGCGAATAAGGTCAAAGAGCTGCTTGTCGAACGGACGAAGAAGCTCAAACTCGGTGACGGGCTCGACCCGCAAATTGAAATCGGTCCCGTTATCAATAAGGTTGCGCTCGATAGAATCCATTCCTATGTTCAACTTGGACAAAAAGAGGGCGCACGGGCATTGACCGGGGCGGCAATTGCCGATGTCGATGGAAAAGGTTTCTTCTACGCTCCCACCCTGTTTGACGGAGTCAAGCCCGGGTCCACGTTGGAGGCGGAGGAGATCTTTGGACCAGTGCTTTCGATCATCGAAGTCGAGTCGCTTGAGGAAGCCATCGAGGTCAACAATCGATCCAAATATGGGCTATCCACCTCGATCTTCACGCAGGACGTGAACCGCGCCTTCACTGCCATGCGGGATATCTTCACGGGCTTGGTTTACATCAACCACGGAACAACCGGCGCAGAGATCCAATTCCCATTTGGCGGCGTGCGCGGCACAGGCAACGGACATCGCGAAGCCGGGCAAGCCGCGCTCGAAGTCTTCACCGAATGGAAATCCATTTATGTGGATTACTCGGGTAAATTGCAGCGCGCCCAAATAGATAATCGAGAAGAATGACGCTCACCTGGGAAGGCACATACGCCATCGCAATGGAACTTCGGCGACAGCACAAAGACATCAACATCGAAGAAGTGACATTGCAACAAATTTACAACTGGACACTGGAACTGTCGGAATTTGAGGATGATCCATTACTCGCAAACGACGACATCCTTTACGCGATCTATCGAGACTGGTTCGAGGAGAACATCAATGGACAATGAAAAATTAAGTTTGCCCCAATACGATATTCCGGAAGACATGCAGCATGCCATTGCTGTGACCACGCTTGACCGCCTCTATAATTGGGGGCGCCGCTCGTCAGTGTGGCCTCTTATGTTCGGCCTCGCGTGCTGTGCCATCGAAATGATCGCTGCGCAAACAGCACGTTACGACATGGCGCGCTTCGGCATGGAGGTCATGCGCCCCACGCCGCGCCAGGCAGACCTGCTGCTCGTTTCGGGAACGGTCACAAAAAAGATGGTCCCTGCCATCGTGCGTTTGTATAACCAAATGCCCGAACCAAAATATGTCGTTGCCATGGGCGCGTGCGCCTCAGGCGGCGGACCATTCAAAGAGGGCTACAACGTCGTCGCGGGCATCGATAAATTTTTGCCCGTTGACGTTTACATCCCCGGCTGTCCTCCCACCCCGCAGGCGTTGATCGCAGGTATGATCAAATTACAAGAGAAGATCGATAAACAGACCATGAAGACCAACCGCTGGTATGACAAGAAAAAGGTTGACGCCAATTACGTGCCCGTCCCTGTCCTCGGACCGGATTTGATGGACCCACGCCGCTACGATGAACTAAAAGCGGCAGCTGCTGCGAAGGCAACCCAACAGGAGAGTGCTTAATGACTGCTCCCGCCTCCACCCTGACCGTTGACCTGGCTGCCCGTTTCCCCGGCATCGTCACCGCTGAGACCCGCCCCGGCTGTACCGGTTTCATTGTCGAAAAGGATAATTTGATCGAAGTCGCCACGGTCATTCGTGATGAACTCGGCTTCGACCTCCTGACCGCTGTCACAGGCGTGGACTACTTCCCCGAAGAAAAAATGGAAGTGGTCTACCACGCCTACAAAACCACCGGTGGACCGGGCTTGGTATTCAAAGTCCAGGTCCCGCGCGTTGATCCGGTTGAAGTCCCATCGCTGATCGACATCTGGCCGGGCGTCGACCTACAGGAACGCGAAGCCTGGGATCTGATGGGAATCAAATTCACCGGCCACCCTGATCTGCGCCGCATCCTGATGTGGGAAGGTTTCGATGGTCATCCTCTCCGCAAGGATTGGAAAGAGGGTTTTTATGAGGAAGATACAAAACCTTTCAAAAGCCGCTGGCCTGACGGTCAATTCTACATGGCAGAGGAAAAGAATCCGTTCAATGATAATTTGACCTTCCCAACAAACTTCGACCCTGAAAAATGGATCCCCGAGGGGGACGCCCTGCTTTATGGCGCGCTGGCTCGTTACACCGTTAAGCAGGAAGATGGGATGAGCACCGACCGCATCGTCATCAACATGGGACCTCATCACCCGTCCACACACGGGGTCTTCCGCGCAGTAATGACGCTCGACGGAGAAACGATTGTCGGTCTCAAACCCGTCCTCGGGTATTTGCATCGCAATCACGATAAGATCGGCGAACGCAATACCTATTTACAGAACATGCCGTTCACCGACCGTCTCGATTACTTCAACTCGATGACGAACAATTTTGGCTATGCTCTCGCCGTCGAAAAATTGATGGGCATTCCCGTCGCCGAGCGCGCAGAATACATCCGCATCATCGTTTCTGAACTGTCGCGCGTACAGAACCATTTGATATTCATCGGCACATTATTGAATGACCTCGGCGCAATGTACACCCCGTCGCTGTATGCGTTCGAGGAGCGTGAATTGATCCTCGACATCTTCGAGGAAATTTCAGGCGCGCGAATGATGTGCAATTATTTCCGCTTTGGCGGCGTGGTGCGCGATATTCCCGATTCCGCAATGAAGAAGATCAAAGACCTGGTATACGACCGTCTGCAAGCCAAGACTGATGAACTGGATCGCATGTTGACCGAGAATGAAATCCTGGTGTCACGAATGAAGGACGTGCCGATGATCAGCGCGGAGGATGCCATCCGTTATTCGGTTACGGGACCTGTGCTCCGTGCGGCAGGTGTTCCATACGATATTCGCCGCGCAGACCCCTATGGCATTTATGACCGTTTCGATTTCGATGTGGCTGTCCGCCACAACGGCGACCTGATGGACAACTACCTCATCCGCATCGATGAAATCCGACAAAGCTTGCGGATATTGGAGCAGGCCATCAAACAGATCCCCGAGGGACCGATCAATTCACAGAAACCTGCGTACCAGGTCCGGGTCCCGGCGGGCGAGGCGTATGGTCGCATTGAGTCGCCCAAGGGTGAGCTGGCATTTTATCTAGTCTCCAACGGTAAACCGAATCCGTGGCGGTATCACGTAAGACCCGCTTCATTCGTGAACTTAAACGCGTTGGAAAAAATTTCGATCGGCGCAAAGATCGCAGATTTCGTCGTCATTCTCGCCATGTTCGATATAGTCATGGGCGAATGCGATAGATGAGGAGATGAGCATGTACGGAAAAGGTATTCTTAAAGGTCTGAGCGTCACCTGGAAACGGTTCTGGGAAACATACACGGAAGATATATCATGGATCCTGCGCGGGAAAAAACGCTACAACACTGTGGAAGGCGTGACGCATCGCTCGAGCAAAGACACAAAAGGCATCTTCACGGTTCAATACCCGGACGAGAGGTTGAATCTGCCCGAGGAGGCTCGTTACATTCCGTTCCTTGTTTATAACGAAAAACCCGATGGTGATAAGGAAATCCTTTGCACTTCATGCGGCATCTGCGCGAAGGTCTGCCCGCCACAATGCATCTGGATCGTGCGCTCGAACAACCCGGAAACAGGACGCCCCATCCCCGAGCCGACGGAGTTCTACATCGACGCGGACATCTGCATGAATTGCGGGTTCTGCTCCGAGTATTGCCCGTTCGATGCTATCAAGATGGACCACGATTTCGAAATCGCTTCCTACGAACGCAATGTGTTCAACATGGAGAAATTATTAAAACCCTCCTCATACTATCAAAGCATTCGACCTGAAAACTTCGCTCGCGAAGAAGCAGCGCGCAAGGAAAAGGAAGCCGCAAAGGCTGCAAAAGAGGCTGCGAAGGCTGCAGCAACACAATAATTTTCCGTCATTGCGAAGAGCGAAGCGACGAAGCCATCTTATATTGCAAAAGGGGTGGGTTCTCGAAGACTCGCGATGACAAAGAAAGAAAATAATGACAAATAAAATCACAAAAGAAGCAATATTATCTGCACTGGGCACAGTACAGGAACCTGATCTGGGACAAGACCTCGTCACACTCAACATGGTTAAAGATGTCGAGATCGAAGGCGACACAGTCTCGTTCACGGTTATGCTCACCACACCCGCCTGCCCGTTCCGTGCAAAGATCGAAAGAGATTCAAAGCAGGCTGTAATGACGATAGACGGCGTCAAAACCGTCCACGTCAAAATGGACTCGGATGTGCCGAACGATGGTCGTATGCGCGGACTGGTGAAAATGCCGATCCGCAATGCCATCGCGGTCGGCTCGGGTAAAGGCGGCGTTGGCAAATCCACAGTTGCGGTAAACCTCGCAGTGGCGTTGGCAAAAGCCGGTGCACGGGTAGGTCTTATGGACGCGGACATCTACGGACCGAACATCCCCACCATGCTTGGCGTTGAAAAACTCCCGCCTCCGGATGGTCAACGATTGATCCCCGCCGATGCCTATGGATTGAAGATGATCTCGATGGGCTTGCTCGTAAAACCCGGTCAACCTCTCATCTGGCGCGGACCGATGCTCAACTCGGCGATCCGTCAGTTTTTGGGTGATGTTGAATGGGGCGAATTGGATTATCTGATTGTGGACCTGCCTCCAGGTACGGGTGACGCGTCGCTCTCCCTGGCGCAGGCACTTCCGTTAAGCGGAGCCGTCATTGTGACGCTTCCGCAAATGGTATCGCTCGAGGATGCCGGGCGCGGACTCAATATGTTCAAAACTTTGGAAGTGCCCGTTCTCGGCATCGTCGAGAACATGTCGTACCTCGATATGCCAGACGGCTCACGGATGGACCTGTTCGGATCAGGCGGCGGCGAAAGGCTGGCAAAAGCCACTGAAACCGACTTCCTTGGCATGGTTCCCATAGACCAGAACGTGCGCATCGGCGGCGACAGCGGCAAGCCTATCGTTGACTCACATCCCGACTCATCAGTGGCGGTTGCCCTGACTGAGATCTCGCAAAAGATCGCGGCGAAAGTCAGTGTGGCGGCGTTGAGTATGAAGAACGAGATGCCGATCAACATTATGGAATAAATACGGATAATCAAGACCCGGCAGTACAATAACACCGCCGGGTCTTTTTCGTTAAACAACTAAATGTTCGTGCAGATAACTACAAAACAGGAGTACTATGTTCGTAAGACAAATCCCTCTCAAAAACGGTGTTTTGACCCACGGGGTGAATATTTCCGAGGATGATGATATTCCTACAGCACTGATAGAGCTGGGAATCCCATACCCCAGGACAGTGATCGTGCTGGTCGGCGGCGCTGGCGGGATCGGGTTCCTTGATAAAGCTCCGATGCGCAAAGCGGTAGGTATTGTAGCCAGGTTAGCGGAAAAAACGAATTCCATTGTTTTGGATGGCGGCACGCAAGCGGGAATCATGACCGAGATCGGCAAACAACGAAAGAGAAACAAGTTCTCTTTTCCACTGATTGGCGTGGTCTTCGACAACCTGATCATGGAGGAGGAAGCCGCATCCATATTGGATGCCAACCACACACATTTCCTGTTGATCCCCGGGGATGACTGGGGGGCAGAATCATCCTGGATCGCAAAGATCGCTACGGTTGCAGCAGGGAGCATGAAGTCGATCACCGTACTGATCAACGGCGGCGACATATCGCGGTCGGATGTCGAATACAGCCTTCTTGAGAATCGCCCCACGTACGTGATGCGCGGCACGGGGCGGTTAGCTGATGACATCACTTTAACAGGCAATGTAGCCCCGATTGACATAACGAATAAATCCGCCGACATCCTTAAGGTTTTAGAGAAAAAACTTTTGTGAAACGATTGTTATTTTGAAGGATACAAAAGACTTGATGAGCCATATGGCTCATCAAGTCTTTTGTTGTGGAGAGCGAGTTTTCAAAAACGAAAGGTGTTTGTTATTATGTTGTTGTAGTGATTTATTGGGGTCATGAGTATACTTTCGGAACGATGAAAGAAACCATCACCTACGACAAGATTTCCCTCCTTCGGCTTGCTTTTCAAGGGCTGGACGACGACGAGTTGCAGGAAATGGCAGAACTGACTGAGTTCCGCACGTACCCGCCAGAGCATGTGCTGTGTCATGAAGGCGCCTACGAAGATGTATTTTATATCATCGCTGAAGGCAGCGTAATTATTTCAAAGCATTTAGGTGACGAAGAAGCCGACCGGGTCTTACGCATCGGAGGCAGGGGCGACATGGTCGGCGAAATGGCGATGATCCAGAATGCTCCTCGCGCGGCGACCGTGCGCACATCCACCGAATGCACAGTTCTGGAAATGGAGAAGCAGGATTTCGAAACGATCCTCAGCCGCAGTCCGCGCATGGCAATGGACATCATCCGCATCACACTGGACCGTATACGTTCCAATGACAAGACGATGATCGAGGACTTGCAGAAATCGAACAAGGTCCTGCGGCAACTCGACCGCAACAAACTGGAATTTATCCAGGTCGCCGCGCACGAGCTCCGTACCCCGCTGACGGTTTTAAACGGATACGTCAAAGTGTTGAAAGGCTCCTCGCAAGCCGGGGCAGGTTCGGGTCTGGAAGGAATCGTGGCCGGCATCATCAAAGGCACGGAGCGCATCCACGAGATCGTCAATATGATGCTGGACGTGACGCGCATCGACGCAGATACTGTGAAAGTGGGTGCGGTGCCCATCTCCCTCCGTTTGTTGATCGATGATGTTGCCAAGAACATCCGCAGGGACGCCCCAGAGCGGACAGTTGAGATCATAACCGATCATCCGCAGGTGTCGCCCTTTTTCACAGGCGACCCGTCGTTGATACAGAAGGCTTTATATCAGTTGATCGTCAACGCCGTAAAATACACGCCCGATGGCGGCAAAGTGACCGTCACAACGCGGGCAGTGACAATGGAAGACGATACACCCGGCGTGGAGATCGCTGTGAAAGATACCGGCATCGGTCTGGATACGGAACATCATTCTTTGATCTTCGAGAAATTCTATCAAGTGGGAAGTGTTGACCTGCACTCATCAGGGAAAACCACCTACAAAGGCGGTGGACCCGGGCTGGGTCTCGCCCTCGTTAAAGGTGTGGCGCGTGCTCATGGAGGCATTGCATGGGTGGAGAGCGTCGGACATGATGAAGAGATCTTTCCCGGCAGTACGTTCTATTTGAAGTTGCCTCTCAATTCACCCAATACTTAATCCTGGGGATTACCCTTTGGAGCACATCATCGAAAATAATAGCCAACCAATTGGATCAGGTTGGTTATTATTTTCGGGAACAATTATGGAATTTAATCCGTTGAAAACGGATGGTATCTACAAGAAATACAAACTCAATGTCTGATGTCACACGACCCACCCGCCGCATCGACCGTTCTCAAACTGTCCGCACCATCCCAGTAAAAAGGAAAAACAAAAGGATGCGGCGGACGCTGTTTGCGTTACTGGGAATCATTACGATCTACTTCATCGCGCCTCTACGCACGAACATCCTGATCCTGGGTACGGACGATTCACCCGAACGTGGAAGTGCCGGGCGCACCGATACGATCATCCTCGCTTCAGTTGTACCGCTCCAACCATATATCGGGATGTTGTCTATTCCCCGAGATCTTTGGGTGACGATCCCGAGAGTGGGCGAACAACGCATCAACACGGCATATTATTTTTCGGAACTGAACCAGGCCGGGTCGGGGGCGGATGCGGCGATGGAAACCATCCGAGAAAACTTTGGCGTGCCAGTCCACTATCATGTTGTAATTCACATGCTGGGGCTTGTTTCTGTTGTGGACACGCTCGGCGGTGTCGATATTCACCTAGATACGCAAACGGGAGTTTATCCCGCAGGGACACATCACCTCAACGGGATTCAAGCGCTGGCATTTGCGCGCGACCGAAGTACAAGCGATGACTTTAGTCGTATGGCGCGCGCACAAGTTTTAGTGTCAGCCGTGCTGGGAAAGGTCCTCACGCCCGCCTCCTGGAGGGACTTGCCGCAGTTCGTTATCTCGCTTTCAAGAACAGTAGAGACGAACATCCCGGTCTGGCAGTTGCCGCGTTTGTTATTCACATTAGTGAGGGCACCGCTCTTCGGCGTGGACAGCCATACGATCACGCGTGAAATGGTGACTCCGTTTGTCACCTCAGGTGGAGCACAAGTGCTGCTACCGAATTGGGAGGTGATCAACCCATTACTGGAGAAAATGTTCGGGAGGTAGAGAGTCGCGGCCGGTTATAGCTAAGGTATAATTCTCCTTACTATGGACAAAAACATTATCGGTGTACGATTCACCAAAATTGGCAAAATTTATCATTTCGACACTTCCACCGTCCCAGACGTGGGAGTCGGCGAACATGTCATCGTGGATACTTCGCGCGGCAAACACCTCGGCGAGGTCGTTCAAGTCGTCAAGGAAAAGCCTCCCAGACCGGATGGCGGCTGGCGCAGCGTGGAGAGGCGGGCGACGCCCCGCGACCTGCTCCTGCTCCAATCGTGGCAATCCAAACAGACCGAAGCCATGATCAACTGCCGCGCGCGCGCATCCGAACTGGGGCTGGCTGGCGTCAAAATCGTCACAGCTGAATATAACTATGACGGCTCGCGTCTCGCCTTCCTGTTCAGCACGGAGAGCGAAGAGAGGGTCGATCTCAAATCGCTCAAAAAAGACATGGGCGACCTCTACCCCAACACATACATTGAGCTGCGCCAGATCGGTCCGCGCGATGTGGCGAAGATCATCGGCGGCATGGGCGCCTGTGGGATCGAAACCCGTTGCTGTTCCAAGTTCCTGACCGACTTCTCCCCCATCTCGATCAAGATGGCAAAGGAACAAGGCATCTCGCTTACACCCGAAGAGATCACCGGCATGTGCGGACGTCTGCGTTGCTGTTTGATTTTCGAATACGAGCAATATGTCGAAGCGCGCAAACAACTGCCCAAGCGCAACAAAAAGGTCATTACGCCCAAGGGCGAAGGCAAGGTCATCGACCTGATGCCGATGAGCAACCAAGTGGTCGTGCTTATCGAAAACGAAGAAGGCAAACGTTTCCGCGAAACTTTCACAAAGGAAGACATCCAGCCGTGGGACGAACTCGAAGCCCTGAAGCGCAAATCCGCCGCCCCCTGCGACCGCCACGATAGCGGCGGATGCACCTGTGGCAAATCAAGCCCGCGCAAGAATCGTAATAGTAATAACTGAAACAATTGATGTACAGCCACGGAGATGCCAGGCTACGGATTTAAAAAAATCTCCGTGGTTCCTTGTCTCCAGGTAAAAGGTACTTCATCCTTAGCAGATGTGAAATTTTATCCGTAAGTCCAATTCACAAAATTAAAAACGACATCCCTCCGCATTCTCCACCCAAAACTGATACATGGAAACTGATCCCTGGAACTCTCCCCTTAACATCCTCGTCATCCTTGCTCATCCAGACGACCCTGAATTCTTCTGTGGCGGCACACTCGCCAAATGGGCGCGCAATGGACATCACATCACCTACCTCCTGCTCACCTGTGGCGACAAGGGCTTTCATGACACAACACCCGCAGACATGACATCTGAGAAACTGGTTCCCCTGCGCCTAATCGAACAAAACAACGCTGCAAAAGTTATCGGCGCGAAAGCCGTTCACATCATGGACAACCCAGACGGTTATCTCGTACCAAACCTCGACCTGCGCCGCGACGTTGTCCGAGAGATACGCCGGCACAAATCCGATATCCTCGTCACTTGCGATCCGCAGAATCTTTTCGCAGTCTACGGGATCAACCACCCCGATCATCGCGCTGCCGGGCAGGTCGTCCTCGATGCTGTCTTCCCTGCCGCTGGGAACAAGACCTTCTTTCCTGAATTACTTGAAGAAGGATTTGACCCCCATATGCCTAAGGAAATCTGGTGTTCGTTGACCCAGCAACCCAACACCACTGTTGACATCACCGAGACATGGGATATAAAACTACAAGCCATCCTCGAACACAGGTCGCAGGTGCAGGATGCCGAAAAACTGATCGAACGTTTCAAATCGCGCCGAGCCGAAGACAGCACGGAAGAAAATCCGCGCTACGAAGAAAAGTTCAGGGTGGTTAAATACCATTAACCCTGTTATTGCGAGGAGTGTTCTAAGCGGCGAAAAATCTCCTTTATCGCGTTCGGTAATGCTTCGGACGATTGCCCTCACTATAACGAATTATACGGAGATAGACGATGCCCAACTTCCTCCCCCAAGCCAAACAGCTCTTCCCCTACACCCAATCCCTTCGTCGTGACTTTCACATGCACCCCGAACTCGGCTTCCGCGAGATTCGCACCGGCGGCATAGTCGCAAAGGAACTTGAAGCGCTTGGCATCGAAGTAACAAAAGGGGTCGGTAAAACAGGCGTGGTTGGATTCCTTGAAGGGAGCAAACCCGGCCCCACCCTCCTGCTCCGCTTCGACATGGACGCGCTACCCATCGCTGAGGAGACCGGAGCAGAATACGCATCACAGACACCCGGTGTCATGCACGCCTGCGGACACGACGGTCATACCGCCATCGGTCTCACAGTTGCAAAGATACTGAATGAACACAAGAACGAACTGGCAGGCAATATAAAATTCTGCTTCCAACCCTCCGAAGAGGGCAACAACGGAGAAGAGATCGGCGGAGCGGAAATGATGATGCTTGATGGCGTGCTCGATTCACCCAAAGTGGATATGACTCTCGCGCTCCACCTCTGGAATGAAAAACCGCTCGGTTGGGTCGGCATCGCAAAGGGACCCGTCATGGCGGGCGGCGAGATATTCAACATCAAGGTCACCGGCAAAGGCGGACATGGCGCAATCCCAGATCAAGCCATCGACCCAGTCCTAGCCGCGGCGAACATCGTCACGGCGTTGCAGTCCATCGTGTCGCGCAACATCGCCCCGCTAGAGACAGCTGTTGTCAGCGTTACATCCATCCACGGCGGGACGGCTTTCAACGTCATCCCGCAGGATGTCATGCTTGAGGGGACGATCCGGACGTTCGATCCAGGAGTCAGGCAGCGGGTCGTCGAACGTTTCGAACAAATTGCAAAAGGAGTCGGAGAATCGATGGGGTGTCTGGTTGAGATTATCGTGAAACGCATAACGCCTGCCGTTGTCAACGATGAGACCATTGCGCAGAAGGTATTACTTACTGCGCAGAACATATTATCAGATTCAACGCTCGACTCGAGCGGCTTCACCACCATGGCGGCTGAAGACATGGCGTTCATGCAGGAGAAAGCGCCGGGCTGTTATTTTTTTATCGGGTCGAATGACGTATCCCGCAATCTTGATCATGGGCACCATCACCCAAAATTCGATTTCGATGAGGAGGCGCTTGTTCGCGGAGTTGCATTGATGGCATCCGCAGCATCGGATATTTTGACATGAAGATAAAATTCTCGCTTCTTTTCTGGATCTTGATTTTGTTCGCTTGTTCCCCAGCCTCCGCCACGCCTCAAATTTTCCCGCCAACATCAGATACAACCCTCCCACCGTCTTCACCTCCGAAGATCATCATCACCGTTGGCACACCGAATATCGGACAGCCGCCCGACGGGAACTTTCCTGACACACCACCAACTTCCGATACGTGTGCATTCATTTGGGCGCACCCATTACTGGAGGAATTGACCATCCTATTCGAAGCGGAGATCAAGAAAGTGGAACCACAAGCAACCGCCCACGCCTCATCCTTTGGTGAAGACTGCGTATATGCTGATGGACGCCGGGTCTTCTTCGGAATCGAAACCGATTTCTACCTCGACCTGCCAGTCGCCAATCTGACGGACTTTGACTCTTTTGGCGACTGGATCGCGCAGACAATGCCGATTGTTGAGTCGATGCCGCCGGATATGCTTGAAGGATCGCAAACGGGCTTCGTCGAATATAAATTCGCGGTAAACGCAACTGAGTTTTTGACCGTTCGGGTGCCCATTCAGCAGTACAGGGATATAGCGGACGGAAAGACCGGGGAGGAATTATTCCGCTTGTTTTATACGGAGCCGTAACAAGGCGTCATCATGAAAATCGCAGTAACAGGCGCTTTCAGTTATTCTGGGAAATTCATCACCAAACGGTTGATGGAACACGGCGAGAAAGTCATCACGCTGACAGGTCATCCCAACCGCCCCGACCCATTTGATGGACAAGTAAAAGTCTACCCGCTGGATTTCGACGAAGCAGGCATGACCAAATCCCTGCAAGGCGTGGATGTGCTGGTCAACACCTATTGGGTGCGGTTCGATAGAGGAGATAACACACAGCCTCGCGCCGTTGAGAACACGCAGAACCTCGTCAACGCTGCCAGAGCAGCGGGCATAAAACGGATCGTGAACATTAGCATTGCAAACCCATCAGCGGATTCACATCTTCCCTATTACTGGGGAAAAGCCGCCAACGAAAAGACTGTCATTGAATCGGGAATATCCTATGCAATATTGCGCCCTACTGTATTGGCTGGCGATGAAGATATTTTGATCAATAACATTGCCTATCTGCTCAGGCGCTTCCCCCTCTTTACAATACCCGGGGACGGCAAGCAGTACGCATCAGAACTAAAGAAGCATTATGAATGACGAGGATATCAAGAAACACTGCATCATATTATTTGACGGGGTCTGCAATCTTTGTAATGGCTCAGTCATATTTGTATTACGACACGAAAGAAATTCCGAATTTCTCTTTGCCTCCATTCAATCCGAAGCGGGACAGAAGTTACTGAGCTGGTGCGGATTTCCATCTGGATACAACCAAGCTGTTATATATATTGATAAAGGAAAATTCTTTTCGGGTTCCACTGCCGCGCTAAAGATCGGACAGAAGTTGAAATTCCCCTGGTCGGTTCTATCAAGTATGGGATTGGCGGTTCCGGTGTTAGCTCGAGATCGTATCTATGCACAAATTGCAACGCACCGCTATCAATGGTTTGGGAAAAGAGATACCTGCATGGTCGCTGCAGGAAATCTAAGAACCAGATTTTTATAAGCTTTCGCCCATAAACTCTTTTGATCTCAACCGATCGCCACCACCCCATTGCAAGCGGGGCTATCCATGCACCCGTAATACTTCGTACCCTTTTCGGATCCATTACGGTGTATGCGCAGGACCATCATCCGCCCGCAGACCGGGCACATTGGAACCGAATCAGTTTTCGATGGCGCACGAAGCGATCCTGAATCCTTTACTTTAACTATCGAGATCTTGAACAATTCCGCCAGGTCGTTCTCGTCATACCGCTCATCAGAGGGGACGTGCACTAGCGGGAGCCCTGCGCTGAGGAAAAGATCTTCCATGAACTGATCTGCTTCGCGGGTTTCATTGCGCGCGATGGGCTTCACCAGTTCGATCCCAAAAGCGGGCTTGAGGGTATCAGGTTCGCACAATAAGAAGTCCACATGTTTTCGAAAGATCTTGTTGAAAAAATGGACGTTTTCATTGGGGCGGGCAATATAGAAAATATCGTTGAGCGCGACCTTGGGACAGATGACGTAATGGGTCTTTACCATGCGCTGAAGAACGCGTAGCAAAGAAAGCTCAGGCGAGGTCATAAACTGCTCACGCAAGCGGTATGGCAGTCGTTCGTCAAGTTCTTTAAGGGGGGTTGTTTTACGTTCAGGCATAATTTTTATAACCCATTATAGCAGGTGCGTTAAACGAGATTCAATTATCCGAGATCAATTTCTCTAACAATGTTTTTTCTTGTTCGGCATTCGTAACTTCCGCATCAAGCCATGCGGCGCGGAGATTGGCAAGGATTTCCTTGAACATTGGACCCGGTTCCAGTCCGCGTGCGATCAAATCGTCGCCAGTAGTGATAGGTTTTGTGTTCTGCCACTTTGTCAGGTATTCCCTCAAGGCAGGCTCGGAACTTGCCAGCCAAACTCCATACACCGCAAGAGACGGCGTTTCATCCAGTTGAATGGTCCATTGGCTGGGTTTCAAATTCTTGAAAGACGACAAATCCTTTTGCAACGATGATGATGCTCTCGCAGCGTTCTTTACAAGAAGGGGGAAGTCAAGCCTTTCGGCAACCTCATCAATTTCCTTCGCTCCAAGGTTCATCAAATA
>DNDO01000211.1:39195-39347 GCA_003484265.1 Anaerolineae bacterium
ACAGCAAACTCACCAAACCCCTCTGGGAGGGTATCATCTATTTTTGCCAAGCTGATATGAGCTGTGCTCGATAAAGACGGATGAATAACTGCCAACATGCTCAGGTTATTCAACATTTCCAATATCGGAATCGGGTTCGCCTCTTCAAATAT
>DNDO01000005.1:0-16457 GCA_003484265.1 Anaerolineae bacterium
GCGATGCGGATATTCAGGTCGTTTTCTGCGGCAGTAGCTGGCTCCGCCTCACTAGCTTCATTATCATCTGGCGTAAGACTTGCACCAACTTCAGGTTCAAGCGTCGCCGCCAAACTTACAGTCACTGTGGAAGTTGCGGCGGATGTCAACACGGGGGATGGCATAGGTGTCGTTGTTGTCTGGGATGCTGGGCTGGCGCATGAAACCAAGACGATCAATAGTATCATTGGAAAGGCAAGTTTCTTTTGCATAACTTTCTCCCTTATCTTTTTTTGATATCTATTGTTTCCTTACCGTCAAAAGGCGATGATAATGGTTCTGATTCCAAACTCATGATCTTGCTTTGCGCAAAGAACGCGAAATCGAAATTCGTTTCGTCGCCTGCTTTCTTGCCGGGGATGGGCATCAATCTTGCTGTGAGGGGTTTGTCGAGGCGTAATGCCATTGCTGAAAGATCAAGTAACAGCGGCACAAGTTGCTCGGCGGTTGTATCGCCCGGTAATGGGACAGTGTCCAACCCCGTTCCGCAAACTGCGGAGTAAAGCAACGCATCTTTGATCGTCAACGTCCCTTCGGCAGCACGTTTTGCAAGGACAGAGTCTTCGAGTACCGGTTGCATGAATCCGCTGAAGCCGGTGTGCGGGAAGTCCGCGCGGTCCACGGCTTCGGTCAGGATGGCGGCGGCGGCGAGGGAGCCGTGAAGTCCGATCTTGGGGATTCCCATATTTTCAACGGCGTTGCCCAAGGAATGGGCATCATCGGGGAACGGCGCGAGGGAGAAGTCAATGCCATAAAATTTGACCTTCAAAGACCTGGCGATCTCCGCAATCTTCTTTCCGTGCTTTTCGATCTCTCCTGTCAGATTATTCCTTCCCTCTTCGATGGTCTTTGCGTTCTCGAATGCTTTGACCGCCAAATCCGCGGACTCGGTGGCAATACCGAAATAAGGTTTGTCCTTGCCGTGATACGCGGCGGGGAAGAACGGCGCACCCGCGTCCACGTTTGCGAGCGCGGCGAATTGCAGGTTGGCGAAACCGTTCGGCTCGATGGGCGCCAGTTTGACGATCACATCCGCGCAGGCGCGGATGGCGGCAAGGTCGAGTCCGCGTGATTTATCCGCCATGACTCCGCCGAAGAAAACATTCTTGGATATAAAAGCCGAATCGGGAATGACCTCGTAACTGCGAGGGATTTCAGGCAACGCCGGACCAAGCGAGACATACCCGACCTTAAGTTCCTGCGCAACCCTGTCAATTTGACCGACGAGTTCGGGCAACCTGTTGATGTTTTCTTCGCCCAGTAACTTTGGAAACGGGATCGTCGCGATGCGAACCGTCTGCACTTCGTAACCTGCCGCCTCATACGCAGACCTCGCCTCGGCGAGGAACGTCCCTGCTGTTTGCAGGATTTTGTCCTCGAGCGGGAATTTGGGATTGCAGAAGTAAGTGATGGATCGAATTTTCATTTTGCCTCGTCGAAACGTTTCAACGTTCAATCGTTCGAACGTTGTCTAATTACCTCAAACATCAACACAGACCCCGCCACGCCCGCATTGAGCGACTCAATATTCCCAGCCATCGGAATGGAAATTTTCTGTGCAGCCAGTCTTAGTGCTTCATCGCTTGCGCCTCCCGCTTCACCGCCGATGATGAGCGCGAGTGGATTGCGCAGGTCAGTTTCCCAACAGGAGACTCCGTCCATGTCTGCCAGGTGGATTTGCAAATCTTTTGTTTGCGTTTTGATCTCCTCCCAGGTCATGGATCGGATGGGCAAAAGAAAGTGCGCGCCCATCCCTGCGCGGATAACTTTAGGGGCGAAGGCGTCTGTCGTTTCAGGAGGCAGCAGGACAGCCTGCACACGCGTTGCGGCGGCGGTGCGGAGCAGTGTGCCGAGGTTGCCCGGGTCACGGATCTGGTCGGGAATAAGGATGAAGTTGGGGGAATTGGGTATTGGAATTTGAGAATCGTGTAAAACAGCGAGAATGCCTTGCGGTGATTCGGTGTCGCTCAATTTTTGTAAAAGGTCGCCTGCGACGTCATCAACTTCAATGTTGTTTGCCAGTAATGTTTCTATCAAAGCCTTGCCGCGTTCGTTCAACCCATCACTATAGAGCGCAAATTGAAATTTCCACCCTGCACTCACGGCTTCCTCGATCAACCGTACACCTTCGATTACAAATGCCTTCGCCTCACGCCGTTCTTTGGCGCGTCCCATCAGGGAGCGGACGAGTTTCAACTTTGGATTTTGCGACGATGTGATCACGAATTATCCGCCCACCTGGAATCCAAGGTATTGGTAAACACATCCACGCTCGATTGATCGAACAGAACGATGTTTACCATGTTCACTTTGGACGCAGGGTTATCATGAAAATAATCTTCAATCGCCGTTAAGATGATCCCTGCCGCGCGGTCTTTTGGAAAGCCGAAGATGCCTGTTGAGATTGCTGGCATGGCAATGGTCGAACACTTGAGTTCGTCCGCAACGCGCAGAGAACCGGTCACAGCATCGGATAATTTCTGATCGTCATTGCCACTGCCCCATACAGGACCTACAGCGTGGATCACGTATTTCGCAGGCAGAAGCCCGCCCGAGGTCCATGCAGGATGCGTATGAGAGACGGGACCATGCTCTCGAATCCACGTATCCGATTCTTGTTGGATCATCCCCCCGCCTTTTTTCGATATTGCCCACGCCACACCGCCCCCGTGTTGGAGTTGATCGTTCGCCGCATTGACAATGGCATCCACTTTTTCGGTTGTGATGTCGCCGTGCACAATCTGGATTTTTTGACCTGTTGGGAAAACGTGTTCCTTGAGAACGATGTTCATATGATTATTGTACCCCCGTTAAATATTGCAGGGGCAGGTGTCAGACCTGCCCCTACGGAAATTACTTTGTTTTTGCGATCACAGCCGCGAACGTCTGCGGGTCGCGGACTGCGATGTCGGCAAGCATCTTTCGATTGAGTTCGATGTTCGCCTTCTTGAGCGCTGACACCAGCTTGCTGTAGGTGGTGCCGTTCAAGCGTGCCGCGGCGTTGATGCGCGCGATCCACAACTTGCGGAGGTCGCGCTTGCGCACTCGGCGATCACGGGTTGCGTACCACAGGCTTTTAAGCATTGCCTCATTGGCTCGCCTGAACAGGCGGTGTTTCGTGCCGCGCTGTCCCTTTGTGATCTTTAAAATTTTCTTGTGTCTACGGTGGTTCTGTGGACCTCTTTTTACGCGCATTGTTTATTTCTCCTGCAAACCCGCGGACGTCGGCTGATTAAGCCAGTTGTGTACATCCGAAAGCCGCAACTAAAAAAGGATACGTTAATCGGAAAGCTAGCTTTCCATATGGGGCGCAAGGCGTTTTACGCGCTTGATGATCTTGGTCGCCTTTACTTCCTGCATTTCAGACAACTGAGACTTGGTGCGCTTGGATGTGTTTCTGCGCAGGTGGCTCTTGCCGCCTTTCGTGCGCACCAGCTTGCCGGAACCTGTCAGGCGAAAACGCTTTGAGGTTGCCTTGTGGGTCTTCAGTTTAATTTTGCCGCCAGATTTTGCTTTGCGAGGCATGTTTCTTTCTCCTTTCAGACAATATAAACCGCGGGACTGAACCTTCTCGCCCGCGGACTTTCAACATCTCTGGGACTTTCTCTATCCAGGCTTCCGCTTCTTTGACTACGGCGAAGCCTGCTCCTCTTTTTCTTTCTTCTGCGCCACGCCTTTGGCGGGTGCCAGCGTTACGAGCATGGTGCGCCCCTCCATTTGAGGAGGCTGTTCCACCGTGCTTACATCGGACAACGCTTCAGCGATCTCTTTCAAGTCTTCAAGAGCAATCTCAGGGTAATCCATTTCGCGGCCACGGAACCTGATCGTCACTTTCACCTTATTGCCTTTGAGTAGCCAGCCTCGGGCATCTTCCACTTTGAAACCGCGGTGTGCCTCATTCGTTTTCGGGCGCAGACGGATCTCTTTGATCTCGACCTTTGTCTGTGCCTTCTTGGCTTCTTTTTCCTTCTTGGCTCGCTCGTAGATGAACTTTCCGAAATCCATCACGCGACAAACGGGTGGGTTGGCGGAGGGGGAAACCTCCACAAGATCCAGGTTGGCGTCGCGTGCGATCTCCAGGGCTTTCTTGATGGGAACTACCCCAACATTCTCGCCCTCTGCGTCGATCAAACGGACTTCGTTGACCCGGATGCCTTCATTGACTCGAAAATCTGATGCGCTGATATGCTTCTCCTTTTTAGAACAGTGAACCAGCCCACGGCTGGTTTTTTACGGGTTGATAATACCATGAAGGTCTGTGAGTCGTCAATAAATCAGGCTGTGAGTGAACAAAAAACACCGTCACTCACAGCCTACAACCTGCCCTACAACTCGCGTGCTCTTCGGGCGATCTTATCCTTTACCCGCTCCAAGAACTCACCCAGCGGAATATTGTTCTGCTGGCTCCCATCCCTCACCCGCAGGGACACCTGCTCAGCCGCCATCTCGTTGTCGCCAACAACCAGCATATAGGGTACCTTCATCAACTGCGCCTGTCTGATCTTTGCATTCATGCGTTGTGCGGACAGATCTGCATGTGCGCGGACACCGTTCGAGCGCAAATGCTTTGCGATGTTCTCCGCGTATTCGTTCTGCGCATCCGTAATCGAAATGACGCGTACCTGCTCGGGTGAAAGCCATACCGGGAAGTTGCCTGCGAAATGTTCGATCAGGAACCCGACCATGCGCTCGTGCGTAGACAACGGCGCGCGATGGATACACAGAGGCACTTCTTCGTTCCCCTCCTTGTTCGTATACTTCAGGTCGAAACGTTCGGGCTGCGCAAAGTCAACTTGATTCGTGGCGAGGGAGAATTCTTTGCCAATCACGCTCCAAATTTGGACATCGATCTTGGGACCGTAGAACGCGGCTTCATCGGCCTCTTCGACGAAGGGTACATCGGCATTCGTCATCGCACGGCGCACCATGTCCTCTGTTTTGAGCCATAGGCGCTCGTTGTCGACATATTTTTTGCCTAGCCCTGCCTTGCTGTGCAGGGACAGGCGCATCACATACTTCTCGATGCCGAATAACTCAAAGTATTTGTGATACAAATCGATCACGCCCAGGAATTCCTGCTCGAACTGTTCCTCTGTCACATACATGTGGGCATCGTTCATTTGCAGCGAGCGGACACGCATCAAGCCGAAGAGTTCGCCGGACTTTTCGTAACGGTAACAGGTTCCATATTCGGCGAGGCGGATCGGCAGGTCACGATAGGAACGTCCTTTCGAGCCGAATATCTTGTGATGCATCGGGCAATTCATTGGTTTGACGTAATACTTCACGCCTTCCAATTCCATCGGCGGATACATGCTCTCTGCGTAATAAGGCAGATGTCCCGAGCGGACGAACAAATCCTCCTTCGTCAGATTCGGTGTGCGGACGCGTTGATAGCCTGCCTTCTCTTCCATCTCCTTGGCGAGTTTTTCCAACTCCTCGATCATGATCGCGCCGTTCGGCAGCCACAATGGAAGACCGGGACCCACCTCTTCATCGAAGACAAAGATTTCCAACTCCTTGCCCAGCTTGCGATGGTCGCGTTTCTTGGCTTCCTCCAATTGATTGAGATAATCCTTCAACTGTTGTTTGTTCTCCCATGCCGTGCCGTACACGCGCTGTAACTGCTTGTTCTTCTCGTCACCTCGCCAATATGCGCCCGCGATGCTCATCAACTTGAATGCATCCTGTTTGACCTCTTTCGTATTCTCCACATGCGGACCGCGGCACAGGTCAACAAACGTGTCGTGCTGGTAGATCGAAATCTCAGGCTTTTCTTTGAGCGGCTCTCCATACTCATCGAGTTCGCCTTTCTCAAGACCCGCGATCAATTCCAATTTGTACGGCTGGTCGGCAAATATTTTCTTCGCCTCATCAGCAGAAACAACTTTCTTATTGAATTCGTGCTTACCCTGCACGATCCCGCGCATGCGCTTTTCGATGGCTTCAAGGTCTTCGGGTGTAAGGCTGCGCGGCAGGTCGAAATCGTAATAAAACCCGTTTTCCACGGGCGGACCGATCGTTATCTTCCCATCAGGGAACATTTCCATCACAGCCTGCGCCATGACATGTGCCGCCGAGTGACGGATCTTATAGAGGTAAGACTCTTCGTATTTTTCCTGAACTTGTTGCGACATTTTCGCTTCCTTTCTTAACTGAGATTTGCCTCTGCTTCGTGGATATTTTCCGCGTCTCGAAGGGAAGCAGTGGCGGATGATTTTGCCAGTCCTCCGAGGCGCTAAGGCGTGACGATGGATCCATTTGTAGTCATAGCGACCTCCTTAAATAAAAAACTCGCCCGAACACGGGGCGAGAATTTGATTCACGCGGTTCCACCCGATTTGAGCTTATCACACATCACAGGCCTTGAAGACCTGTGATGTGTCTCTTTACTGGCTCATCTCTTAAGCCTCTAACGGAGCCATCCGTTCAACTTACTAACTGACAGCCATTTGCTGAAAGCTTTCAGTTTCACGCTCGCGAGTGGTTTTCTGTGATTTTCCCTTGAAGAGACTCTCAATCTTCGTTCTCTTCTCCCTGTCAGGGATTTGACCACTTACTCGTCTCGGTCGGTGCGTATTGATATTTGTTCCCGTATTATAAGACGAATTGAAGGGCTGTCAAGCAAGGAACTTGATAAAATGGATTTATGAACATACGTAAAGCCATTTCAACCGACGCTTTATTGCTTTCCTCCCTCTGTATGGACGTGCAAAGACTGCACGCAGTTGCTCACCCTGAATACTTCAAGGTGCCTCAGACCGAAGATTTTGCCGAGATTTTCTTTGAGACTATCCTTGGTCTAGACACTTCCTATATTTTTATTGCCGAGGATAAGGATGATGCGCTGGGGTATGTATTTAGTAATCTTGTGGAAAAGCCTGAAAATCCATTTATCTTTACACATCGTTATCTGATGATCGAGCAGATCAGTGTGCGACCTCATGTGCAAAGACATGGAATTGGCGCATCCTTGATCAGGGAGGTTGAAGTCGCCGCTCGCGACCTGGGTGTGAAAAGGATCGAACTTGGTTCGTGGGATTTCAACCTCAACGCGCACCGTTTCTTTACGCGGATGGGATATGAAAAACAGCATTATAAATTTGGAAAGACAGTTCGTTAAAACAAAACCCCAATAAGGGGCTTTTTCTTGGAGAGGCAGGGCTCGTATAACATCCCCCCTGCGGGGACCAACCACCTTCTAAAAGTAAAACCCCGGCAATGAAGCCGGGGTTTTTGTGGGCGAGATAGGGCTCGAACCTACGACCTTCGCGATGTCAACGCGATGCTCTAACCAACTGAGCTACCCGCCCGAAGGACTGACATTATAACGAGGAGGGATGGATTTGGCAATATAAGGATTAACACTGCCTAACAACAGTAGTCTTTCAGACTACTTTGCTCACCACCAGCGTGATATCATCTTCGAGCAGATTTCCCTGCGTGAATTCAATCAGTGCCTGGCGGATACTGTTGGTTATTTCCTCCGCAGGGAGAGCCTCCTTTTGTCGAACTATATCAGCCAATCTTTTATACCCAAATTGCTCATCACGCTGTGGATTGAGCGCTTCGGTGACACCATCAGTATACAAAAGAAGGATGTCCCCGGCCAGTAGCTGGAAACTTTCAGGGCGCACATTGAAATATTCCATCAAGCCGACTGCCGCACCAGTCGGCTTTAGCCAGGTATCTAAATTCGCCGATGGACGATAAATGAGCGGTGGGTTATGACCCGCATTGGCATAGGACAATACCTTCGTTTGGGGATCAAGAATGGCAAAGAAAATGGTCACAAAGTTGGAAAAATTGACGTTGTGAAGGTATATGTGATTGATCCTCTCAAGGACGGCGGAGGGAGAACTGTTTTCAGATGCCAGGGTATGGAAAGCCATTTGCAGACCGGTCATCACCATTCCAGCAGAGACGCCATGTCCGCTTACGTCCGCGACCACAAGACCATGCGTCCCATCTTTGAATTGCAGGAAGTCAAAATAATCTCCGCTTACGATCTGGGCAGGGCGGCTGAATGCCGCAGTTTCAAAACCTGAAATGGATGGTATCCGTTGAGGCAGAAGGGAGCGTTGAACCGCCTGTGATAATTCCAGTTCGCTCTCCAATTCGCGAAGTTCCTTGTCAGAAAAATGACTGAGGCACACGGCGGCTGTATAGTCCATAAGCAAAAGCTCATCATCCACTGTGCCGTCGCAGACCTGACATACTCCCAAAATCCCATCTTCCAATTTTTGCAGCGAATCATCAATCACATGCAGATGTTCATCCAGGACGGCTTCCTCGGTCGAACACAAGCAGACTTCTTTGAGATCCTGAGTTGTCTCTTCCCGCCATTGTTCAAGATTGGTTTTCTTTTCTATCAAACCCTCCTGAATACGATTGATGAGGCTGGTTTCCATTTGTGTATTCTCCATTTTTACTCCGCTCGTACTAGACAAAACGCTTGTTCTAAATCTTACTGACTAATCATCTCCAATTCTCAGGAATTTATATTATACAAATACTATGGTGAAAACATCGCACAATGGCAACAAGAATAACACCCGAAAGCCTATCTATTGAAGAATCGAACATAAAGGAGCATAACAAGGCTTAAAATGTTAGAATACCCACAACACACCGGCCCGTTCAACTTTAAGGAGTGAAAATGGATCAACTCCAGCCCGGGCAAACGCTCGGACATTATCAGATCATTGACCAGATCGGTCAGGGGGGCATGGCAACTGTCTATAAGGCGTATCAGCCGTCCATGGACAGGAACGTTGCGATCAAAATCCTGCCGCGACAACTGGCGGAGAGCGCCGAGTTCACACAGCGCTTCCAACAGGAGGCGCGTTTCATCGCCAAGTTGGAACATCCGCACATCCTGCCCGTCTTCGATTATGGTGAAAGCGAAGGGGTTGCCTATCTCGTCATGCGCTACCTCGAGGCGGGAACGCTCAAAGAAAAAATGGTGACTGGGCGTCCGCTTCCGTTGGATGAGATCGACCGCCTCTTCACGCAACTGGCAGGCGCCCTGAGTTACGCTCACAGCTTTGGGATCGTCCACCGTGACCTCAAACCCTCCAACGCGCTCATCGACTCACACGGCAACCTTTTCCTCACCGATTTTGGAATCGCAAAACTGCTCGAAAGCGCCTCTCCCCGCCTCACCCAAACCGACGCCATCATGGGTACGCCCGCCTACATCAGCCCAGAACAGGCGCAGGCAACTCACGTGGATCAGCGCTCCGATATTTATTCCCTCGGCATCATCCTTTATGAAATGGTCGCGGGTCGCGTTCCGTTCGTTGCAGATACACCGCTGGCGGTCATCCTTCAACACGTCAGCGACCCATTGCCGCCGCCCTCCACCATCAATGCAAATATTCCCGAAGCCATCGAACAGGTCATCCTGAAATCCCTTGCAAAACATCCCGAAGATCGATTCAACACTGTCACCGAATTTTCATCTGCCTGGAAAAGCGCATTGGACGCAACGAAGGCGTCGCGCCCCGCGCCTGAAACCATCGTTGAGCCTGTTTCATCCAAACGGACATCCACCGGTCAGACCCAACCCAAACATGCCACTGTTCCGAAAGCTACTCCTCAATCTGGAGGCTGGGCGCGCTGGGCGGTGGGATGTCTCATTGGCGCATGTGCCTTGTTGACGGTTGGCGGAGGCGCTCTTTTCCTTTTCAACCGCGGCTCCGCAGATCCAACGCCATCACAAACGCCTCCAACAGAAGCGGTTTCACCAACCGGTAAAATCCTCCTTGAAGATGATTTCTCGGATGACACCCAGTGGGGCACACTAGATGACACGACTGCTGTAATTGGGTATGCTGATGAGGCACTGCGCTTCCAATTATTCGAACAGAATTGGATCGTCTGGAGTACACCGAACGGTGAAGTTTACGAGGACATCCACGTGGAAGTCACTGCCTACAATAATGATAATGAACCCACAACGGCGTTCGGGATCCTTTGTTATCAACAGGATGTGAATTCCTCCTATTATTATGCGGTAATGACGTCCAACGCGGAGTATGCCATCGCTGAAACGTCAGAGGAAAACCAGGATGTATTTCTCACCAACGACGACGCATGGGCGGCTTCAAACCTAATAAAGAAGAACGCACCTTCCTATCGCATCGGCATGGACTGCGGCAACGGTACTATCGCGCTTTACGTGGACGGTAAATTGATCGATTCCGCAACCGATTACTCCTTCACCGATGGCTCCAGCGGGTTGATAGCATGGAGCGGCGCGAACGTGAATGCCGCAGATGTAAGTTTTGACAACTTCATAATCACATCGCTGGAGTAGGAGTCGCCGTCCTATAAAAACATGGGCAAACAGCAAAGCAAATGTGTAATAGCGCCCTGCCACAGAGAACAATGAGCTAATGAAGGAGAAACATCATACTTTCTATGGACTCTGTAGCTGTACCCGCTGCGAAATCCACGCCAATTTGACAGGGATGGGGTATTTGGTATAAGTAATGGTGGAGGTGAATAATGCCCAAGATAGTATTCAGGGGAAAAACATATAATAGTGTATTTGAAATGCCCAATGAACTCCGCGAAGCCTACCAGGTCGAGAAGAGGCGCGGTCCAGCAGGAAATAACGCATCAAAGCCATTGACGGACTTCGTCGAAATGTCCGATGAGATCAGGGACATGTACGAACGAGCGCTGGGGACTGTGAAGGACAAGTCTGTTTCATCCCAACCCTTGAGTGAGCTGCCAACTACTGAAGATATCTACCGTCAGTCTGCCCCATCTCATATGAAGAACCTGCCGTCAGACGAAAGTGCGTTTCGCCCGTCGCCTTCGCCTGTTCCGCCTGCACATCCCGCCATCGAGGAAGATAACGGTCCCCGCAGGTTGGTCTTGACCATTATTGGGGTTATGATCCTGGCTGGCGCAGCCTTCTTCGTATTACAATACATGAACTAAGTAAGAAGACCGGGAGCGATCGCTCCCGGTCTTTCGTCTCCTGTCAAATTACTTTAAGTAACCTTCTCCGCTTTTAATAATACATATTTAATCTTTGACTCCCTTAGCACGCGTTCATCCTGCCTGAGCAGATTAAGGATGTTGACCGTGCGGCTTTGCGCCGCGGTGATAAGCCAGTTGGCAGGCTGGAGAAAAAAACCTATAATGAACCAAATCATTTACGGGAGATACTTATGAAACCCACACTGCGACAACGCCTTCGCTATCAATTCGATAATCTCATGTCGCGCGGCACGCCCGCCATGATCGGCATGTTATTCATTATGTCGCTTGCCATTGTATCCATCGCGGCCATTATTATTTCCATTTTTAATTTTACGCAATTGAACGACCCCACACCCCTGCCCTTCGGCGAAGCCGCATGGGAAAGCCTGATGCGCACGCTAGACCCCGGCACGATGGGCGCGGATACGGGAAATGGATTCCGCATCGTAATGTTGTTCGTAACGCTTGGCGGCATCTTCATCGTCAGCGCGTTGATCGGTGTTTTGAACAACGCCATCCAAGGACAGATGGAACGCCTGCGCAAGGGACGTTCACGCGTGCTAGAGTCAGGTCACACACTGGTGCTGGGCTGGTCGTCGCAGATTTTCACCATCTTGAACGAGTTGATGATCGCGAACGAAAATCAAAAGAAGGCGCGGATCGTCGTTTTAGCAAAGAGGGATAAAGTGGAGATGGAAGAGGAGATTTGGGAGCGTGTTCAACGTCGAGGCAAGACACGCATCATCTGCCGCAATGGCGACCCCATAGACCCGAACGACCTCGAAATCGCGAGTCCGCATACTGCAAAATCCATTATTGTATTGCCGCCGGAGAACAATAACCCCGATACCGAGGTCATCAAGACCGTGCTGGCGATCACCAACAACCCGCACCGGCATGCTGAAAAATACCACATCGTTACGCAGATCCGTTTTTCCAAAAATATACCCGTGCTGAACATGGTCGGCGAGGACGACCATGTTCAGGCAGTGCTCACGCGCGACCTGATCGCGCGCATCGTCGCGCAAACATCGCGTCAATCCGGGCTGTCGGTCGTGTACACTGAATTGATGAATTTCAACGGCGACGAAATTTACTTTCACAACGAGCCTGCGCTGTCAGGGAAAACATACGGCGAGGCACTGCTCATGTATGAGGATTCATGCGTGATGGGTATCCGCAAAAATGATGGGATGATTCTCATCAGCCCGTCAATGGATACCCCGATTGAAACTGACGATGACATCTTTGCCCTCTCCGCAGACGACGATACGATTCGACTCGCAAACCGCGGCCTGATCCAGATCAATGAAGCGCTCATCCGCTCGAGCGGTAAACCCTCAAAACCCAAACCCGAGAAATGCCTTATCCTAGGTTGGAACCGAAGCGGGCCGGTCATCGTGCGCGAGATGGATAATTACGTACCCAAGGGTTCTCTTATGACCATCGCGGCGGACAGTTACGGGATAGACAAACAACTGGAGAGCAAGGGAATTCGGTTGAAGAATCAAAAGCTCTTGGTGGTGGAGGGCGAGACCACGGACCGCAACCTGCTCAACTCACTTGGCGTCAAAGACTATGACCACGTCATTGTGCTGGCGAACAGCCAGCTCCCCCCACAGGAAGCCGACGCGCAGACTCTCGTCACGTTACTCCACTTGCGCGATATAGCGGAAGAGGACGAAACGCCCTTTTCCATCGTCAGCGAAATGCTCGATCTTCGTAATCGCGAACTTGCAGAAGCAACCCAGGTGGACGATTTCATAGTCAGCGAACACCTGATTAGCTTGATGATGACCCAGCTTTCGGAAGATCCCGACCTTTACAATATCTTCATGGGGTTGTTCGACCCGGAAGGCACCGAGATCTATCTCAAGCCCGTCGGTGATTACGTGGCTACCGGGAAACCCGTCAATTTTTATACTATGGTCGAAGCTGCGCGCAGGCGCGGTGAAACAGCCATTGGGTATCGTCTCGTTGCTGAATCGAAGAATGCCGGCAGATCGTATGGTGTGTATACCAACCCCAAGAAATCGCATGAAGTAACATTTACCCTGGAGGACAAGGTCATCGTGATCGCCGAGAGCTAGACTTTTATCAGCTGCCAAAAGCGGAGGAAATTGTTTCTTCCGCTTTTTCGTTTAAGTTGCCCTTGAGTTTCCGAATAAATTAAAGGGCTCCTGCGTTAATATAGTAGCAGGAGAGAAGGAAACTCAACAGTGGCGATAGTCTACACAGCTAACGAAAAAGAACTTGTTGCTCAGGCGCAAAACGGAGACCGAAATGCGTTCAGCGAACTGGTCCGCATCCATTCAAAGGGCGTAATGAATGTCGTCTACCGTATGTGCGGCGATTTGCTGATCGCAGAAGATGCCGCCCAGGAAACCTTCATCCATGTATGGCAGAATCTGTCCGCCTACCGACCGCAGACGCCGCTCCGCAACTGGTTGTACCGCATCGCTTTCAACGCTGGGATGGACATGCTCCGCATAATGAAGCGCATTTTGCCTGATGATATCGACGACCTGCATCTAACAGACGGGAGTCCCGGGCTCGAGTCGCTTGTGTCACAACGGGAAGGGATAAGGCTTGTCAACGGTCTGGACGTTGACCTATCGTGAGTTCAGGGCAATGCCCAACGGCAGAGCAGAAGAATTTCCAGTTGGGAGCTAAGTTCGACAAGACCCCGCTTTATGCGGGGTCTTGTTATTTAACGTTCGAACAGCGAAATGCTTTCAATATGATACGTTTGCGGGAATAGATCGAACGGCATGACTTCCTTCAAATCATATCCCCCGGCAATAAGCCGCGACGCATCTCTCGCCAACGTGGATGGATCACATGAAACATATGCAATCAGACCCGGATTCAACTTTAGGATTCCATCCACCACGGATTTGTCCAAGCCTGCGCGCGGCGGGTCAACCAGGATTATATCGAGCTTCGCATCGAGATGCAGGATCGCATCCTCGACATTTCCCTCGTAAAGTTCCACGTTATCGAACTCATCCAAATTGACGGTGAAATCTTCGCTCGAAGATTCGGACGATTCGACGCCGATCACGCGTCCGCATTTGGGAGCGAAGAACGCACTGAACAAGCCAACTCCGCAGTAGAGATCGAGCAAGGTTGTAGATTGGGTGATCGGTAATTGGGCAAGCAGATGCTCGACCATCTTCCCTGCCATGACAGTGTTCACCTGAAAGAAGGATGCAGCTGAGACTTTGAAGTCGCGACCCAGCACATTCATGACGATATGGTCACTGCCTGCAATGACGACAGTGTTCTCTTCATAAATATGCGTTATTGAAATACCCGCTTCGATCTCGAGTTCAGGCGTTTCGTGATCTTTAGACTCAAGCATAAGCATAAGGTCATCGTCCACGCCCGCCCGCAAGGACACACGCTCGACATTCGTCTCGGGTTCAAATTGAAGATGCCCCCAAAAGTCATTGATGGAAGGTTCGGGAAGGTGACATTCGCCAATTGGCATAACGGATGGGGCGAGTCCGAGACCCGCTCCTACGTATCCCAATTTTCCATCCCGATCCAGCGAAAATTGGATGTGATTACGATAATTCCATGGATCTGGACATCCAATCATATCTTGAACAGGCGGATTTTCGATCCTGCCGATCCTTTTTAATTGATCTATCAATATCTCCCTCTTTGCGATCAACTGTTTTTCGTAGGGAATGTTTTGGTAATGACATCCGCCGCATTCACCGAAGTGCTTGCATTTGGCTTCGATCCGATCCAGTGATGCTTCTATGATTTCGACAATCTCTCCACGAGCGAAATTCTTCTTCTCCTGTGTCAACCTCACTCGGACTTTTTCTCCCGGCAACCCAAACGGGACAAAGATCGCGCGGCCGTCTTCAAGGCGTCCCATGGCTTCGCCGCCGTATGTGAGTTTATCGAGTTGCAGGTCAAAGATTTCATTTTGATCGGTCATATACATCCATTATAAATATAAAGAGCCTGAACAGGGTCGTCAGGCTCCTAACGTTCAACATTCCAATTTACAAAATTAACTTTTCTTCAAAAACTCTTCCATCGCTGTGAGCAGTTCCTCGATGTCTTCCATCTGGGTTTCGCCCATATGCGCGATACGGAAGGTCGATTCCTTGATGGGACCATATCCGCCAGCGATGCGCATTCCACGCTGTTTAAGGAATATGTTCAGGTCAGAGATTTTAATTCCGCGTTCGTTCTTGATGGTCGTGACCGTTTGTGAGCGATAACCTTCCGGCGCGTACATCGAGAGATCGTGCGCTTCCGCCCAATCCTGTACCCGTTTCGCCATCGCGGAGTGGCGGGCAAATCGATTCTCCAAACCTTCTGCAAGTATGCGGTCGAGTTGCAGGTCAAGCGCAAAGATAAGCGACATGGCAGGTGTTGCTGGAGACGAATCTTTATTGCGATGTTTTTCCATGCGGAGCAGGTCAAAATACCAGCCGCGGTTCTCGACGGATTCGGCTTTCTTCATTGCACGGTCGTTGACAGCCCCCAAGGCCAGTCCCGGCGGGAGCGCGAGACATTTTTGTGACGAGGTCAGTACCATGTCGAGTCCCCATGCATCCATTTCTATCTTTGCGCCTGCGAGGGATGAGACAGCGTCCACGAAGATCAATGTATCGGGCGCAGCCGCGCGGACAGCATCAGCAATTTCCTTTACAGGATTCTGCATCCCTGTGGATGTTTCGTTGTGGACAACTGTCACGGCTTCGTAGCCGCCTTTTCGGACAGTATCCGCTATCCGTTCGGGAGAGGCGGGCATATCCCATTCAAAGGAAAGTTTTTCCACTTCCTTGCCGTTCGATACGGCGACGTCATGCCAGCGATCCGCAAAAGCGCCGTTCACTACCGACAACATGCGTTTGTTCACAAAGTTGCGAATGGCGGCTTCCTGCAAACCTGTGCCGGAGGACGCCATAAGAAATACACGATGGTCCGTGTAAAAAAGTTGTTGAGATTTTTCAGAGGCGCGGCGGAAGATGGCTTCAAATTCCTTGCTGCGATGCGGGAGCATGGGTGCGGCTTGTGCTTGAAGCACTTGGTCGTCTACATCTACTGGACCAGGGACAAACATGCGAGGCATTCTATGTCTCCGTGTTGTAGGAGCGACCCGTCAGAGTAATCGTAAAATTCAATTACCCTGGTGGGTCACGCTTACATATTAATTCAAAAAGAATGAAAGGACGATCAACACAACAATAAAGAATCCCGCAAGCGTGCCGATGCGCGCAAGATCGCGTTTGACATACGTATAATCGGGATTGAAATCATTGCGGCTCGGCGATGAAGCCACGCTCACCGTTGTTGTGCGTCTATTTTTCTTAGCCATTTATTAACTCCTTTTACTATGTGTTGCGAGGAACGTAGTAGCAAAGCAATCACGTACTTTACAGGGATTGCTT
>DNDO01000005.1:16664-17692 GCA_003484265.1 Anaerolineae bacterium
GCTCCGCTCGCAATGATATTAATTCTGTAACCGCGCGAAAACAACTATGCGCTGATCGTTCACAAGATACGGATAACACGAGATTAACGTTGCGGTTGGGCTGCCTGTGGATGCCATCACTTCCACTGCGGTCGGTTCAACGATTGCGGTTCGGTCAACAACATAAACGTACTGTCGTTGTTGAGTATAAACGATCACCTGATCGCCGGGCGCGAGCCTGTCGAGATAACGAAATAACTCGCCATACACATCATTATGCGCCGAAAGAACCACGTTCCCGTTCTGCCCGGGGTCGGATGACCCGATATGCTGGGCAACGCCTTTCTTTAACTGCTCCCATCCATCGCCCTGCACGATGGGCGCATCCACATCCAATGCGGGGATCTGAATGCGTATCGCCTGGTCTGGTGCAGCAGTCGGTATGGCAATGCTTGCCAGCGACTGGACCATCGGGCGCAGATGTTCGGGAATCTCAGCATCATTTGGGCGCGTGTTGCCTTGCGCGTCGGGTGGCGTATGACCCGAGGGGAGAACCACCGCCATCACCAATGGCGTAGGTGTGAACGTTTCCTGAATAAACGCGGATGCAACTTCTTCATTGAGATCACGCAAGACACCGAATCCGCTGATGAGGACGCTGACAAGCCCGACCACCGCCAGGACTTCCACCACCAAAAGGAGTCGATCCGTTATCCTTCGGCGCGTCGAAACCGGGACAGGAGGCTGGTCGCTGTTTCCTTCAAGCGTGTCCACCACTGGAGGCAGATACTCGGGTTCGACGTCTGCGACGCGTCCAGTCCTTTTGAAATGTTCCAGCCGTTCACGCCTCGCGCCGCGCCGCTTCTCGATCAATAAACGACGCAACTCCTCAACCGACAGGTCTTCAGGCGCTTTTCTTCTAGCCATAGCGATGGGATTATACCGCATGAGGTTTGGGTTCTCTAACAACGGGAAATATGATCAATTACAGATACGGAGATGGAAAAAGATTCGAGCATCATTCTTCTAAGGTAGAATAATTCACATGA
>DNDO01000138.1:0-265 GCA_003484265.1 Anaerolineae bacterium
GCACACCCATCTCAACAGCAAAGTTCGCAATGCCTGCCGCGAGATGCGTCTTGCCGCAGCCGTATCCGCCTTGCAGTAAAAGCCAGCCCTTGAGATTACCCGCGTAATGTTGGGATTGATTAAATGCCATCTCCAACGATGTGGATTGCATCTCGCCAAGTCCCTGGCGCCCGCGCGGCTTGAAAGACTCGAAGGTCAGGTCTTTCAATTCATCGAGGTGGCTGAGTGAAAACAAACGTTCGCGAACCTGGTCGCTGACATCACG
>DNDO01000138.1:492-893 GCA_003484265.1 Anaerolineae bacterium
TGACGGCAGACGCAAACATCCAGACGCCCAAAATTCGGGTGTCCCATCGGAACCTCCGCGCGCAAATATCCCTGACCGCCGCAATGTGAGCAGTTCGGGTCGCCGAGACTAGTGCTCGATGAAGTCGGAATATTCGCCTTCGACGTACTTTCGGCGATCTTTTTCAGTGTCGCGTCTATTTTGCTTTTCGCCACGTCCTTCTTCCTTCCAGCGTTTCAATATCGCTTCGCAATATTTCCAGTTGCGTTTGTTATTCTTGACCGCCAACTCAATTGCATCGGCGATCCATTCTGGCTCATACAATTCCTCGGCGTCTTTCAACGCATCTGCGATCAACGGCGTTAACGCGCCGATATTCTCTTCATACAACTTGAACACATTCGGACGTTCGACAGGCGCAG
>DNDO01000138.1:1107-15294 GCA_003484265.1 Anaerolineae bacterium
GGAGAGTTCAACAGGAAATAAACATCCGCACCTTTCTCGACTTTGAGCAGGCTCCCGCGCTGGACAGCTTTATCCAACCCAGACTGGATCGCTCCCG
Organism: Anaerolineae bacterium; assembly: GCA_003484265.1. GTDB lineage: Bacteria > Chloroflexota > Anaerolineae > Anaerolineales > Villigracilaceae > Defluviilinea. Next base: position 1,205 of record DNDO01000138.1, read on the forward strand.
CAGAAAGCCCCAACTCCTTGACATCGAAATCCATCTTTTTCATCGCCCGTATGGGACTTTCCATGTGTTCAACCCGCCAAAGAAAATACGCAGTCACCTTCAACTCGTCCGCGTCTTTGATCTCTTTCAATAAATGATGAAAGAATCCATCAGGGAGTTGGGTGAATGTTTCGGAGTCGGTAAAGCCTTTGAATTTTGTCATATGGTTTCTGTGGAGGCGAATCGCGAATCGCCTCTGCAAGATTATTCATTCGGTTTGAACACCCTCGTCGCCGCGTTCTCGAACTTTGCCAGCGCGCCGCGGAATACCAGTTCCACGCTCCCCACAGGACCATTTCGATGCTTCGCGACAATGATCTCAGCCACGTTCTGCTTGACCGTGTCCTTCTCATACTGATCGGGACGATAAATGAACATCACGATGTCAGCATCCTGTTCAAGGGAGCCTGATTCGCGTAAGTCCGAGAGCACGGGCTTTTTGTCCGAGCGTTGTTCGACCGCCCGCGATAATTGTGCAGCCGCAAGGACAGGGACATTCAACTCACGCGCCAATATCTTCAAACTGCGTGAGATGTGCGAAACTTCCTGCACGCGGTTGTCGTTGCGTGTGTCGCCGCTCATCAACTGGAGATAATCCACAATGACGAGGTCGAGTCCAAACTCCATATGCAGGCGGCGGCATTTTGTGCGCAGTTGAAGCGGAGTGATGGCGGGAGTGTCGTCGAGATAGATGTGTGTATCGCCGAAAACTTCGATGGCGTGTGTGAACAGAGGCCACTCGCTTTCTTGCAATTTGCCAGTCCGCAGACGCTGTGAATCAATGCCTGTCTCTTGCGCGATCAAACGCTGTACAACCTGTTCATTCGACATTTCAAGCGAGAAGATCGCAACATGCTTTTTATGCGTCAACCCCGCGTTCTTCGCAATGGACAGCAGGAAACCGGATTTACCCTGACCCGGACGACCTGCAATGATGAGCAGGTCGGAGGGCTGTAAACCTGTCAACAACTTATCGAGGTCTATGAAACCTGTTGGTACGCCGACAACGTCATCGGGGCGTTTGGCGAGGTCGTCGATGCGGTCGTAGTAGTCGCTCAATACGGACGAGATCGGCTGAAGGTCATGTTTCAGGCGGCGTTCGCTGACGTTGAAGACCGCTTTCTCCGCCTCGTTCATGACGTCGTCCACGCTTGATTTTTCGTTGTATGCAATGGACGCGATCTGGTTTGCGGCGTTGATCATCTTGCGTCGGACGGAATACCCCTCAACGATGCGCCCATAAGATTCCGCGTTGAGCGAAGATGGGACCTGATTCACCAATGACGTCAGATAAGCCGGTCCGCCGACTTCGTTCAATTGGTCGCGCCGCTCCAATTCGTCGGCAACAGTTAACAGGTCCAGAGGGATGCGCTCCTCGTGCAGGCGGTTGAAGGCTTCCCAGATCCATTTGTGGCGGTGGATGTAAAAATCGTCCGCAGTTAAAAATTGCGCGACATCATAATACACTTCGGGGTTAATAAAGACCGCCCCTACTACGGCTTCTTCGGCTTCTCGGTTGTGAGGGACTGCCGTAGATGTTGCGGGGGCGGTGGACTCTTCGGGTGGCAGGTAATCTGTCATTTTTTCTTGGGCTTCTTTGGCTTGTCGGGTTTATCGGCTGGCGGTTCGTCGTCGGGTTTATCCTTACCGCCGGGTTTGTCTTTGTCGTCGAGATTATCGAGGTCGAGTTTGCCGAGGAAATCTTCGAAGACGGATAAACGCGCGGCTCCCTCCATAGACAAGGGGGCTGGCGGGCTTTTCTCGAGGCTTTCACCGCTCCCGGATATATCCTCTTCGGGCATGATGCCGGCTTCGTCCATTACGCTTTGATGAACAAGTATCGGCACATGCGCCCGCACCGACAATGCGATCGCGTCCGATGGGCGTGAGTCGACGTGCACTTCCTTGCCGTTCACTTCGGCAACGATACTGCCGTAAAAAATATCGTTCTGCAATTTGACGATCTCGATGCGTGTGATGTGCGCGTTGAACGCCCCGAAAACATTCTTCAAAAGGTCATGTGTAAGCGGACGGCTCATCTCCACCTCTTGTAATGCGACCGTGATGGCTTCTGCTTCGTACGGTCCCACCCAGATGGGGAGGTAGCGTTCCGATTCAAGTTGTTTTAATACTACGAGACGCTGTGGTGTCATGAGGTGTACACGCACGCTATCTATTTGTACTTTGATCATTTCAGTCATGGGCGCTCCAAGGAGAGATAACGTATTTTAGCATACTCGCAGGTGGATGTCATTGAGTTGTCAGATTATTCAAATGAGACTATAATGCGGGTCGTCCAATTTGGGGAAGTGGTACGGTCCGACTGGCTCGTGGCGCTGAAAGTGCCAAAGTCTGAACATAAACATCGGGGCGTGGCGCAGACCGGTAGCGCGCTTGCATGGGGTGCAAGAGGTCGCAGGTTCAAATCCTGTCGCCCCGACTGAATCAAACCTCACAGGTCTCAAAGACCTGTGAGGTCTATTTATTTATACGTCATAATGAACCGCTTTTTGGCGAGGCATCCCTGCAACCATCTCAGGGAGCCTTCGTTGTCACTCAAGGTGATATATAGGCTTTGAAAACTTACAATCAATCTGCACACGAGTAGTAATAAAAATGTCAATCCCTGAATTTGTTCCCATTCCTCCGATCAATCGAAACGCCATCATCGGTTTCATTTCTGCATTGATCGCCCTCATCTCCCTTTGTGCGGTTATATTGCCGCTGCCATTTGTAGTCATCCTATGTTATCCCCCAGGGATTTTATTTGGAATGATGTCCATTGTGCTGGGTCTAAAGTCACAACGCGAACTCCGCTTTGATGGCAAAAGCGGACGTACGCTTGCCGTTCTTGCTGTTTGGGTGGGCTGTTTCGCCATGCTTGCCTATGCCTGCGCGTTGACTGCGGGCGTCCTGCTGTTCCCGCGTGTGTCGGAATACTTTTCGCAGATCATCAAATAGGAAGTCTATGTGCCGAGGACGGCGCAACGACTGGTTCCACACTTCATCAATTAATGCAATCTGATAATCCTTCTTGCCATCCCATGTTCATTCGATTATCCTTGTTTATGGGAGTGGTTAGGTCCCGGTGGGCTTCCTGGTCTTCAACACCTGTGGCGGGTCGCGTTGCGAGTCGCGGTGGGTTCGACTCCCATCCACTCCCGCCTATTTTAAACCGCCGACGATCGACTGTAGACCAATCTTCATCGTCCATGATCCGTTGTCAATCGTCCAATAAAGGTGCCTCATGTCTCTTCCCGAAATCGAAATTCTCACCAGCCATGTATCCCGAATTTTCCGCGTGGAGGATGTCACAGCGGGCGACCCTCAAAAATGGATCGTGCGTTATCGCGGTCATCTACTTAACGACGACTCAGCCAGTGCATACGATCAACTGGCGGAAAAGGTAAAGCCTTACGGCATCATTCCGCTCTTCCGTAAAGAGGACGGAGATAAGCAGGTCATCTACCTTGTACACACGCCGCCGCCCCCAAAACCAACAGCGCGGCCCTATGTCAACGTTATTCTTTTTATACTCACAGTCATCAGCATGATGTTGATGGGCGTGGATATCCCGCCCGAATCAATTCCCACAGACGGTTCGTTCCCGTTTGCCCTATTACTCGTCAATATCCTCTCTGGCTGGCCCTTCGCATTGAGCATGATGGGCATTCTCTTTGCCCACGAAATGGGACATTATGTCGCCTGCCGCATCTACGACGTCCCTGCGACACTGCCGTTCTTCTTGCCCGCTCCATTCGTGAGCCCGCTTGGGACATTGGGCGCGTTCATTATGATGCGTGGCGTGCCGAAGAACAAGCGCATCTTATTTGACGTGGGTGTTGCCGGTCCAATTGCGGGACTTGTCATCGCCATCCCTGTGTTGTTCATCGGATTATCGCTTTCAGATCTCGGTCCCATTCAAGTAGCCTTCGCAGGCTCTTCAGGATTTTTGGAGGGCAACTCGATCTTCTATCTCTTTGCCAAATTTGCGGTCTTCGGTAAATTGCTTCCCGAACCCTTGAGTTTTGGAGGGGTGACACCAACAGTATATTGGATACGTTATTTCCTCTCCGGTCACCCGATCCCAATCAATGGGTTGGATGTTCAGCTTCATTCCGTTGCATTGGCTGGCTGGGCAGGCTTGCTCGTGACCGCGCTCAACCTCGTCCCTGTTGGGACGTTGGACGGCGGTCATGTTGCGTATGGATTGTTCGGTGATAAGGCAAAGAAGATTTTCCCGTTAGCGATCGGCATCCTGGTCGCATTGATGATCCTGCCCGTGCTGTTGACGTTTTCATTGACATCGTTCAATTTCAGTTGGCTGTTATGGATCATGATCCTTTTCTGGCTGGGAAACGTCCGTTCACAGCCGCTCGATGACATTACCGAACTCGACCCGTCCCGCCGTGCGCTTGGCTTTTTTATGTTGCTGGTATTCGTACTGCTCTTCACTCCGATCCCCCTGGTGGCTTACTAATGCAGATCGCTCGGAAAACTTTCTCCGTTTTGTTTGTAATCGCTATAACACTTTCCGCCTGTACATCGACCTCGACTGTATCTACGCGGACGCCGCGCCCCGGCGTAACGGAAGATGCGTCAGTGAAAAATACGCCTGTTCCTGCAGTGAGCAGTTTGAACGTCGAGGTCGAGGCGCTGAGCGGAAAACAGGTCAACATCTGGCATCCGTGGTTTGGCGCGGAGGCGAGTCTGTTCGAGTCGCAGATCGCGCAGTTCAACACCGAGAATGAATGGGGCATCGTCGTCCTCGCCGAGAGTAAATCCAATTACAGCGAATTATTTTCGCAAACCGATGCCTCGATTAAAGAATCCATCAATCCAAACATCGTGATCGCGTTTCCCGAACATGCGCTTGCGTGGCGCGACCATGTCGTTGACCTGAACGCGTATGTGCATGATCCGATATTTGGTATGACATCACTTGAAATATCGGGGTTCCCGTCTGCGGTATGGATGCAGGATGAAGTGGACGGCGCACGCTTAGGCATGCCCGCACAACGGACGGCCCGCTTCATTCTCTACAACCGAACCTGGGCGCGCGAACTCGGATATGATTCTCCGCCTGAAACTTCATCTGATTTTGAACGGCAGGCTTGCGCCGCGAACCAGGCATTGTCAAAAGACGCTGATGAAAACAACGATGCGCTTGGCGGATGGCTTATCGATGCTCATGCCATGACGCCGCTTTCATGGATGCTTGCATTCGATGGCGGCGTGCAGGAGGAGGATGGGTATCGCTTCCTTGCGCCCGGCAATATTGATGCGTTCAAATTCTTGAAGATCATGCAGCAGAAAAATTGCGCGTGGGTTGCTTCGACTGATATTTCCGTCTATGACCGGTTTGCATCGCGTCAGGCATTGTTCGCGACTGCAAGCCTTGAAGAATTTGCGGATCAATCCCGCGCTTTCGGCGCTTTGGGCAGTGACGACGAATGGATCATCCTGCCATTCCCCGGCGAAGAGCAGACAGCTTTTGTTCTTTATGGTTCATCTTTCTTGATGTTCGAATCGGACGATGAAACACAGCTCGCTTCATGGCTATTCATCCGGTGGATGTTATCGGTGGAGAATCAGGCGCGCTGGGTGCAAAGTACGGGACTCTTCCCTCTTCGCAGTTCAACAATGGACTTGCTTTCAAATTATTCCGCGTCTCATCCGCAATGGGCGCAGGCGGTTGAATTGCTCCCGGCTGGAAGGACAACTCCAAAACTTTCTTCGTGGAGACTCGTAAAGATAATGATGGCAGATGGATTCCGTGATATGTTCGATACCATCCGGCATCCCGATTTGACGGACGGTCAGATCCCGTTGATATTGAAGCAGATGGAAGAGACGGCGGATGAGTTAAATAAATAAAATTGACCTTTTGGTAGCATACCTAACGGGTTCATGAGTTCCCCGATTTCAAAAGGAGTAGAGAATGCCACAATCACAATACCGCGCAAGACAGGTTGGCGCGAAGACCCACGAAGTTGTCGAATATGACCATGACGAAACGAAACCTGGCAAGCCGCTGCATATCCTGATCCCTGGCGGGTTGGTGGCGTTGGGTGCGTTGGCGGTCATTGTCCTCATTATTTATTTGACATGGTTCGAAGGACAACTGAACCAAACCACAGGGATTGTCCTGATAGCAATTCTTTTTCCCTTCTATGTAGGCGGTGTGTTTCTGTTCAGTTATGGATACGAGTTGTATAACATCCCGCGCGCGATACGGTTGACGGCGATCATTGTCTTCTTCACATTGGCGGCAGTTGTCATTGTGGCGGTGTTATTCTTTGTGCTGGCTGGCGGCGGGAAGATACCTGGGGGGTCGTCAGAGAAGAAGTCGTCTGGCGGTGGGTCGAAGGTGAAAGCGGATGTTGCATCGTCGTCATCGTCTTCGAGCGGGTCAGGATTTCCCGACCTTGGGAATGTAGTCGTGTTAGGGAATATGGGGCGCAGGACGCATACGCGGGAAGTTATCAAAGAGACAACAGTGGAAGTGCCCGTTTCGCCGAGGTCGATCAATTGCCCGAGTTGTAACCGCGGATATGTTCCTGCCGATGAAAAGTATATCTGTCCCAGTTGCGGCGCGCCGACGCCGAAAGAGTTGATCGATGAGTCGCAGGAGCCGAGAAATAGAGAGTAATCCGGGATTAGAGACTGGAGATTGAGGAGTAAATCCATGAAACTAATGTATATCAATGGTGAGTTTACGAAGGGCATGTCACAGGGCGAGATCGAAGTTTCGAATCCTGCCACGGAGGAGGTGCTGGATACCGTCCCAAGGGGAACGGCTGAAGATATTGAATCAGCTGTACGGTCTGGCAATGAGGCGTATAAGTCATGGAGAAAGATGGGGGCTAATGAGCGGGCGAATCTGCTTCATGAAGTCGCGTCAAAGATAAAGAGTCATCAAAAAGCGATCGTGCACTTGTTGACGTTGGAGGAAGGCAAGCCCATCTCGGAGAACGAGGAAGAGGTGGAGTGGGTGGCGAGTACGTTCGATTATTATGCCGAGTTGGGCAGGCACGATCGTGGACGGGTGATCCCTCCAGGGGAAAGTTCGCAATTCAATTTTATTTTGAAGGAACCGTATGGCGTGGTGGGGTGCATCGTGCCGTGGAACTATCCGTTGATGCTGCTGGCGTGGAAGGTAGCGCCTGCACTGGCGGCGGGGAACACTGTTGTTATCAAACCGTCGGAAGTAACGCCGTTGACCGCGTTGTATCTGGCGGAACATTGCTTTGACGGGTTGCCCGCGGGCGTGGTGAATGTGGTGACAGGCTTTGGCATGGAGACAGGTGAACCATTAGTGAGGCACGCGGACGTCCCTGTGATCGCGTTCACGGGAAGTCTGGCGACGGGTCAGCGCATCGCATCACATGCCGCGCCGATGATGAAGAAACTGCATTTGGAACTGGGCGGCAAGGATGCGACGGTCATCGCGGAGGATGCCGACCCCGAGATCGCGGCGAAGGCCGTCGCGTATGCGGCGCTGCTCAATGCGGGGCAGGTTTGCACAAGCACCGAGCGGGTTTACATCCCGCAAACGAAGGCGAAACAATTCACGGAAGCGATCGTGGAGCATGTCAAATCTTTGCGGTTGGGTCCTGGCCTGGAAGAAACTACTGATATCGGTCCGATGGTCGGCGATACGTATCGCGAAAAGATAGAGTCGCATGTCGCAGATGCTCGAACGCGCGGCGCGAATGTGCTGACGGGTGGTCAGCGTCCCAAAGGCTTTGACAAGGGCTGGTACTACGAGCCGACTGTGCTAGCTGGCGTCGATCACACGATGCTTATCATGCGTGAAGAGACGTTTGGTCCCGCTGTGCCGTTGATGGAGTACACATCCTTTGAACAGGCGGTTGAACTGGTGAACGATACCAAATATGGTTTAGGCGCGGTACTTCTGTCGGAAGACCCGAAGAAGATCAAGACTTTCTTCGAAGAGGTAAAGGCAGGCACGATCTGGATCAACGATCCGTTGACCGATAATTACGCGGGTCCGTTTGGCGGGATGAAATATTCAGGAGGCGCCAGGGAACTCGGCATCGAAGGCTTGGATACGTTCCGCGAGACGAAACACGTCCACTGGGATTTCAATATGGAGGATAAGGATTACTGGTATCCATATCATCGCTAATGTCATTGCGTGGGCGATAGCCCGAAGCAATCTCGTATGTGAAGGTTAGATGAGATTACCTTGGGCTGGACTCGATATGGCGGCCGAGCATCGCCTGCTTGCCCATCAGCCTTCGCAACTAAATTTCTTGTTATGGTAAAATACCGTTCGCACGCGGGAGTCGCCAAGTGGTAAGGCATCAGCCTTCCAAGCTGATATTCGTGGGTTCGAATCCCATCTCCCGCTCAAGCTCGGTTGAAGGTTGCATGTGGAAGGTTTAAGAACGGTTAAAAACTTTCAACTTGCAACCTTGTACTTTCCGACTACAACGGGCCCGTGGCGCAGTGGTTAGCGCAGGGAACTCATAATTCCTTGGTCGCTGGTTCGAATCCAGCCGGGCCCACTTTCAATTTATGATTTTGATTAGCGAATGCCGTGCTGAAACACGGCTTTTTGTGTTAATACGGGAAAACCGATTTAAGTTATAGAACGTTGCCTTGCCTAGATCTATTCAGAGAATGATAAGTAAATCTGATCTTCTTTTTAACTGCTATTGCTCAAAGCCTTATCCAATTTCTCTTCCAGGATTTCCTTGTTCACATCCTTGATGACAGACCATTCGTTCAGGAATTGCTTTTTCATCTTCAAAAGAGCATCCTCTTCAGTGAAATTAAGTTTGGATTCCTGTGCTTTTCCATGTAGATCACGCATCATACAGGCTTTGGTGTAGAGAGAGGGGTCCTTAATCGCCTGTTTGATAACCTTGCTTCTCTCGGTGTGGTTTTCAGGCAATTCCTCTGGTGTTTGGCGGATCATCGTCAAGGCTCGATTGATTTTATATTCAGAAGTGATGGGGCGGATATATTCAACGTCCGTTCTGGACACAGATAACCAATATACGCCATTGAATGTTTTTACCCGATAAAATTCCTTCTTTGCGCCGTCGAGTTCCATCTTTTCCGTATCTCTGACCTGACCAACCCCATAATTAGCGTGTACGATCCAATCTCCCCTTTCATAGGTGTTTTGCTGGACATCCATATAATACCTCCTTGTATACTCTTATTGTTGTACCTCTCGTTTATACTGAACCGCTTTTTGCGACGTCAATTTGCTTTTTCAATTCCGTCCGGCTTTGGTCACCATTGGAATCACCCAACATCTTATTCAAACTTTACTTTGAACTCTACTGCGGATGAAAACTTTTCGAAAACGCTGAACAATTTATCCTGGGATTCCCCATAATGAGCCTTACCTTCGCCAAACAACTCCTTCCAATTGAAAATCATTAACTAAACTCCCTTGGAATCGTAAAAAGGATTTGGTTATTGAGCCAAATTCCAAGAAGTTCACGTTTAATTCAATCAAGCGAGATTTGTTCAACTGTATCAACTTTCCCCTTCAATAACATCACCCACTATTTACGCTAATTCAAGCCGATACCTACGTGCTTCTTAGGATATTCTAACATTTAAGAAAGTTTTTGGTTGTTTAAGCCATTATAACACATCGGGTAATTCGACACCAATTTACCCTGGTAAAAGACCTTTTCATTTTGATCTAAAAAGAGATTGAATACAATATCCCTGAGACAATGATCATAAATATAATAAAATGTTCTTAAGACTGAATAACGAGCTAAATTAATGCTTGAAGATGGAAAGTCATGAACCCATATCTCGCGGCTCTTCTAACCCTTATCATAGCTATTGCTTTCCTGCGAATTATGGACATTTTCGCCCTTCGCGGATGGATCGAAAGCAAGTTAAGCCGTAAGTTCATTCATATTGGGACGGGTCCAATCTTCGTTTTATGCTGGTTGATGTTTCCTGACGCGCCGATTTCCCGTTATTCTGCGGCGCTGGTTCCCATGTTTATCACGATCCAATTCTTTTTGGTGGGGACGGGGATCCTAAAAGACGAAGCGGCTGTCCAAGCCATGACGCGTACAGGCGATCCACGTGAGATTTTGCGCGGCCCGCTTTTTTATGGAATCATGTTCGTTGTGTTGACACTCATCTTTTGGAAGGATTCGCCGATCGGCATCAGTGCCCTGATGATGATGTGCGGCGGCGATGGGGTTGCGGACATCGTTGGACGGCGAGTCAAATCAGCCACGTTGTTTTGGTCACGTGAGAAAAGCGTCGCGGGTTCGTTAAGTGTCTATTTCGGCGGCGCGTTGCTGACAGGGTTGATCTTGTATGTCTATGTCAGTTTTGGTGTTTTTGGATCCCCGTTCAGTATTTATTTGATACCTATTGCATGGATAGCGCTTGGGGCGATGCTGGTAGAGTCATTGCCTTTCAAGGATGTTGATAACATCACGGTGACTGTGGTCAGTGCGTTAATAGGGCATTTGGTTTTCTAGCATTTTTGGGAGCGCGATTCGAATCCTGCTTGATTCGCTATCGGTTCATGAAAATTTTTCAAGCGTGATTCTCCTGTCCTTAAATCTTTGATTTGGATATATAATTCGAAGAAAGCATGGAAAAGCCATTTGCGTTGATCATCGAAGATGAACGTGATATCGCCGCTTTGTTCCGATATGTTATTGACATGGCTGGTTATCGGACAGAGCTTGCTTTTCATGGCAAAGAAGCAATCGAGCGACTTTCGAACAGTCAACCGGATCTTGTCGTGCTGGATTTGAACCTGCCGGGGGTTTCAGGACATGAGATCCTGCAGTTAATTCGGAAAGATAAACGCATAAGTCATACCAAGGTAATTGTAATTACGGCTCATGCGCACATGGCCAGCGGGTTATCCGTTGAGCCTGACTTGATTATGTTCAAACCTGTGAGTGTTGAACAATTATCCAATTTAATAGACAGATTGCACTTATCGGATAAATCGATAAAAGCAACGCGAATTCAAGAAAACCCTTTAGATGAAACGACCGGTCTCTACAAACAATCTTTTTTCATTAACCGATTGAATTTTGCCCTAAACCAATCAATAGAAACCAAAACATATCTTTTCGCCGTGCTCTTAATAAAATTGGATATTAAAGATCAGCCCAAACATCAGAACAGGGAATCAGTTATTCGCGAGATATCACAATCATTTATCGGTAGTATTCGCCCGACGGATACCATCGCATTGTTTGAGCAGGATAAAATCTATATGTTGGTCGAAAATATTATCAATAAAAATATTCCCATAATGATTGCCAACAGGCTGGAAAAAAAGTTGGTCGAGAATATTGTAAATATTGGTTCCGTAATTCAGATACCAATTCGGATTGGTATTCTTTTGTGCGATTCCGGATATAAAAATCATGACGAGATCCTTCGTGATGCCAAGAACGCATTGCATTTAGCTGAAGTGCAAGGGGAAGAATATTCGAAATATTATTATCAAGTATCTGTGCGAAAATGAATTAATTATTCCCGATACCATCGGGCGGCACAAAGTTAACGGTGATGATCTTGTATATCCATGCTGATGAATTCACCTACAATCAAGGAATTGGTTCCCTAGCTTTCGTTTGCCTTTATGTTTTCTCTTCCTCATCCTTTTTAATGATCATCACCTTATAACTCTCTGCATACTTCATTTCTTTGTCCTTCGCTTCCTCCTCCGCCCATTCCGTCATCCATTTTCGGACTTCATCCGCAGGAACCTGACTCGCATGCTGTTGCAGCGCCTTGATCTTCACGTCAATGGTCTCTGTGATGTCCACCCAGGTATCTGCTTTCTCCGTGCCGTGGATGTAGAGTCGTTTTGGATCATGCGGTTCATACCCCGCGGACAGCAGGTCCGCGAACATTAGCCGACTCCCCGCTGATGGAAATGTCGCTTCGCAGGCGGCTTGTGCGGCAGCGCGGTGATCGGGGTGGTTGAGATATTCGTTGCCATAAAACCAGGCTTCAGGGTTTCCTGCCAGAACAGTATCAGGCTTGAATTTTCGGATGAGGCGGGTCAGCTCTTTGCGGAGCTCGATGGTCGGTTCCAATTCCCCGTCCGGGTAGCGCAGGAAGACTGTCTCCTTGACTCCCAACACGTCATTCGCTGCGAGTTGTTCCTTTTCTCGTAACTCCGCAAGGATCGGTTTATAGCTCGCGTCGTATTCTGGATCGTTTGAACCTGAGTCACCGCTGGTGATGACGACGGAGATGATCTCGCATCCTTGTTGTGCCCACTTGGCTAGCGTCCCGCCGATGGAAAACTCCTGATCGTCAGGGTGCGCATGGATGCTCATCGAGCGTTTCGGAATGTATTCGTTACTCATAATGTTTTCTCCTGTTAATCGCGTTGAGCGGAGCGCACCGAAGACGAAGAGTCTCGTTTCCTTCCAACCACCAACATTTTGTTCTGTATTTTGAATACCTTGAAGAAGAAATTCACGAAGGGTAGTAACAAGCGGACGGTAACTTCTGACTTTAGAAGTTTCTTCAAATAAAACTCATAGGGGAAGGACAGTTCATGGAACTTGCGAAGATCGATTACTTCCATGCCCACTGACTCGAAAAGCGACTTCATCTCTGTTGTGGAAAATATCTGTTTGTGACCGAACAAATGCGACGAATACATCGCATTTAAAAACGTGGGATATTTGCCGTCCGTCAATTTATATGTGAGTTCGCCGAAGCGATGATAGAAACCGTCGCGGCAGGGAGTATCTATTGCCAGGATACCGCCCCGCTTTAACACATTTGCTGCAGACTGTAACGCCTCAAATGGATAATTTACATGCTCAATCACATCCCATAATGTGACTACGTCAAAGTGATTTGAGAATCCCTTTTGCCAGAAATCGTGTTCGATAGGATGCTTATCAATTTCGAGGCCGTGATTGGTCTTTGCATATTGTGCGCGGCTGTCACTTAACTCGATGCCGATGACTTCCGCGCCGTTTTGTTTCAACAATGATAGAAACAACCCGCCGCCACAGCCGATGTCCAACACCTTGGCGTTTGGAAGAGGGAGATGATTCCTGACGATATCTGCCTGGTTATTGAATTTCCGTGCGTTTGCTTGTAATTGTGTCTCGATATATGATGCATCTTCTTCGGTCAGTTGTGATGCGTCTATATCAGGGAGAATTTCCTCGATGGGATCGAGATAGTCTATGAAGTGAAACCCCTGCGGTGAAACGTAAACCTTCGCGTTCTTTAGTTTGTATGTGAGTTTTGCATATTCAGTCGGGTCTTTTTTCAGTTCATCTATGTTCATAGATGATGATTTTACTCGATAGCAATATCACCCGCAGTACACAACTTCATTACCCCATCTCGCTTCGAACTTCCCTTTGAGTTGTATGCCCGAATCTGAGACGAAATCGAAACTGCCATCTACGAGATTGCCCTGTACGATGTTCCTGAACGATATCTTGCCGGTCAATTGTTCAGAGTGGCTGAGCTGTAGAACATAGGTGGCGGTGCCAGGCTGCATTGTCTCATCGGGGAAATGGAAGGTGACGGGTAGCCCGAAATCAGGTTCCTGCCAGATCGAAATGTAGATGCTTGACCCCTGATCGATGGGTATAAATAGTGTGAATGCCGCGCCGTCCCAAGGAGCGCAGTCACGATTTATTGTCGCGGGAAAAGTTGGAGCAGTTTTCTGACTTCGCGAAAAAAAAGTGAAGGATGCAACGCTAATAATGAGAATCAGCAAACCCAATGAAATAAAAAAATTTGTGCGAGATTTCATCCTATAAAGATGACGACCACCAGCTCGTTATTGTTCCTCATTCTGCCTACAATTTCAATAATCTGGAAATGGTTTTCGCAAGGTTCTTCAAGCTGACTGGTTTGCTTACATATTCATCTGCCCCGGCTTCCAGGCACAGTTCACGATCGCCGGGCATGGCTAGGGCGGTAAGGGCGATGATCGGAACGGAGGCAAATTCGGGCTTGGCGCGGAGGCGGCGTATGGCTTCCAGTCCGTCCAGGACAGGCATTTGGATATCCATCAGGAT
>DNDO01000086.1 GCA_003484265.1 Anaerolineae bacterium
CCATGGGTATCAATGGATGAAAATCAAATGAAACAGGTGTTACTCAATCTGGTGCATAATGCATTGCAAGCAATGCCTGATGGCGGGCAGATGGAAATCACAACAACTGAAAAACAAAGTGTTGGACGCCAGGGTGTAATGGTGTCTGTTAAGGACACTGGAGTTGGCATATCGTCTGAGAATCAGACGCGTATTTTTGAGCCATTCTTTACAACAAAATCGGGACAGGGAGGTACGGGGTTGGGGCTATCCGTCACCTATGGGATTGTCACCGAACACGGCGGTGAAATCGACGTAACAAGCCAGCCCGGTGACGGGGCGGTGTTCAAGGTCTGGCTCCCCAACCGACAAGTCTGAATTTTATGGAATCAGAAAACATCTTTGTTGTAGACGACGAACCTGGAATTGCATTGCTTTGCAAGCGCGTTCTCGAGCGCGCAGGCTACGGCGTGCAAACCGAAACCGATCCCCGCGCAGCTATCGAATATCTAGGGAATAACCGGGTTGACCTTCTACTCGTCGATATCCGCATGCCCGAGGTGGACGGCTTCGACGTGATCTCCCGTGCCAAACGAGCCCAGCCTGATATAGCCGTATTGGTGATGACCGGCTTCGGCACTGTAGAAACCGCCATCCGCGCGTTACGCCAGGGAGTCGACGGTCTATTGCTCAAACCTTTTGAGAAAGGCGATGAACTTGTTTCATCTGTTGAGCAGGCGTTGACCGATAACAGACGAAAGCGCGAAACAGCACGAGCGCAGACATTGCGCCCGTTGTTCGACGCCACCGAAAACCTATTCTCCGAAACCGATACCGAAATTTTATATCACCTGATTGTGGATACGATCTGTGAGCATCTGCAATGCACGAATTCTGCATATTATCAGGTCGAGGATGGGGAGTTTGCCCCGATAACAAAGCGCGGCAATATCATCCCTGTTAATGATGGCGGTTTTGCGAAGCATCTCTTGAGCAGAGTGGATGCAGACGAGAATCCGATCATTGTCAATGCCTCAGGACCGGGGGAAGAGGAGGCGCAAGCGCTTCTTTCCGCCCTTGAACTTGGTACAGCGATACTGATTCCGATCTCACGCTTAAACATGCGCGCCATCATGTTTGCCGCACGCGATGAAGGAGTGGCGCCATTCCGTGGTGCAGACCTTGAATTGTTCCATATCATAGCCAATCAATCGCTTGTGGCATTGGAAAATGCACGATTATATGCCGACTTGCGCGCCTACGTCCGTAAGGTGGAGGAATCGCAACAAGCATTACTACGTTCAGAAAAAATGGCGGCGGCTGGCAGACTGACTGCGTCCATCGCGCATGAGGTAAACAACCCATTACAGTCGGTTCAGAACTGTTTGCATTTGGCAGGGCGCGAGGATGTGCCGGCGGAAAAACGGCAAGAGTATTTTGAACTTGCCAGTACCGAACTGGAACGATTGATGAAAACGATGCACCGAATGCTCGATTTCTATCGCCCTGGTTCGACGAAAGTGGAAAAGGTGGATATCCTAGAATTGTTGAACCATGTTATCAATCTGACCTCCCAGCAATTAGGACAAAGGCATATCGAAGTGCACACCGATCTGCCTGAAGAGTTAACCCCTGTCTATGTTGTAAACAGCCAGATTCAACAAATATTTTTCAATTTGATATTGAATTCATTCGACGCAATGCCCGGAGGCGGGACTCTCTCGATTCGCGCTAAAAATGTCGGGAACGGAATTGAAATCCAATTTGAAGACTCAGGGACCGGAATCCCGGAAGATTTGCGAAATAATATCTTTGAGCCGTTCTACAGCACAAAGGAGGGCGGTACGGGTTTGGGTTTAACTGTGAGTTACAATATTGTCACTGCGCATGGAGGCACACTTGACCTCGTACAAGGCAGTGGGGCAGGCGCCTGTTTCAGATTATTCTTACCCACGGGAGACAAAAATGAAATCGAATATACTGGTCGTTGATGATGAGCCAATTGCCCGACAGTCGCTATCTGACATATTGAGGCTAGAAGGTTATTCAGTTAACGCCGTACCCAATGGGCAGGCGGCTGTGGAGTACGTTCGCACACATCCCGTTGACCTGATGATCGTGGATTTGCGCATGCCGGGCATGGACGGATTGGAGGTGGTGCAAGTGGTCAACTCAGTATCGCCTGAAACAGAAGTGGTCTTGTTGACGGCGTTTGGCACGACCGAATCAGCCATACAAGCGTTGCGTTTGCGCGTACACGATTATTTGCTTAAACCTGCGCCGCCTTCGCAGGTGGTGAACAGCGTCAATAAGGGATTGGCGCGGCGCGATGCGCGTTTGAAGGCGCGCGCCGGGACCACTGCGGATGTAGAGGAATCAGATCTAAATATTTCCCTGAAAGATGGTACGAATATCGACCTTTCCCGGCGCCTGATCCAAAAAAAGAATCAAGAAGTGCATCTGACGCCCGCCGAGGGACGATTATTGCATGTGCTTATCGAAAATCCCGGTCGCGTTTATACTCATCGTGAGTTGGTCTTACTCGTGCAAGGATACGACACCTCCCAACGTGAAGCGCCGGAAATACTCCGCCCGCTAGTGAGCCGCCTGCGTCATAAACTGGAACCTTTCCCCGCTCTCGCAGAAAGTATCGTAAGTGTGCGAGGAACAGGGTATTTATATGAGGCAGATAAATAATGGTTCTCCTTAATACATTTAATATAGAGATTTAAATAGCGCCTGGAAAAATTCAAGCTGGATCAGATCGCGAAATCAATAAAAAACCTGAGCACCTATCTAAGCGCATCTTCGATCACCTGTCGAACAGATGCGGTATCAAAATCCTTTTTGTCAAGAAAAGCAACTGCGCCGGCAGAGAGTGCCTGTCTTCTGAATTCCCGATCCGGGTACGCGCTGATCACCACCATGCGCGTGGAGGGTGATATGGCACGAAGGCGCCTTGCGCATTGAATGCCATCTTTGTCTTCAAGGACAACATCAATTAGGGCAAGTTGTGGTTGTATTTGTTCCCCCAGTTTTAAGGCTTCGGATACGTTTTCCGCTTCATAAATTAATGCTGATGGATGCATCTTGCCGATCAGTCGGCACAACTGCTGACGATAGCGTGAGTTGTCGTCCACAACCAGGATGGTCAGGTTGGTCGCGACTTGGTAGGATGGGGTTTCGAGAATATCCTGTCCGCTGGTAGCCAGGATCTCCGGGTGATGCAATGCGAAATTTACGGCTTTGAGCCTGCTATCGACCCCCAACACTCGATACAAAGCAGTCAGATGATTTTCGACCGTCTTGACACTGAGATTCAAGGATAGAGCAATATTGCGGTTATCAGTACCCCCGGAAAAAAAAAAAAGAAAATTTTTTTTTTTGGGGGGGGGGGGTGTGGGGGG
>DNDO01000195.1 GCA_003484265.1 Anaerolineae bacterium
ATCTCATTGCGGGCACGTTCCTGCATGCGGTAGAGCATCAATCTGGATAAGGCATGGACAATCTCCGGGGGCGGCGATTCAGTCTGGGCGTTGTCCGATACGGGGCGTTGAATACGCATCCGAAGCGGAGGCACAGGATGGGGATTGGAGGAAATGGAAGTTTTGAGGATGCCGTCCAAAACGGTCGCCATGTCTAATTTTACCGCTGTTGGTTGGATTAAATACTCGAAAATGATACGAGTGGTAGTATCCTGCAATATTGGTCCCAGTCGCAGGGGAGGCTCGTCCATCATAATCGGCGCCGGGTCAGGCTGGAGGCGGAAGACATAGGAAAGATCGACTCCGTCAACCGTCTGGAGGTTCAACTGGACTTCCTCTGCGTATACATGCGCCAAAGCGTTGAATTTTTCAAGCAATAATTTCTTTATATCCTGCGGCTCGGCAATATAGGCACTGCTTCCGCCTGTGCGGGTGGCAAGTACATCTAGAAAAATGTCGTTCCATTCCATACCGATGCCCATAGCACTAATCCCCACACCTCGTCCAGCCAGTTTGGACGCGAGGTCCATGCACTGCTGTTCATCGCCATAAGTCTGCCCATCCGTCAGGAGGATAATATGATTGAGGCGCTTTGCGTCAAGACTGCGCATGACTTCATTTGCCCCTGCATCCAGCCCTTGAAATATTTCAGTTCCGCCCGATGGCTGGATCATTTGAATGCGCGCTTCCAGACGCGTCCTTTCCTGATGATAGGAAGCAGGAATGATCACCTCGGCACGGTCACTGAATGCGACAACACTGAGAATGTCCTGCTGTCTGAGATTCCGTAATACCTGGATGGCTGTGGCTTTAACCGTATCCATCTTTTCACCCTTCATGGATGTGGAGCGGTCCAGCACAATGCATACGTTTAGCGGAGGCGAGGGCATACTGCGGGATTCCAACGGCGCCTGGATCTCCAGGATCATATACAACATTTGCTTATCGTCCATTCGGATTAGAGCAGGGCGGCTATAGATGAGTTTATGTTCGTAGGGAAAGTTTATCTTCTCTTCATTAGGGAGGGTGGCGTCATATTGTGCGCGCCGTTTGGGATTGGATAATGTTTCATACGCTTCCTGTACCCCCAGGAATAATTCTGTTTCGCCGGCGGCTGTATTTTTATCAGGGTGGAGTTTCTGGGCTGCCTCATGGTAGGCACGCTTGATATCCTCCTGGGAGGCATCCCTCGAAACACCCAACGTCGAATAATAATCCGTTCGCGGCGTTGACATATTACCCGATCAATTGAGCAAGCACGACACTGATATTGTCAGGTCCTCCGGCAGCGTTTGCGGCTGAGACAAGGTTTTGACATGCTCTTTGAAGATTGGGGGCTTCATTAACAGCGTGGATAATATCCTGTTCTGCCACAACGCCCCACAACCCGTCACTGCTGATCATCAAAGTGCCCGGCTGTGGAAATGCGATCGAAAAGATTTCCGGCTCAAGCAGGTCGCCCTGCCCAAGCGCTTTATATAGTACATTACGATGAGGATAGTTCTCAGCTTCTTCCGGAGTGATATGACCCAGTTCCTGTAACCGCTGGACCAGTGAATGATCCCGAGTGACCGTTTCGATTCTCCCATCCGGATAAATGAAATTTGCCCGGCTATCGCCGACATGTGCGATCGTGATCTGCTGTCCGAGCACTAGAGCGGCGGTAAGTGTGGTGCCGCTCCCAGGCGCTTCGCGCTGGATGATACGCTGCGCTTCGTTGACCGCGTCTGACATGATCTCTTGAAAAGATTCTTCTATGGAATCAGTCTTCACTTGGAAGAGATAGGGATGAAATTTCTTCAACACTAGCCCGGCTACGGTTCGAATCGCTGCGTTGCTTGCCACTTCTCCGAATTGATGCCCGCCCATGCCATCCGCCACGATATATAGACCGAAGGGCAGGTTCCCAGAATTACCCGCCATGGTGGTCGTAATCGCAAGCACACTGTCCTCGTTCAGCTCCCTTTGTTTTCCCACGGACTGCCCGGCGGCAGACACCAACTGTTGGAGTTCAAACTGGACATTCTGGTTGTTGACGATGGCCTTCAGCTGGTCCTCGGTTAGAGGCGCAGTATTGGCTGTGTCCATTTTCTTTTCCGGTTTTGGCCGGTTCCCAAATAACCCAGATAACCAGCGGAAAAATTTAGCCACAAAAACTCCTTCTCACGCGAGCAACGCGTAGACATTATGATCGGTGGAGCCGACGTATACAACATCGTCATACACCAGAGGGGTGCCGGTAATGGCACCTTCCGTGCTGAATTTCCATCTCAGCCTGCCTGTGCGGTATTCAAGACAATAAAGGTTTCCATCCACAGAGCCGCAATATAATGAATCTTTATAAATGACAGGCGAGCCGTTCACCTGGTGCTCGGTCCTAAAACGCCAGGCTTCCTTCGAGCTTTTCGCTTCCACTGCATAGATGAAACCGTCAGCCGCGCCGGTGATGATCAGGTCATCAACGATGCAGGGCGTGCTGATGGACGACTTGCCCAGACGATAACGCCACAATACCCAACCGTTCCGAGGGTCCAACGCATATAGCGTACCGTCCATCGACGTAAAGTAGACAGCCTGACCTGTACCAACCGTCGATGATGTAATGGCGCGTTTCGCTCGAAAACGCCACTTTATCTCTGCCCTGAAATTGATCGCGTAATAGTCGCCGGTTTCACCGCCAAAATATATCATATCGTTCATTACGAACGGCGTCGATCGTATCGCATCCGCAGTCTCAAAACGCCAAACCATGCGTCCTGTATTCATATTGACAGCGTGTAAATATTTGTCGTCCGATCCGATAAAAACGTGTCCATCTGCAATGCGCGGTGAAGAACGGATGGGACCTTCCGTATAGTACGTCCATACAACCTTGCCCGAACGTGCTGATACGACATGCAGTATCTTGTCTTCGGAACCCACATAAATGTTTCCATCCACGACCGTCGGGCACGAGACGATCCCGCCATCTGTTGGGTATTTCCATTGAAATTTTCCATCCGACGCATCAAGGGAATATAGATTGTTGTCATACGATCCGATATAAAGCGCACCCTGCGAAATCGTCGGTGTGCCGCGGATTTCATCCTCGCATTTGAACTTCCAAAGGGGTTTTATGCCGTCCGTATTAACAGGGGTGGCGGGTAAAGAACCGGCGCGTACGAGAATGCCGGTCTTGCGCGCAAGAGCCGTTAGCGCATCTCGCATTTCTGCGGCGCTCTTGAAGCGGTTGACAGGATCGTACTCAAGCGCGCGCTCCACGATTACTTCCAACTCGCTCGAAACGGACTGGTTGATTCGTTTTATGGGTCTTTCTGCGAAAGAGAAAGGCGGCTCGAGCCGCGGGTCACGCCGCGTCAATGCATGGTGAATGGTGGCGCCCAAAGAGTATATGTCAGCCGCCTGCGTGGCTTCGCCGCGATATTGCTCGGGGGGGGAATATCCCTCCGTTCCGATCATCGTTCCCTTAATTCCAGTCTGGAACGCCTTGGCAATACCGAAATCCACCAGCATTAATTCACCGCTTGAATTGATCATAATGTTCGATGGTTTCATATCGCGGAAAATGATCGGGTCTGGTTTATGCTTGTGCAGGTAATCCAATACATCGCACAGGGCAACTGCCCAGGTCAATACCTGTTCTTCCAGGAGGAATCCGCTTGCATCACTGATAACGGCTTCCAAATCTTTCCCGTGAATGAATTCCAACACCAGATAAGACCGGCTCTCCAGCGTAAAATAATCGTAAATTTTTGGGATGGAGGGATGATGAAGGGTGGCGAGCAGGTTGGCTTCGCGCTCAAAATTCTGGACGATGGTCTCGCGCACCAATGGGTCCGGCGCGCTGATGATCATTTCCTTCACGGCAACCAGCTTATTCACATTTGGGAAGTGCATGTCGCGGGCACGATAAACAGACCCCATACCGCCAAGACCAACGACCTCCTGGATCAAATACCGTTTTGCAAGCGTGACACCGGCTTGAAGTTGAGATTTGGGGGCGGCGTTCTCTTCGCCTTTATCATCGTCCGAAAGTTCAGGGAAAATTCTTGTTTCCAGTGCTTTTCTCCAATCCCAACCGATTATAGTTTGCCCTGCAATGTTTGACAACCGCAATGATGATAATTATCCGTCAAATTTATCATTTTACGTATCATTATCATCAAATGACCTTGCAGGGAACATCTTTCTACGGCAAAATAATCTCATAGTGAAAATCCTGGCAGTAAGTGACGAGGCTGTTGAAAGATTATACAGCCTTTGTAATAACGGATATTTCGACGATATCGAGGTGATTATCGGATGCGGAGACCTTCCGTATCCATATCTCGAGAACATGGTTTCTTTTCTGAATGTCCCGCTTTTATATGTACCGGGGAATCACGATCCGGAATATCGGGAGCACGACGCAAAAACATATGCAGAGGGCGGTTCAAATCTGGACCTGAAACTGATGCGCGTCAAAACATTCCTGATCGGCGGCTTGGGCGGATCCATCCGGTACCGCCCCAATGGAACAAATCAACACTCACAAACGGATGCGTACCTCCGCGCATTTAAACTGTTGCCCAGACTTCTTTTAAACCGAATCCAATATGGGCGCTATCTTGATATCCTCATCACACATTCGCCGCCCTTCGGAGTGCACGACGACGATACCCAGGCTCACACAGGGCTCAAAGCCATTAACTGGCTCATCCAATTTACAAAACCCCGTTATCATATGCATGGACATACACATTTCTACCGCAACAATCTTGAAGCGTCCGAAACAAATTATAGAGGAACAAAAATCATAAACGTCCACCCATATAAAGTGTTGGATGTTTATCACTAAAATCTCATGACCGATCCAATCTCAGAACAAGCGCGCTCGGATTTTCAACGAGCACTATTCAAAGCATTTATGAACCGTGTTTGGGCAAGCCTCTCGGGTCAAACCACAACACTCCTCTCGTATGATGAAATCAAGGAGAAACTGCACATTGGCGGACCCATCTATCGCGGGGTACAGACCGTTCGTGTGGATCAGATTGCAGGGAGTCTGAACCGTTACCACGAGTTTGACCGCGTCTTCCTGCCAGCATCCGACAAACTCGCCGACCGCTGGCAAAGCGTCAACCGCGCTTTTTATCAGGAGGTCAGTCTCCCGCCGGTCGTCCTTTATAAAGTCGGGCAGGTTTATTTTGTTGTGGACGGTCATCACCGCGTATCCGTCGCGCGGAAACAGGGGCAGGTTTTTATAGATGCCGAAGTTCGCGAATGTGCTACCCGGGTTAACATCACCGCAAACATCAAACCGGAAGATTTGGAAATTCTTGAGAACAAGGTCAACTTTCTCGAACGCACTTCGCTCGATTCGCTGATACCTGATGCCAACATCCGGCTTAACATACCAGACGGCTTCGACCGCATGCTGGAGCATATTGCCGTGCATCGCTACTTCATGGGTCTTGATATGCAGCGGGATATTTCCGAAGAGGAGGCAATAGTACACTGGTATGAGACCGTGTATATGCCCGTCATCAATGTCATTCGCAGCACAGGCATTCTGAGAGAATTCCCCGAAAAGACCGAGGGTGATCTCTATCTCTGGGTACTCGATCATCAGCATTATCTCGAATCAGAGGAAGGCATTCCACTACAATCGTCGGAAGATGCGGCGCGCGACTTTTTTGGCGAAGAAGACAAGAAGACCGTGCGCAAAAAAAGGAAAAAATAATGACCGGATTGGAGAATATATGACATCAGGACATACCCTCGCCGGGGTTTACGCCGCGGCAGTTACCCCGCTAAAAGAGGATTCAAAATTGGATTTTGAGTCTGTTCCCGCATTTATGGATTTTCTCGCATCCCGAGGCTGTCATGGAGCGCTCCTCTTTGGCACCACCGGTGAAGGACCGTCATTCTCACCCTCTGAACGCGAATCCTTTTTGCGCGCGGCACGAACCCATTGCCAAAACCTGCCTGGCTTTCGCCTGCTTGCCGGCACAGGAACCCCCAGCCTCTCCGAAACCATAGACCTCACCAAACTCGCATTCGATATCGGCTATGACGGGGTTGTAGTGTTGCCTCCTTATTACTTCCGCAACGCAAGCGACGAAGGTCTATTCAATTGGTTCAGCGATGTCATTGAGAAGGCGGTTCCATCAGATAAACATTTGCTTGGATATCACTTCCCTAAAGTCGCTGGTATCGGCCTGTCAGTTGAACTGCTGACTCGTTTGAAAGACAGGTTCCCGACACAATTTGCCGGCATCAAAGATTCCTCGCATGACCCCGGTCTCGCCAGTTCGCTCGGAGAAAAATTTGGCTCAGACCTGGTCGTGCTGACCGGGACCGACTCATATGTACAGCTCGCCATGCAAAACAAAGCGGCAGGTTGTATTACCGCCGCTGCCAACTTGATCTCGCCTGACCTGCGCAAGGTATGGGATTTAATCAGTGAAGGAAGAGATGCCTCCGAAGCACAGACGCGTGTAACAAAGCAACGACATGTTCTCGAAAAATATCCCCCGTTCCCGGCTACATTGAAAGCCCTGCTCCATCGGATGTATGAACTGCCACGCTGGCATGTCAAACCGCCATTGGAGGATATATCCGAAGAACTTGCGCAAATCGTTGAATCGGAATTGAAAGCGCTGTAAATAAAAACTCCCGTTTGACGGGAGTTTTTATTGGCATTAGCTTCTTCTTCCAATTCGAAAATGTAACGCCCACCGAACTGTCCGTTTTTCTTCCTCGTCTTCCCAATCACTTGCGAGTTCCTCCCAGACCTCTTCCAACGGATGTTTTCTTTTTTGTTCAAGATACTTTTGCGTCCCTGACCAACTGTCTAAAAATCCGATTAGCTGACTCAAATTCCATTTATTCTCCATCGCAAATGACGGGGGCATGATCTCTTCATATGGGAAGGGAAGCGTGTGATAACCTTCCTCTGCATAACGGATACGTTCGGGCCAGTAACCTGATAAAGTTTCGGAATAGAACTTATACACTGCCTTATCAACTTGCGGGGAAATCTCGGGCCATCCATAGGTCCAAACGGCTAATACGCCGTTCGTTTTGAGAACACGCTGCACCTCGCCATGAAATTTATCGAAATCGAACCAATGTACTGCCTGCGCCACAGTGACCAGGTCAGCGCTTGAAGACTCAAGGGCAACCTCTTCGGCTGGTTCAACATGATACTCGACTTTCGGATGCGGATAAGCGCGGGCGATCTGCTCTGCACTGGCATCGGTCGCATAGACTCGATCAAAATGCTCAGCCAGGTTAACCGCCGCCTGACCGTTACCCGTTCCGCAATCCCAAACCAGCGAACGCGCCGGAACAATGGATGCGAGATATTCATACATTGCATCGGGATATCGCGGGCGAAACTGCGCATATTGCCCGGATTGTGCGGAAAAATGATCTTCAAATTTCATGGGTTTTCTTATCACCTGTATCCGAAATACCAAACAACATTCCTGGAATGAACACCAAGGCTAGATGGACAAGAAAGAGGCGGGATCCTGCCAAAAGCGAACCAAATCAGCCAAAGGAGATTCTTGTTGACAGGAAATGTTTTCATGGAATCTAAAATATTATATCAGCCGCCTATTTATTCAATTAGAATATAGTCGTGAACATTTGGCGGCTTCTTATCACCCCGACCGCACGCGGTGCATGGAATATGGCAGTGGACGAATCCATTCTCGAACACATTGGACGAGGCGAAGCAGCCCCGACCTTGAGGCTGTACGAGTGGCAACCAGCCTGTCTTTCACTTGGATATGCCCAACCTATTGCAGATGTTGACGTTCATCGTTTAAAAGATAACGGTTGGGATCTGGTCCGGCGCATAACCGGCGGACGCGCCATCTTGCATACCGATGAATTGACCTATTCCGTCGTGGCCTCGGCAAACGAACCGAGCGTCGAGGGAAGTATCCTTGAAAGCTATAATCGTCTAGCAAAGGCGTTACTGATTGCAGTCCAAAGTTTGGAAATTCCAGTTAAAGTACAAGAGGGGAAAAATCAAGAAAAGCAGACACCCAATCCCATCTGCTTTGAGGTACCTTCGACATATGAAATAACGGTCAACGGAAAAAAACTGATCGGCTCAGCCCAGGCGCGCAAGAAGGAAGTAGTGCTTCAACATGGGTCTCTCCCGCTGACTGGTGACCTCGCACGCATTTGTCAGGCGCTTGTTTTTGAAAATGATTCGGCGCGCGGGAACGCTTCGAAACGATTACTCGAACGAGCAACGACTGTCGAATCCGCATTGGGGCGGGAGATAAGCTGGGAAGCCGCCGCGCTGGCTTTCGTCCTGGCGTTCGAAGCGGAATTGGGAATTAGTTTTGAGAGGGGAGAGTTGTCTGAATCCGAAACCAAAAGGGCGGAAGAATTGGTCAACGAGAAATACGACCATCCGTCATGGACAGAGCGAGTCTAAACAAGATCCCTGTGATGGTTCGGAAACCTCACAGGTTTTTGGTTTTTATCCCTGGTCTGATAAAAAGATCGTATTCGGAAACCCAAGCGCCGCGAAGAACTTGAAAAGATAAGCCTCGGCATTGATCTTCGCCTGTTCAAGAATGCCGTCTTCGAGCGCGGCTTTGAGTATCTCCTCCTCGGCGCGCTGGCGCACCAGCGTTTCAAGGTTTGGGTCAGGCTTGGTAAGCAAACCCGTATCGCGGTTGTAGACATAGGATTTTTCATTATCGAGAGCAGCGATGAAAATCTCAGTGGGGGGCAGATTCACCGTCAGCACGCCGTTTTCAAAGCGCATATGTTCGGGACGCAGTTTCTCCATGTCAATACCCGCGATGACCGTGCCATGCCCGACAAAAAGTATTTTGTCGCCGAACAAGGCATCGAACGTCCCGCCGCCTGTCTCACCTGTGATCACCTTTTCGACGCTGTACTGGATCGTCTCCAAACGGGCGAGAGCGCGTATCTCATTTATATACGTCACCGGGTCGGGAATGATCGTGGGTGTTGGATTAAGCAGGTTCGCCATTTGTGTCTGTAGCGCGCGGTTCGCCTCGTTCACTTGTTGGAAAGGCTCGGTCGCGGCTTGCGACGTCTCGCGCACTGTCTGCACGATAAAATAAGCCGCCACACCGATCACGATCAGGATCAAAATGGAGAGCAGGTTATTGTTTTTCATGAGCGTATTATAATCGCAACAACCATCTATGAAACGCAAACCCTTATTGCTCGTTCTCCTATTACTTTTCTCAATCACACTTGCGAATTGTAATCTGCCGCAGATCTCCATTAGCGTTCCAACAGAGACTCTCATCCCATCGCCTCCCACAGCAGACATCCCCACGCATCTCCCTACGGCGGAGCTTGGTCTGGCGGAAAATCCCTTGATCCTTGCCCTGGCGCCTTCCGCCGACTCGCCCGAACAGGTCAACGCCGCACGCGAGCTCGCCGCCCAATTCTTGGAACAGACGGGTTATGTCGTCGTCACCATCGTCCCTGACTCGTATGCCTCTCTTGTGGAGGCTCTCGAAAATGGGAATGCGCACATTGTTCTACTCGATCCTCTTTCCTATGCGCTTGCGCACCAGCAAGACCTCGTCCGCGCCCAATATGCAGTCGTTAACGACGAAAAGATCAAATATGGAATGCAGTTCATCGCCCCGCGTAAAAGTGGATTGGTACCCTATTTCAATCCCGATACAGGTGCAAACTCAGCCGATGCCTCCGTTGCACTGGAACAGTTCAACGATAAAAAACCCTGCTGGAGCGAAGAGACTTCGCCCTCCGGGTATATGATCCCGCTTGGGATTTTGAATCAGGCTCAGGTCCGGATAAGACCCGCTGCTTTTGTCGGAGGTCAAACTACAGTTGTCCGCTCGTTATATGTGGGCGGCGTCTGCGACTTCGGCGGGACCTATATCGATGCACGTAAATTCCCGTCGCTAGAGAATGAATATCCCGATCTTATCGAGCAGGTGCTTGTCATCTGGCAGGCGCCCGAAATTATTCCGTATGCAGTACTGGCGTTTTCAACAAATATGTCCCAGCCTATGCGCGATCTGTTTGCCGGTGTTATTCCCGCCATCCTGCAAACAGAGGCGGGTAATGCTGCTTTCAATACTGCTTATGGAATTGAATCGTTGCAGGGAGTAAACGATGGAGATTTTAGAGAATTTCTCGTATATATGGAAGAGTCAAGGTTGGATTTGGCAGCCTTGATAACCAAAGAGTGATGGCTTCTTAAAAAGAGTATTTTTGTCTTATCACTGCATTTTTTCTAATCAAGGTGACTTGTTTAATTCGTAAAGAACAAGTATTATCATTTTCGAAAGGGAGTCCCTCCCAACAAATATTTTCAAAAGGAGAAGAGAAATATGAAGAAGTCACTGTATCTGTCCTTTGCCGTATTGACGGTTCTCGCATTGGCACTCGCCGCCTGCGCACCCGCCACCCCGGCACCCACCGAGGAGCCAGCCCCCGAACCAACGGCTGTCCCCACTGAAGTTCCCCCCACTGAAGAACCCATGCCTGCTGTCGGCTCACCAGAACACCCCATCAAGGTGTTGTTCGTGCCGTCCGTGGATGCACAGGTCATCGTAAGTGGTGGTGAGGTCATGGCTAACGCTTTGAACGAAGCCACTGGCCTGACCTTTGAAGTGGTTGTCCCGACCTCCTATGCCGCAACAATCGAAGAAATGTGCGCATCACCCACCGACACAATGGGCTTCATCCCTGGTCTCGGATACGCACTCGCCAGCCAATTGTGCGGTGTGGACGTTTCCTTTAAAGCCATCCGCTTTGGATACTCCGTTTACTGGGCACAGATCCTGGTCCCGCGCGACAGCGATATCCAAACCCTTGAAGATCTGGATGGCAAGACTTGGGGTTATGGCGACCCCGGTTCAACATCCGGTTATATGGTCCCATTGGTTATGTTCCAGGAAGCCGGCATCGAGCCTGTTCCTTTTGAAACTGGCGGAAGCCACAACGGCGCCGCCCTCGCTCTTTACAACGGCTCTGTAGATTTCGCAACCACCTTCTACAGCGGATACCTCTCACCCGAGGGCGGTATCCCGTGGACGGCTGAAAATCCTGATATTCCTGATGAATTTGTGGAATCCTGTGCTCCGAATGCAGATGCTTCCCGTCTTTTCTGCGGACCGAACGCTGAATACCGCGTGCTCGACGCCCGCGCCGGCATCCGCACAGAAGCACCGGATGTCATTCAGAAACTGCGCATCCTGACGATCTCAGCTGATATCCCGAATGACACCCTGTCCTTTGGTCCTGAATTCCCTGCTGACGTGCGCGCTCAGATCGAAGCCGCACTTGTCGCTTTTGCTGGAACCGAAGCCTGGAACGAATCCCTGGGCAACCAGGACTTCTACGGCTGGACCGGTATCGACACCGCCACGGACGCCGAGTACGACTTCGTCCGCAAGATGGTGGAAGCTACGGGCTTGACCCTCGAGGGTCTTGGTCAGTAGGCAAGTCTTGAAAAATAAAAACCCGGACAGGGGTAACCTGTCCGGGTTTTTATTCCTATCAACTATTATCCCTCTCCCGGGCGGAGATCACCATGCTAAAAATTAAAAACCTGACAAAAATATATGACGGCGGCGTACAAGCATTGACCGATGTCAGTTTTGACGTGCCTAAAGGCCAATTCCTGGCCGTCATTGGATTAAGCGGTTCCGGCAAATCAACCCTATTGAGATGCATCAATCGCTTGATCGAACCAACCGATGGAAAAATTTTCTGGAACGACACGGATGTTACTGACGCATCGGACGAAGAACTCCGGCGCGTCCGCCGCAAGATCGGTATGGTCTTCCAACATTTCAACCTTGTCCACCGCTCACCCGTGCTGACTAATGTGCTGTCGGGCCGACTCGGATATGTGAATCCCGCCTGGAGTTTGATCAATCGTTTTCCCAAAAGCGATGTTGACAATGCATTCAAACAAATGGAGCGGGTTGGCATTGCCGACAAGGCATACCACCGCGCCGATGAACTGAGCGGAGGTCAGCAACAAAGGGTGGGGATCGCGCGTGCCATGATACAAAACCCGGAGATCATCCTGGCAGACGAACCGGTCGCCAGCCTTGACCCTGTCCTGGCGCACAGCATCATGCAATACCTCGAGAAGATCAACAAGGAAGACGGTGTCACAGTATTATGCAGTCTGCATTTTCTCGACCTGGTACACCGTTACGCAGACCGCGTTGTTGCCCTCAATGAAGGGAAGCTGATGTTCGACGGCCTCCCGAAGGATATTGATGATGCCAAATTCAAAGATATTTATGGCCGCGATGCGGAACGCGTAGGATAGGAAGTCAAAATGAAAAATAAAAAACAGAGTCCCTTCCGGTCACTTATCTTTGGCTTGAGTGTTCTTGCCGTTCTTGTTGTGTACGCGTACGGCTTTCAGGTGACAAAGGTCAATCTGGAGGAAACCAAGTCTGAACACCGCCAGCAGCAGCTATTCCGAATCCTGCGCGCTTTAGCAAAGCCCAACATCGTTGAATATGAGAAGGAAGTGTTTGAAGTTCGTGTCCCCGTGATGATCCCATGCCCTGAGGGAGGCTTTGAACCTGTCCTCCCTGCCGACCCGACATTGCCCTACATGATCGTCACTCCCTCATGCAGCGACCCTCGCGGTAATGTCCATGTGGAGGGCTTCAACTTCGAGCCGGTTACACGAGGACCTCTAAACCTGGCTCCTTTCGAAAGCGGCGTTAACCTGCAACTTGCCAACATCGAAATCGACAGGTTCGGTCACTTTGAAGCGACGGTCCTTTTACCCAACCGCCCCAGCGAAGAAGCTCATGAGATCATAGCCATTACACGCCGGAATATTGGCTCTCCTCACCTTACAAAAACCGCCTACGACACCTGGGATAAGATCATTGAAACTGTCTTTCTGGCGTTGTTGGCTACAACATTGGGCGTCCTGCTTGCCATTCCCTTCAGCTTCTTTGCGGCGCGCAACTTGATGAAGGATATAACAAGTTCGTTGTTTGGCATGTCTTTGTCCATTTTACTTATTCCGGTTGGATTCTATTTGGGCACACAGGTTGCAAATTGGGCAGGGATTGTCAGCGGACTCCTTACAGATAACTGGATAATTACCGCGATAGTTTTGGCCGGTTCGCCCTTCGTGCTTACCAGAGGCGCGCGCTGGGCGCTTCCTCAAAAAGACATTACCAATCCCTCCCCTGGATTAAAAGCGGCGCGGCAGGCGGTATTGATCGTTCTGTCCTTCATTTTTATTCTGGTTTTGTATTTGATCTCCTATGTGGCATTGACCGCCGGCACATCCGTCGGATTGTCTCTCGGGTCATTCGGCTTTCTCGGATTCTTTGTTCGAGACCTGGGTGATATTCTTAACATGCTGGTCAAAGCATTTGGGGCATTGGCTGGTGCAGGCATTTTCAGTAGTCTGGCTGGGCGGTGGGGTGAAGCCTTAAGTCGTGGAAGGGGACCGCTCCTTCGCCTCCTTCATATTGTGCTGGCGGTTGCAGCCGGCATAATGCTTGCCCTACTGCTTGCATCGGCAATTAACTGGCTCTATCAATTCAAGGACCTTGATATTTACTTTATGCGCGCCGGCGGGATTGGTGCTGTTTTTGGGCTGCTGGCAAGCCTGCGATATAAATATTCTGAACCAGTACCAACCGGCCTGACCATCTATTATGTCTCCCGCACGATCTTTAATGTCCTTCGTTCGGTTGAAGCGTTGGTGATGGCCATCGTCTTTGTTGTATGGGTGGGCATTGGTCCGTTTGCAGGTTCGCTGGCGCTGGCTTTGCATACGATTGCAGCGCTCGCCAAGTTATACTCTGAACAGGTGGAAAGCATCATGTCGGGACCACTCGAGGCAGTGCAGGCCACCGGCGCAACCCGTTTGCAAACCATCGTATATGCCGTCCTGCCGCAGATCATCCCTCCCTACATATCATTCACGATGTATCGGTGGGATATCAACGTTCGCATGTCCACTATCATCGGCTTTGTAGGCGGCGGCGGTATCGGCTTCCTGCTGCAACAGAATATCAACCTGCTCAACTATCGTGATGCCAGTGCGCAGATGCTCGCCATCGCAATAGTTGTGTCCCTGATGGATTTCGTCTCATCCAAGATCCGTGAAAAATATGTATAAGATACATCGTTGGTGAAACAAAAAACCCCGTCTTGCGACGGGGTTTTTTGTTCCACTGAGCCGATTAGTTAGGAAGAGAAGCGTTGATGGTGCTGAATGTGTTGCCGATCTTGGGTCCGA
>DNDO01000103.1:0-290 GCA_003484265.1 Anaerolineae bacterium
ACGAGCACGGTCCCGCGTCCTGCCGCCATGTAATCGAAGACCTTGTTCGGGTACGTGGTTCGAAACATCGGAATGTCCTGCAAGATGGCAAGGCACACATCCGCGGAGGCGACAACGCGCGGCATATCCTTTTTGGGGCGCACGCCCGCGAAGATGGCATTTGAGAGTTTCATCCGTTCAGCTTCGGATTCCAATCGAGACCGTTCTTTGCCATCACCGAATAATACAAAACGAATCTTATCTTCATCCTTCAATCGTTCTGCAGCACGCAGGATCGTATCGATGTCATT
>DNDO01000103.1:566-12280 GCA_003484265.1 Anaerolineae bacterium
AACATGTCCACGTCCGTGCCGTAGGCGATATAGGTCACCTTGTTTTCAGGCACGTCTTTGCCCATCATATACTCTTTATACGCAGGCGAATTTACCAGAAGATGAGTTGCACGCGCATACAGGAACATCTCCAACCAACGTGCCAGCGCGATCACAATTGGGTTCTTCAACACGCCCATGCTCACGCCAAACTCGGGCCACAAGTCACGCACTTCGAGCAATAAAGGTTTACGCCGAATTAAAGCGACCACCCACGCCGAGACCGCCTGAAAGATCGGCGGCGTGGTACCCATTACCAGGTCAATATCCTTCACTTGCAACGCTGTCCACACCGAACTAAACATAAAACTAAAAAAAGAAATGATTCGCCAAAAATAACTGCGATGCAATGCGGGATAAATGTACGAACGCAACACACGCACGCCATCGAAGCTCTGCTCAGCGAACAGGCCTGTCCGCGCCACGGTCCGCTGACCTGTTTGGTAGTTCAAGTCACTGGCCACGATGACGAGTTCATGTCCGCGTGACTGCAAAAATTTCGCCATCTCAAAATGGCGCGTATGTCCCGGTTCGTCAGGTGAAACAAATGCTTGATTGATTAACAGGATTCTCATCGGGGGAGATTATAGCATTGGGGTGTGAATCCGCTTCGGGCTTAAGCGAGAGGCGGATTCTCTTTCGATGGGCACGTCATCCCTTTATCGCAAAGAATCCATCTTGAGAGTATTTGATAGTCCCGCCGCATAGAATTAAGTTCAGAGAAAGCAATTTTTTGAAAGGACTTTATACGCATGGAAATCCCAAGACACTGGAGACTCAAAAAGCAACGTTACGGACTGGTCGGCGAAGTCTGCCCGCACTGCGATCATAAAATATTCCCCCCGCGCGATATCTGCCCGAACTGTGGTGATGAAGCCAAGGAACAGTTCGCATTTAGCGG
The DNA here is from genome assembly GCA_003484265.1 of Anaerolineae bacterium. GTDB lineage: Bacteria > Chloroflexota > Anaerolineae > Anaerolineales > Villigracilaceae > Defluviilinea. The sequence continues at coordinate 1,507 of DNDO01000103.1, forward strand.
CAAGGGCGAAGTGTACTCCTATACCACCATCTATGAAGCGCCCGCAGGTTATGATGCCAACGCTCCCTACACTGTGGCGCTCGTCAAACTGGACGAAGGTCCCATGATCACCGCCCAACTCACAGACGTCGACAACTCCGCTGTCTCGATCGGTATGCCTGTTGAAATGGTCACCCGCAAAATGAGGAACGACGGTGATGAACGAGGTTTGATCGTTTATGGGTATAAGTTTCGCCCCGCTGTAGCATAAATTTCTTTAGGGGATATTTTCGCCCTGACAGAATCTGTCAGGGCGTTTTGTTATACTATCGCCCATGTCTTCTCCCGCATCCATTCTCAAAGAGACCTTCGGCTATGACACTTTCCGTCCGCTTCAGAATGAAGTGATCGAGAATGTACTGGCGCGAAAAGATTCACTTGCTGTCATGCCAACGGGCGGAGGCAAGTCGTTATGCTACCAAATCCCATCACTTTTATTTGAAGGTCTCACCGTCGTTGTCTCGCCGCTCATTGCATTGATGAAAGACCAAGTGGAGCAATTGCGTGCATATGGCGTGCCATCTCTTTTTCTCAACAGCACCTTGTCGCCGCAGGAATATCAGGAGAACATGGAATATGTCCGCAACGGTGAAGTGAAATTGCTCTACGTTGCGCCCGAAACACTTCTCACTTCACGTATCCTTGCGCTTCTCGATTCAATTCAACTCGATTGCATCACCATAGATGAAGCACACTGTATCTCCGAGTGGGGACACGACTTCCGCCCCGAGTATCGGCAGATCGTTGAAGTGCGCAAACGATTCCCCAATGCAGTTTGTCTTGCACTGACAGCCACCGCCACATCGCGCGTAAGGCAGGATATACGAGCAACGCTTAAGTTTTCCACCACCAACGAATTCGTGGCCAGTTTCAACCGCGAGAATCTTTACATCGAAGTCCTTCCCAAAGGGGATACCTTTGGACAAACGATTGATCTACTCGATCGTTACAAAGATCAGTCGGGTATCATCTATTGTTTCTCTCGCAAACAAGTGGACGAACTTGCCTCTTACCTTGCCACAAAAAAATATTCTGTCCGCCCGTATCATGCGGGGCTTGACGATTCTGATCGCCGTAAAAATCAAGAAGCATTCATCCGTGATGAAGTGCAGATCATGGTTGCGACCATCGCGTTCGGCATGGGCATCAACAAACCCAATGTGCGCTTCGTCATGCACTTCGATCTGCCCAAGAGTATCGAAAGTTATTATCAAGAGATCGGTCGCGCAGGACGCGATGGCTTGCCCGCGCATTGTCGACTACTCTATAGTTATGCGGATGTTTCAAAATTGAATTATTTCATTGATCAAAAAGCAGGCGAAGAGAAACGCATCGCCAAACAACATCTGGATGCCATCGTACGGTATGCAGAGGACGAAAGGAACTGCCGCCGCAAGCCTCTCCTCAACTATTTCGGCGAAACATACCAGGCCGATAACTGCTCCTACTGCGACAACTGCACCTCCGCCCCCACCCCTCTCGCAGACATCACAATCTACGCCCAAAAGTTCCTCTCGTGTGTCAAGCGTGCGGATGAAAAGTTTGGTGCAGGTCACATCGCAGATATTTTGCTCGGCTCGAAAAACGAAAAGGTCCTGCGCTGGGAACACAATACACTCTCTACGTATGGCATCGGCAGTGAGTTGACAAAAAAACAGTGGATGCATATCGCTCGTCAACTGTTGACGATGGGCTATCTCAAGCAGGAGGGTGAGTATCACACACTGAGTCTCACGGTCAAAGCGTTGGAGTCGCTCAAGAAAAGAGAAACAATTTTCGGCGTCATGCAGGAAGCGAAGCGCATCCAAAAGAAAAGTAAAAAGAAATTCGAAGTCGAATATAACAATGCAGTGTTTGCCATTCTTCGGCAGAAACGCAAAGAAATGGCTGACGAAGAAGGTGTTCCGCCGTATGTGATCTTTTCAGACCGAACGCTGATCGAGATGGCGGCATATTATCCGCAATCTAGTAAGAGCTTACTTGATATTGCTGGTGTAGGACAGGCAAAGCTGGAAAAATATGGCGATGTGTTTTTGGAAACGATCAAAGCCTATTGCGAAAAGCGTGGATTACATGAAATCCCTCATCCACAACCCACTCTCGCCGCCAGCCCGGCACCCAAAGGGAAGGGGAATACACTCAGCGCGCGCGGACGAATCATTGGCGAAGCATTCAACGATGGCGCGAGTGTGCAAGAGTTGATGCAGCAATACGGGATAAAGACAAACACTATTCTTGACTATTTATACAAATATCTGCTGGCAGGAAATGAATTACGAAACAATGGCGATCTGCAATCGCTCTTATCTGCGTCACCGGATCAACAACAAGCTTCTTTTTCCGCATTCGATGAACTCAGCCCAACCTATCTCAAGCCCGTGTTCGACAAACTAAACAGCGAGTTGAATTATGATGAGTTGAAAGTTCTGCGGATGATGTATTTGATCTCGCATCAAAATGACAATCACAATGAAGAATAATTGGGACGTCATCATCGCTGGCGGCGGACCTGCGGGATTCTTCGCCGCGATCCGTTGTGCGGAGTTGAATCCGAAGTTGAATGTGTTGATCATTGAGAAGGCAAGCCAGACGCTTGGCAAGGTGATCATATCCGGCGGCGGGCGCTGTAATGTTACACATGCATGTTTTGAACCAGCACAATTGATCACGTATTATCCACGTGGAGGGAATGAGCTGCGCGGGGCGTTCAGTCGCTTTCAACCGCAGGATACAGTCAAATGGTTCGAGTCGCGCGGAGCGAAGTTGAAGACTGAAGCCGATGGACGGATGTTCCCTGTAACGGATGATTCGAATACGATCGCGGAATGTTTGCGAGAGTCCGCACGGAAGGCTGGGGTGAAAGTAGAACCCAGGACGAGTCTGCTTGGGGTGGAGAAAGGTCAAAGAGGTGGATTCAAGATCGAGGTATGGAAAGATGCGAAGGTTCTTCATCTCCAAACAAAGAAATTATTACTTGCCACAGGCAGTGATCGCAAGACGCTCGAAATTTTGAAGTCGCTTGGGCATTCCATCGTTGACCCTGTCCCCTCATTGTTTACGTTCAATATCAAAGATAAACGCATTGACGGGTTGGCAGGCGTATCGGTTGAAAAGGTAACCGTGGAAATGGATTCGATCACACAGCGCGGACCACTGCTTATCACACATTGGGGCATGAGCGGACCTGCTGTGTTGCGTCTCTCAGCATGGGGCGCACGTGAGTTGTTCGAGAAAAAGTATCGCGCAACATTGACAGTGAATTGGCTGGACGATTATTCATTCGATAAAGCTCTAGACATTCTACAGAGAAATAAAGACTGGAAAGATAATGTCCGCAAGAAGGTTGCGACAAACCCTGCGTTCTCGCAGATCCCATTAAACCTGTGGAAGCAGTTGGTTCAATTTGTCGGCGAAAAGAATTGGGGGGATGTCTCAAAAGCGGAATTGCGCAGGCTGGCAAATGAATTGACGGCTGGTGGGTTTGAGGTTCAAGGCAAGGGACAGTTCAAAGAAGAGTTCGTTACATGCGGCGGTGTGAATCTAAAGGAGGTGGACTTCAAAACCATGCAAAGCCGAGTTGTGGAGGATCTATTCTTTGCAGGTGAGGTATTGGATATAGATGGCATCACAGGTGGTTTTAATTTCCAGTCCTCTTGGACAACGGGGTGGCTGGCGGGGAATATCTTATGCAAACAATAGTTTTTTACTTTAATCGAGGAACAATTCGAGAACTATGGACTGATTTAGGAATGATTCCTTGAGTCCGACCTTTGCGAGTCTTTCTGCAATAAAAGAAACAATAATGCGTGCCCGCTTAAGATAAACATCCGCTTCCTGTTGTCTACCAAGTTTTCGATTTACGCCAGCAAGTGTCGCTTGGATGGACCAAAGGTGATGCTTTGCATCCAGCTTTTCGGCAAGGGAGCAGGCTTCCGTCAGGGTTTGGTGCGCCTCGTTGAGTCTGCTCAATCCGATCAGTGCATCCGCTTTTCGATGATTCACTTCGTGAAGGTCGACACGGCTTATAGGTATTAATCTAGTGAGAAGATCATCACTGAGCGATAGAGCCGTTTGGTAATTTTTTCTTCCCAGTTCCAATTCTATATTCGCCAAACCAGCCATCGCAGCAAAGCGCGGATATGGAATTGCGATCGGCTGTAACCGCTCCGTGCCGGCAATCTTTTCCGCAGAGTCAAGCTCGCCATTAAACAAGTGAAGTCTAACCAGGATAGCCATCGGAAGCGATTTCCAATCAGGCATTTTTTCGATGGCAAGGTCTAGAGCCTGTTCTGCCATTTCCTTGCCACGCCTGGCATCTCCATACGAACCATAAAACCATGCCAACAGGGGACGCATGGCAACGGTGCTGGCGATCAAACCGCCCATTTCACCTGCACGAATGTTTTCTGTCGCAAACTTGATCGCCAGATCCGGAAGCCCTCTATCAAAATAAATGAATGTCGCAGGGACGCGGCTGTACGATTGCCCCCAATGATTATCTGTTTCCTTGCTGATCTCCAAAGCCTGTTCAGAAAGCAACAATGCCTTGTCATAATTCCCGGCGAATAGATTCGCTACAGCAGAAGCACTAAGATTATCCGCCAGCATGACCTTGTTACCTTGTTGTTTCCAAAGCTCATGCGCCTCGTCAAACACCGAAAACGCCATTTCAAAATTTCCTGTGCCCTGATAGACACGTCCTGCGTCATTTAGTGTAAAAGCCAATTGGTCAAGGTCGTTTATCTGCCGCGCCAATTCAATTGTGGGTCCGCAATGTTGAAGGGCTTCCGACAGGCGATTGGAAAACAAGTAATTAAGCATGAGATTCCAGTGCAGCTTTGCTTGTGCAGGGATATCCCCCAATTCAACTGCCAATCCAAGCGCCTGCATATACATACGTTCTCCCAATGAAGGGTTATGGACTGGTGTGAGAGTGGAATAAATCGTGGCATGAGCGGTTAAAGCGCTTAATTCCATGGAACGGTCTTCCCGCTTAACTGAGTAGGCTTGCATGTTATCGTAGGTTTCCAATGCCCGGCCATAATGACCTGAAAGCTCATAAGACTGCCCAAGTTGGAGATAAATCTGGGTTATTTGTTTGGCATCCGCATTATCCCTTTTAGCCACTTCGAGCGCACGGCTGAAATGTGTCTCTGCTTCAGCATTGGCATACAACCGCGCAGACTTTTCACCCGCGATCAAGTCATATTTTAATGAGCGTTCATCCCCTGCTTTGTAAAAGTGATAGGCAAGCAAGGGAGCAAACTCCTCAATACGGTTTGAATGAATTTCCTCCATCGTCTCACCGATCTGCCTGTGAAGTTGTGCACGTTTCTTTATTAAGATGGAATCGTATGTCGCCTCTTGAATCAACACGTGGCGAAACGCGTATTCGGCGCTCACCGCTTCGATGAGGCTGGCTTCGGTCAAATATTGAATGTGAGGGTCAAGTCCGCCATTCAAGCCCGTTAATCGTTTCAATACGCGCAAATCGAACAACCGTCCGATCACCGCCGCATCTTGCAATACATGTTTGGATGATTCGGGCAGGCGGTCAACGCGCGCGCTCAACACACCGCGCAGGGTATTCGGCAATAAAATCTTTGCTTTGTCCCCCACCCCTTTCCAATGACCACCCTCGTCGACGATCTGCTTCGTCTCGATCAACGAACGAATGATCTCTTCAATGAAGAATGGGTTGCCCTCCCCTTTGCTGACGATCAAATCTCGGATGGGTTTCGGCAACTCATTTGCATCCAGCAGGTTATTCAATAGCGTTTCAGTTTGAGTCGCCTCTAACGGTTCTATTTCGATCAAGTGAAATTCACTCCCCAATTTCCCTTTCATGTCATTGATCGAATCCCAACCCGCTGTTGTCTTATCGGGGCGGGACATACAAATAAAGACGATCGGCTGTTCTTTGTTCAAATCGACAACGTTGAGTAATAGATCCAGTGACGCCTCATCCGACCAATGCAGATCGTCGAACACGATCACTAACGGACTCTCCACCGCCAATCCGCACAGAAATCCGCGTGTCGCATCGACCATCCGTTGTTTAAGCGCGTCGCCTTGATAGCCCAACACAACCTTTGCGCTCTCCTCGCTTTCCACCGCCAGCATCGCCTCCAAAAACGGGATATCGCCGCCAGGTAATGTGCAGCACTCGCATACATATCCCAACTTGCGGCGAACTTCCGCAGGCGTATCTTCTTCATTAGCTTCTACAGATTGGCGGATGACCTGCCGCCACGGATGGTAACTGACGGAACGCGTATAGGACAACGAGTCGCCTCTCAGCCATTTGAAACTCGAATCGGACTTCTTCAACTCATTGATCAAAGTGGACTTCCCCAACCCCGCCTCACCTACTACAGCGACAACTGATCCTGCTCCATCGGCCAAATCTTTCAACCGATCTCTGAGCAATGTCAGTTGTGCATCACGCCCTACCAAGGGTGATGACAAACCTTCGAGTCCGCGCAACTGCCCAGGCGTGGATTTGACTCCCAGCACGCGATACGTTTTTATCGGCGCAGACTTCCCCTTAACTTCCACTTCGCCCAACGGCTCGACATTGAAAAATGGTGCAACAAGTTTATACGTTTCATCCGAGATTTGGATCGTTCCAACCTGCGCAGTCTGCTCCATGCGCGCGGCGAGATTGATCGCATCTCCGATGGCTGTATACTCCATTCTCAGATCCGAGCCGATTTCGCCGACAACGACCAGGCCGGTATTTATTCCAACGCGCAGACCAAACTCAAGTCCATGTTTGATGCGGATCTCGTCCACGTAGGGTTTGATTCCTTTTTGAATTTCGAGTCCCGCCAGCACTGCGCGCTGTGGATCATCTTCGTGCGTGATCGGCGCGCCGAAAAACGCAAGGATGGCATCGCCCATCAGTCGTGGTACGAGCCCTTCATATTTATAGATCGGACGGATCATATACTCGAACACGCCGTTCATGATGTCCGTCCAGATCTCGGGATCCACTTTTTCGGCGGCAGCGGTTGAGCCTTTCACATCGCAGAACAGCATGGTAATGACGCGTCGCTCCCCTACCATTGCATCACGCGAGCGCGCGGCTTCGAGCTTTGTGACAAGTTCCTGTGGCAGGTAACGGTGCAGATTGAATGAAGACTTCTCCCCCGCATTTTCGACAGCCAGAGGCTTCCCGCCACTATTGTGGATAGTCTCCACAAGGGATGTACCACAATTCATACAAAATCTTGCTTGCTCAGGATTGACTGTTTGGCAATTTGGACATTTCATGATTCACCAATTAACTATTTTGATTCTAGCATATTGCAAATATCACGCGCTATTGACCTTCCTCTTATCATCTCGTACAATCACTTGAAAATTATATATAATTCAAAGGTACGGACCCATGTCAAAATACCGCATCATGTACTGGAAGCACATTCCTCAATCATTTACCGTTGAAGGCGATGGGCGCACAATAAAAAAACAACTATCGCAAAAAATTCAAGATAAGATCGACGCGTACGCAATGGCGGAGGGATTAACGTCCGCATCGGATTATTCCGCACAATACAAACGTGGAGATTGGATCGAACGTGACGGCTCTCCCGAAGAAGTGGCAGATGCTCTTCTTTCTCAACTGGAAACTGAATTCTCCAAAATAGAGATCCCAAAGCGAAATGGAATTTCAACGTAGGGCGCTTCGACCTCGCCGCCGGTAACCAGCGGCTCCGCTCTATTCGAAAATACTCTTATGACAAAACACAACATCATCCTGCAACCTTCTGGTCGGCGCGGACAGATCGATGAAGGGATATCTGTCCGAAGTGCTGCGCGTGAATTGGGTGTGGAGATCGAGTCCATTTGCGCTGAGAATGCCACCTGCGGCAAGTGTATGGTGTTGGTCGAAGAAGGTCGCTTCGAGAAATACAACATCGACTCAAAACGGGAGAACCTCTCCCCTGTTGGCTCTGAAGAACGCGCTTATCTAGAACGCAGGCCTAAATTATTAAAAGATAAAGGCTGGGAGATCGGACAGGTCCGGTTATCGTGCCAATGCAAGATCATGGGCGATGTGCTCATCAACGTCCCAGAAGAGAGTCGCGGCAATAAGCAGATCGTACGCAAGAGCGCAAGCAACCGCGCGATCGAAGTCAAACCAGCGATACGAAAATATCTGGTGACAATGAGTCCGCCCACACTCGAACGTCCGATCGCGGATTGGGAGCGGTTGGCAAAGGGATTGGAAACATCCATGCAGCTGGTTCACGGCGTGGATGCAAAGATGCCGCGCTGGTATGACATGGGCATAGATTATCAATGTTTGCGAACTTTATCCAAAACTTTGCGCGACTCCAGGTGGAATGTAACCGTGTCCGTTTGGAAGGATAAAGAAGTTATTCAGGTGCAGGCGGGCTATCACGAAGATAGCTACGGCGCGGCGGTGGATATTGGTTCGACAACGGTTGCGTTATATCTTTGCAATTTACGAACTGGCGAGTTACTTGCCGCTGAGTCTGAGATGAATCCGCAGATCGTGTATGGCGAGGACGTGATGTCACGCATACAGTATGCGATCGATCAGCCCGATGGCTTGGAGAAGTTGCATAAGGCGATCATCTCCACGTTGAATAAGTTGTTGAAGCAAGCCGCCAGGACAGCAGGCGTTGAAACGGGCGAAATCCTTGAAATGGTACTTGTTGGCAACTCAACCATGCATCATGTACTGCTTAATCTGCATCCAAAAGATCTAGGGCTTGCGCCGTTCGTGCCTGCGATTCACAAGTCAATGGACATCAAGGCGCGTGAGCTGGGAATCAACATCAATGCGTCTGGTAACATCCACATTCTGCCGACCATCGCATCCTTTGTCGGTGCGGACACGAGCGCGATGATCATCGCTGAAGAACCGCACAAGCAGGATGAGAATTGGCTGTTGATCGATGTGGGCACGAATGCGGAGTTGATCCTTGGAAATCGCAAACGCCTCGTTTGTACGTCCACGCCAACGGGACCTGCTCTCGAAGGCGCACATGTCGAATATGGGATGCGTGCCGCGCCTGGCGCGATGGAACGAGTACAGATCGATGAGGCGACGCTCGAACCGAAGTACAAAGTCATCGGCGTGGAGGGTTGGAACACGGATCATGCCGAGTTCAAAGGTCACGTGAAAGGGATCTGCGGGTCGGCTATCATCGACGCGGTGGCGGAAATTTTCCGAGTGGGGATCGTGGATTCTCGGGGCAAGTTCAACAAACAGTTAAGCACGAAGCGCGTCCGTCAGGGAGAGTCGGGTTGGGAGTATGTCATTGCCTGGGCGGAGGAAACGTCGATAGGACGGGACATCCCAATCACACAACAGGATGTGAGACAGATCCAATTGGCGAAGGCGGCGTTGTTCACGGCGGCACGGACGCTGTTGACCCGCAGTGGTTTGGATAGCCCCGATAAGGTGATCCTTGCAGGCGGGTTTGGGAGTTTTATCGATAAAGAGAAGGCGATGCTGATCGGGTTGATCCCCGATTGTGAGTTAAAGAATGTATATGCTGTTGGGAACGCGGCAGGCGACGGTGCGCGGATCGCGTTGCTGAATGTTGATAAGCGTGATGAGGTCGATACGGTGACACGCAAGGTGGAGCGGTTTGAATTGCCGACCGACCCCGATTTTCAAAATCAGTTCATGCTGGCGACGAGTTTCCCGCATATGAGTGAACCGTTCCCACACATAGCGCATTTGATCCCGAACCGTAAAGCGGATCCGATGGCGAAGAATTTTATGAAGTGATTCTTAAACAACGAAGGACACAAAGGAAAAGCAAAACCTTTGTGTACCTTCGTGACCCTTTGTGGTAAACAGGAGAATAAGTTGAACAAATTTCTTGAACGACTGAACAGCGACGACATTCTCGTTGCGGATGGCGCAACGGGGTCTAATTTGCAGAAGATGGGACTCAAGCCAGGCAAGCCGCCTGAGGATCTGATCATCGACGACCCCGATACTTTGTTGAAACTCGCTTCCTCCTTCGCCCTGGCAGGGTCTGACATTATTTTGACGTGTACCTTCGGGGGAACTAGAATGCGCATGAAAGATTCGAAATATCAAGACAGGACTCCTGAAGTTAATATCCGCGCCGCAGAAATTGCTCGCAAAGCCGCTTCCCTTAATAATGGACTTGTGGCTGGCTCAATGGGTCCAGTGGGAGCGATCCTCAAACCGTATGGTCCGTTGGAATATGATGAAGTCAAAGCGACATTTGCAGAACAAGCCAAAGCCTTGGCAGATGGCGGCGTGGATTTGTTGTTAATTGAAACAATGTTTGCAGTAGAAGAGACCAATGCCGCATTTGAAGGCGCAAGGTCTGTGACGGATTTGCCGATTGTGGTTTCATTCAGTTATGACCGAGGCACACGCACAATGATGGGAGTCAAACCCAAAGATGTGATGAAGAAATATTCTGAAATGGGTGCGACACTCGTCGGTGCAAATTGCGGGTCAACACTTGAAAATATGGAAGCAGTTGTCAAAGAATATGCGGCGACAGTGCCAAATTATCCGTTATGGGTGAAGCCGAATGCTGGAGTCCCACACATGGACATCGAAACCGAGCAAGGCGTGTATGACATGGGGCCCAATGATATGGCAATTTTTTCAAAGAAATATGTTGAATTAGGAGCAAAAGTTGTAGGTGGTTGTTGTGGAAATACTCCCGAACATATCGCGGCGATAGTACAAGCAGTGAAGAAGTAA